>JBLHGD010000011.1:0-22480 GCA_047616585.1 Candidatus Azotimanducaceae bacterium
CAGCCATGTTACACTTGAAAACATGAGTGAAAATCAATTTAGTGACTCCCCACATTCCACAAAGAGTAAGTATTATGGTGGATGGTCAATCTTGTTTGGGAGTATATTCGGCTCTTTTCTTGGTGCTGGATACATGTTGTATCAAAATTACAGAGGGCTTGGTAAGCAAAATAGCGGAATAGTCGTGCTGCTGATTTATGTGTTTCTTATGATTGGAGTGGCAACACTCTCAGTGCTTAGTGTGGGTGGTGGATATTGGTTTGCTGCTGTGCTACTTGCGTTAATTCATTACAGTTCAGCTCAACGCAGCTTGATAAAAAGTAATGAAGGTCCACAGTATTATCCTGTCTGGAACGTTATGCTCGTTTGTTTGGCCTCATTATTTTTGCTTTTGACTCTATTTTTCTTCCTAACTCCCTTATCGGATGATGCAACTCCAAGAGTGTCTAGAGATTCTGTCGCAAAAGAGTTTGCTATCGGTTATCAAGAAGAAATATTTCAAAGTTATTTTGATGAAAATGGTGAGTATCCAACTCGTGACGAGTTAGACCTAGAATCTGTTAATGTGACAGGAGCTCAAGGACTAACTTTTAACTTAAATTACGGCCAGATAGATAACTCTTCAGACCGTTCGAGATATTGCATTTTCCATTTCCTCGAAGATAAAAAGAATGGAGCTTTATATGCAGCAAACCAAAATGGTCACGGTTATATAGGTGAAGTACCAGAGGATCTAGACCATTGTGACAAACTACTTCAGTGAGTTTACTTAAAACATACAACTTTATTAACGGACTGTCTTCTGAAATAGTAATCCTATTGCTTGCTTTAGGAGTTGGATACACGTTTGATTCGTTAATCAACGCACTAATTTCTTACTACCTGATTTTGCTCGGTAAGTTTTTAGTGCAAATTATTTCTGCCCCAGAGTTTTGGAAGATAAATGTTCCTGCGTCAATTGGTTTAAAGAAAAACTTTCTTCGTATGCATTATTTTATATATTCTGTGACTTTAGCTGGTGGGGTGGTAATGATTCCGGATGAGTATATGGAAATTACAGCAAAAATTGCTTGGTATTTCGGTGCAGTTGTACTTTACCGCTTAGTTATGCAGACACTATTGTTACTTGGTTTTGATAAAGACCAGACAGCACACTACTTAAACAGTTTTGTGGTTTTTTCAGTCTTATTGCCGTTTGTGGTTTATGCTTTTGTTATATATAGAGGCTTTGTTACGTACCAGGTGTAAAAAGAGTAATAAAAAGTACCCCACCCCTCCATACACTATTTTGTGCTAGGGGAGTGTTTGGCTCGAACTAAAATTGTTAGGAATGACAACTTGAAAAACGTGTCATTCTCGTTAGGGCGACTACTGGGAATCGAACCCAGGTTACCGGTACCACAAACCGGAGTAATAACCGTTATACGATAGCCGCCATAAGGCTTAGAGACAAAGGGCTCCAAGTGGGCATAGTTATACCTATTTTTTTGGGAAAAGTCGAGTAGAATAGTCGGGATGGATGCTGAATCACGGAAAGTGGCAATTATCATTGTCTTTATACTGGGAGGAGCGATTGGATTTTATATTGCGAAGTTTTTCTTTTGATAGAAGTTACATTGTGAAGGGAGGTAGAAGAATACCGGTACACGTTGCGTGCCGGTATTCTTCTACTGAGATAACTACGTAGTTATCTCAGTATTTAAATACTGAGGAATATATTAATGTGAAACTTCCAGCAGGATTATGATGAGCGCGAGCCCTACAAGTGTTGAAATGAATGTCTGCGTGAAATGTCCTTCGTGTCGGTGATCATTGAGTTCTGGGATCAAGTCAGATGCAACAATGTATAAAAGATTACCTGCGGCGATACCAGTAAGTATCCAAACACCACCATTAAGAATCTCAGAAAAAACTGAAGTAAGAATAACTCCGATGAATATACTTGAAGCGGTGAGGAAATTATATGTAAGCGCCTGCTTCCTTGAGTAGCCTGATTTTATCAGCAGTCCATATTCGGCTATCTCTTGCGGGATTTCGTGTAGGGCAATACCAATTGTGGTTGCGATACCAACAGCTGGATTAATCAGAAATGCAGAGGCAATTACCACACCGTCTGCAATATTGTGTACCGCATCACCCGCTAAGAGCATTGAAGCTCTGCTCTTGATACTGCAGTCGTCATCGTCTTGGCAGTTGTTGTGGTGATATGTGCGCAAGAAGTGGGAGAGCATATAGAACGCAAGGAATCCTCCCAAGATAGCGAAGCTACCGAGTTCACCCGCTTCTTCAAGTGTCTCTGGAATAAGTTCAAAAAACACGACTCCCAAAAATACACCAACAGCAACAGGTATGACAAAACGATGCCCTCCAATTAACTTTCCATTTTTACCAAACAGAAAAACACCCGCAAGAGATAACAATGCAATACAAAATGCAGCAATAAGTGCGTTGACCATGATGCATCTATTCTATACTTAAATTCTAAAATATCTAGGTATAAGCGTGTGTGGATGGCACAGCATTGACGAATGCTGTGAGCAGTTGTGTGGAGTAACGCCGATATTTTAAGAAGCTATACTGTGCGCATTATTTTGTTAAATTGTTTTTGGATATGAAATCTTTTTTAGATGAGTTTAAAGTCTTCGCAATGAAGGGGAATGTCGTTGATTTGGCAGTTGCGGTTGTTATTGGTGCAGCATTCGGGAAGATCGTGTCAGCACTCGTAACAAATATTGTCATGCCGTTTATCGGCATTCTGTTGGGCGGTCTTGATTTCTCAAGCCTCTACATCAATGTTGGTAACGCAACCATCACATACGGTGTTTTCATCCAGAGTCTAGTCGATTTTGTTGTTATTGCGTTTGTCATTTTCCTTGCGATTAAAGCAATGAATAAGATGAAAAAGCCAGAAGAGCCGAAAGATGAAGCTCCAGCAGAACCAAGTGAGGAAGTTAAACTACTCCGAGAAATCCGAGACGGACTTCGTCGGTAGTATTTTAGGAAAAAGACCCCAAAAAGGTCAAAAAAACACCCGGAAGCGATGCTTTCGGGTGTTTTTGTATACGTGAACACAGGTCTGAGGATATCACAAGACTTGCTGGCTTTGTATATATGTTTTGTATATTTCGATAGCTGTGGATAACTTTTAATCTTCACATTTTTTTGAATTTATAATCTGGCTTGAAAGAAGGCTTTACTAAATTGTGCTCTGTCAGTTTTTCGAAAAAACATAGAAAATGAGCCAATTTTTACAAACTGTAGTTGCAGGAGTAGTATTTAATTAACACACAAGCGTTCTCCACCTGTGTGTCGGAGGTAAGACACGCTTTAGTATTGTGACAGCCATCACAGTAGTGTCTTTAACGCCCAAAAAATGCAGTAATCTTTCTTAGAAATGATTGTTGTGGCAGCAATAGTAGAGCAGTCGCATGTTTGTTTGCGCACATACAAGCGCAGACAATAATACATCACCACCAATAATTTCTGCGAGAGATCACCCCTTCGACTCTGAGATATATCAGAGGCGGTTTAATAGCCCCTTACCAAATTACTATGTTTACTGAAATTACAAAAAGAAATGGAGAGTTAGTTCCATTTACCCAAGAAAAGATGCTTGTCGCGATGCGCAAAGCATTTGCTGCTGAGAATGTATCAATTGATGATGCAGTTTTGCAGCAGATGATGGACCGCGCACTTGCAAAACTCGTGACCGTCTGTGAATCAGCTGGAGACGCACCATGCCCAACTGTGGAGCAGGTGCAAGACCTTGTGGAAGAGACGCTCATGGAGCGTGGGTACTTTAATGTTGCTAAAGCATATATTTTGTATCGCTTCCGACAAGCTGAGGGGCGTAAGGATGAGGTCGTCAAAGAGATTGAGGAGAATCGTCTGATGATCAAGACAGCAGCGGGTGAGGAGCAATTCTCACGTGAAGAAATGCACGCATACGTGAAGCGGTTTGTGAAAGGTATTGAAAACGATATTGATATTGATGGCGTGGTGAATCAAATCGAACGGGAAGTATACGATGGCATCTCAACAAAAGAACTTGCGAAGCTCGTGACACTTGTATTGCGTGCACGTATTGAAATAGATCCAGCGTATGCAACCGCATCAGCACGACAGCTTTGTGCGCGACTGTATCATGAGATCATTGGCCCCGACGTGGACGTTGCTGACGCTGATTTTGTCACAAAGTATCAAGATGGATTTGCACGGAACGTTGCGGAAGGAGTTGCTGATAAGAAGCTGGCTGAAGGGATGCTTGGTTTTGACATGGCAAAGATCTCAGCTGCAATCAAGCCTGAACGAGATGATCTCTTTAAGTATCTTGGTGTTGAGACACTTAATGATCGGTACTTTATCCGCACCACTGCAGGGAAGTGTCTTGAGACACCACAATATATGTGGATGCGTATTGCCATGGGGCTCGCACTTTCTGAAGATCAAAAAGAAGTTCGTGCACTTGAGTTTTATGAAGTGATGTCTTCACTTCGGTTTGTCCCGAGTACGCCAACGCTCTTCCATGCAGGTACGCCGCACCCACAGCTCTCGTCATGTTTCCTCAATGTCGTTGAGGATGATCTGAACCACATCTTTAAGGTGTTTGGTGACAATGCCCAGCTCTCAAAATGGACAGGAGGTATTGGAACCGGCTGGAGCAAGTTGCGAGCAACAGGAGCACTGATCAAAACTGCGGGTATTACCTCACAAGGAACGATTCCGTTTTTGAAAATTGCTAATGATGTGACGGTCGCAATCAATCGCTCAGGCCGAAGGCGGGGTGCGACATGTGTATATATGGAGAACTGGCACTATGACTTCATCGACTTCCTTGAACTTCGAAAAAACACAGGAGATGAGCGACGACGTGCGCACGACATGAACACAGCCTCGTGGATCTCTGATTTGTTTATGAAGCGTGTGAAAGAAGACGGGGAGTGGACACTTTTCTCACCTGACGAGGCGGTTGACCTCACTGAGACATACGGGAAGAAGTTTGAAGAACTGTATGAGAAGTATGAAAGTATGGCAGATCGTGGAGAGATTCAATTGTTTAAGCGGATGAAGGCGCGTGATCTATGGAAGAAGCATCTGGGAATGCTGTTTGAAACAGGACACCCATGGGTAACATTTAAAGACCCATCTAATATTCGTTCACCACAAGACCATGCTGGTGTGGTACACAACTCAAACTTGTGCACTGAAATCACACTCAATACATCAGAGACTGAGACAGCGGTTTGTAACCTTGGATCAGTACACTTCCACGTACACGTTAAGGACGGAGTGTTTGAAACAGAGAAAGTTCGAGAGACGGTCACGATCGCAATGCGGATGCTCGATAATGTGATTGATCTCAACTTCTATCCAACAAAAGAGGCTCGCAATTCAAACATGAAGCATCGGCCTGTCGGGCTCGGTATCGCTGGCTTCCAAGATGCGTTGTATGAACTGGGGATCAACTTTGACTCAGAAGAGTGTGTAAAATTCTCGGACACCTCAATGGAACTTGTGTCGCACGCAGCTATTGCTGCCTCAAGCGACTTGGCTCGGGAGCGAGGATCCTACGAAAGTTTCGAAGGATCAAAATGGGACCGAGGAATCCTCCCGGTTGACACCATCGCACTTCTAGAAGAGAACAGGGGTCTCTCAACTGGTGTTGATAAGAGTGAGTCGCTTAACTGGGCTCCAGTACGAGAATCAATCAAGAAGCATGGTATGCGCAACAGTAACTGTATGGCAATCGCGCCAACAGCAACGACCGCAAACATTGCTGGATCAATCCCAGGTATTGAGCCGATCTACAAGAATATTTATGTAAAGGCGAATATTTCAGGGGACTTCATTATTGTGAATAATGCGCTCGTGCGAGAGCTAAAGAAACTTGGATTATGGAATCAGGAAATGCTTGATGAGTTGAAGTACAATGATGGCTCGCTGGCTGAGATTGATACCATTCCACAAGAACTCAAAGAGCGATTCAAAGAAACCTTTGAGATTGATATGAAGTGGTTGGTTAAGTCAGCAGCGGCAAGAGGGAAGTGGATTGATCAAGCACAGTCATTAAATATCTTTTACTCAGGTACATCTGGAAAAGAAATTTCAGATCTGTACATGTATGCATGGGAGGCAGGAATGAAGACTACGTACTACCTCCGGAGTCTTGGCGCATCGCAGGTTGAGAAATCAACGATCAACGCTGCAGGTACACAAAATCGAAAGAAGGTAGATGCTGAATCAAAACCTACAGAAATGCCAACGGTTGCGACAGCACCAACGCCGTCACCAATTCAAAAAGAACAGATTGATGCGGCGAAAGTAACGCAGGATGTAACCCCCGGTACCAGCGCTACGCGCACTACGGAGCAAGCAAAAAAGACTTTTACACTGCATGTTGCACCTGATGCTGTTTGCGAAGCGTGTGAGTAGTGTACAATAGAGGAACAAACAAAAGCGGCGCCCGTCTGGGATTGTGTGACGCGACACGCAGTCCCCGCTGGGCGCCGCTTTTTGTGCCTCTAAGTTATGTACTAAAAAGGTCTCGTCTTTTTGCACCTAATCCTAAAAATTTGGTACAATACCGATCCGATATATCGACTCTTAATATTGAATCGAGCGAGATTAACAGATTGTAATTATCTACATATGACAAAGAAAGGAATCATCAATAACTCATCAACAGATCCTAATAGGATTCTTCCGATGCAATACAAGTGGGCTCGCGAGCACTACAAAGCCGGCGTGGCAAATAACTGGACACCAGAAGAGGTTTCGATGCAGCTTGATATCGAGCTCTGGAAGAAAGACGGTCCTGATGGCTTAAGCGAAGACGAACGACGCATGATTCTCTGGAACTTGGGCTTCTTCTCTACAGCCGAGTCACTGACCGCTAACAACCTCGTGCTCGCCGTATACAACCACGTTACAAATCCTGAGAGTCGTCAGTATCTTCTGCGACAAGCGTACGAAGAGGCGGTGCATACCGATACATTCATATATTGTTGCGATTCTCTTGGCTTGGATCCAGATGAGATATACAACATGTATGAGACTATTCCTTCTATTAAGGCAAAAGACGATTTTGTTGTTGATATTACAAAGTCAGTATTTGATCCGACCTTTAAAACAGATTCAACTGAAAACATACAGAAGTTCGTGCACGACCTAATTGGCTTTTATGTAATCATGGAAGGGATCTTCTTCTACGCAGGTTTTGCGATGATGCTTTCACTCAAGCGACAGAATAAAATGCCGGGCATTAGTGATCAATTCCAGTACATTCTGCGCGATGAGTCTATTCACCTCGCGTTCGGTATGGATTTGATTCATACTATTAAAGAAGAGAATCCAGATATTTGGACCGAAGAATTCATTGTAGACATTACTGCAAAGATTAAGAAGTCAGTTGAGCTTGAAAAAATGTACGTGGATGATGCGATGCCAAAGGGAATTCTCGGACTCAATCCAAAAAGCGTTAAGGAATACGTTGAATACATTGCAGACCGCCGATTCGAACGACTTGGCTTACCGCTCCAGTACAACGTGCAGAGTCCATTTCCATGGATGAGTGAAGTGATTGATATGGCGAAGGAGAAGAACTTCTTTGAGACTAAAGTTACCGAATATAAGACCGGAGGTTCCTTAGAGTGGTAATTTTTCTTTAAAATTACCCAATCTGCTTTGTTGAATGAAGAAAGGAGCGTCGCGACTATTCTGAATTTATGTCCCGATTTTTTCTCCCCTTAGGAAAATCGCTGGACCGGACTACGAAAAAAGACCCTCACCGTACAAGTCAGTACGCCTCGGGGTCTTTTCTCTTGTCTTCCGCGCATCTCTGGCAATTTAAGAGAAAATGAGCTATTGGACTTGGGACCTAAGATATCTTGATACAAAGATGCACGACGACCATGAAACAAAAACATTATTCGAATTTTATTGTCAGGAATGCATCTTTAGTTACTGAAAATATGGTTTCTTGGTATAATTAAAAAATATGCGGTTACGATTTGGGACTATATTGCTCGCCACCATTCTTTTTGCAGCGGGGTATGTATTTATTAATGTGTCTACTGTTTGCAATATTCCGCTTTCGTATAGAGTTGGGTCAGTTGATGAGCGGTTTGATATTACGCCAAGTGAGATTAGAAGTGCTTTTAACAAAGCTGAACGTGCTTGGGAGGATGCAGCTGGAGTAAATCTATTTGATTATAGTGACGTTGCTGAGTTCACTATCAATTTTGTGTTTGATGAACGACAGGCGTTTGCAGATGCTGAAGTCGATTTGCGGGATCGACTTGATAAGACCGAGGGAACCAATAGTGAAATTGGCGACACGTATGAATCATTGGTGAAGAAATACGATGCACTCGAGATTGAATATAAAAGCAAGACTGCTGCGTATGAGAATCGTTTATCTGAGTACAACGCAAAGGTGCAGGAGTATAATCAGTCGGGCGGAGCTCCACAAAATGTCTACCAGGAATTACAAATAGAACAAAATAAACTCGATAGTGAGGCACGAACTGTAAATTCGTTGGGGAATCGATTGAATGGTTTGGTTGAAGATATTAATAGACTCAGTGAGCAAGGCAATCGATTGGTTGAATCGTACAACCGAAATGTCGATACCTATAACAAAACGTTTGGTGACTCGAGAGAGTTCACACAAGGAGATTATCAAGGAGATTATATAAATATATATAAGTTCTCTGATCGCACGGAGTTGGAGCTTGTGTTGACGCACGAACTCGGGCACGCGCTCTCGCTCGATCATGTCACCGATGAAATTGCAGTTATGTATCATCATCTTGGAGCGCAACCAGACATTCTGACTATAACCGAGAGTGATCTGGAGGAATTTAAGCGGGTATGTGGGAAGTCCATGAGTTCATGGCTGGAACGACTCAATATTCGATTTGGTATATAATACGCGTATTATAGATCAGTAACTCAATTACATATGGAGACACTATTTTCATTTAAGTACATGCGCACAATCGTCGCAACGCTCGGCGTACTGCTAATCATACTCGTAGGGGCATCAGCTTTACAGAAGATAGGATTTTCTTCATTTGAGCAGAATTACGCAACGATTAATGTTGAAGGAGTTGCAGAAGTCACGGCAGTGCCTGATTTAGGCTCGTTCAGCTTTAGTGTTGAAGCTGAGGCGGTGGACGTTGTAACAGCACAAGAAGAGTCTGGTGAGAAAATAAATGAAATCATGGCATACCTTGAAGGTGAGGCTGGTGTTGCAGAAAAAGATATTAAAACTACAGGATATAACACATATCCAAAATATGAATGGGTTACGTCTTCAGTGTGCACACAAGGACGATGTGATCGTGAGCAGAAGCTTATGGGGTATGTCGTAACACAAATGGTGCGTGTAAAAGTGCGCAGTACCGATAGCGCGGGCACTTTGATTGCTGGAGTTGGTTCGCGAGGCGCAACAAATCTAAGTGGACTATCGTTTGAGGTGGATGACCTTGAAGGAAAGAAAGAAGAGGCGCGTTTGTTGGCAATTACTGATGCTAAAGAAAAGGCAAAGCGTCTTGCGAAGGAGCTCGATGTTCGACTGGGCGATATACTAAGTTTCAACGACGGTAATTCTGGGGGGTACTATCCAATGATGGCTGAAAGCAGAGGCATGAGTGTCGATATGGCATTTAGTGATTCTATTGAAGAGAAATCATTCGCTCCAGAGATCGCAGTTGGGGAGGATATTATTACAGCACACGTCACCATCACCTACGAAATCAAGTGATCAAAATCACTCAATCTACTTCGTTGAACTGCAAAAAATAATCCTCACCGTACCAACCAGTACGCCTCGAATTCTTTTCCTTGTTCGCCTCGTATCTCAAGCAATTTTGATCACTTGGAGACAGCTGCATATAAAAAACAAACAGCCGCGCATTTCGTGCATGGCTGTTTGTTTTTTATAGAGCTGCTAAAATAATGCTATGAATCTGAAAAATACTACACACATCGCAGCTTGGTTGGTCGTCGGTAGCCTGGGTGTTTTTGTTGGGGTCCTTATCGTTATCATCATCATGACCGGTGGTGAGGTAAGTATCTTAGAGTCTACAGAAAAACACATTATACTCCCGCTGGCGATAATAGCGGGAATGCTGAGGGTCGCGATACTTGTCTATCCAGTGTCGATTGTATGGCGCGGTGTCAAAGAAAAAAACTACCAGTTTCTACGGTCACCTATACACTATGTCGCTATCCCAATAACGTTGTTTATCTGGATCGTTTCTCTTCTCTAGATTTTATTTTTTGTATTTAGTACCAGGATTTTCTTGCAATTCTTTTAGTATTTGTGCATAGTTCAATTTGAACGTACCTCTGCCGTGAGAGAAACACGGAACAGTTACAAGGGGATAGAAGTATGATTATTAAACGCGGTACTAGGCGTTTGGCGATCTGTTTTTCCGCGTGGGGATTCGTTGTCAAATTACCAATTCCAAAACCTGTTTTGTTTTTTGAACATTGTAAGGATGGCTTCAGGATAGCGCGAAGGATGAATGACTGGTCAAAACTCAAGCGTGTTTTCTGGCTTGATGAGTGCCATGATAATCAACTCAATATAAGATACTCAGTATTGAATGGTACTTTCCAAAACTGGAAAGAGTATCGGTTGTGGAGGCGCGTCCGTTCACCGTTTTTGGAGCCAACATATTTTTCCTTGTTTGGTTTGGTTAACATTCAGCGGTATGGTAATGAGCTGGATATAGAAAAGAGAGCCTTCCGGTCACAAATTCATAACCTCACAGAAGGAACTGCCGAAGGGAATAGTCATGAATTTTTCAGACCTTCCAACTACAGTTTTCGTGACGGTACAATACGAATGTTCGATTATGGTGGAGGTAGTGTTGAGAAGGTTATCGTATTGTACGGCGAAGCTATAGTTAAAAACTTTGACCCTACCATAGACTAGTGGCCAGTATGACTTGCCCGTAACATCTACTCTTTGGGTGACCCGAAACCACTGCCCTGAATTACTACCAGGGTGGTGGTTTTTCAGTGGAGCACACATCTCTTTACATTCCCCAAAATGAGAGTATTATGTAGTTAATTCACCCGCAGAGGTGTTTTTTTTAGACCAAAAAGCGTAGCGTAGACTATTTACTACGTACTAACAACTACTAACTAACATAACTTATGAGTCGACTAGGAAATTATTTTCGAGACACTGCAGCAGAAATGAAGCATGTCTCATGGCCAACACAAAAGCAGGCATTTGTCTTTTCTGCGCTTGTTATTGGTGTTTCAGTCATCGTGTCACTGTTTGTGGGGGCATTCGACTACGTCTTTACAGGTCTTCTTAACCTCTTTATTTAAATCACTATGGCAAAACAATTAAGTACAGGAGAACGACATTGGTACGCTATTCATACCTACTCAGGATATGAAAATGCAGTTTCAAGAAATCTTAAGCAACGTATTGATTCTTTAGGGATGCAAGACCAGATTTTTGATGTGGTTGTACCAACTGAAAAGAAGATCCGCGTAAAAGGTGGAAAACGAGTAACTGAAGAGGAGCGAGTATATCCGGGGTATGTGCTCGTAGAGATGATTGTAAACGATGAGTCATGGTACGTAGTACGAAACACACCTCGTGTAACTGGATTCGTTGGTAGTGGAACGCAGCCTGTTCCACTTCGAGACGATGAACTCAAGGCACTACTCAAACGAATGGACGACGAAGTTCCAAAGCATCAAGTAGATCTTTCAATCGATGACATGGTCATCATAAGTGACGGACCGTTCAAAGAACTTGAAGGTAAAGTTGGTGAGATCGATGAAGATCGAGGAAAGGTGAAGGTGTTGGTGAGTATGTTTGGGAGGGAAACGCCAGTAGAGTTAGACTTCCTCCAAGTGAGAAAAGCGTAGAGCTTCCAATATCACTCAATCTACTTCGTTATTTCAGCAATTGTGTCAGTCGCCGTACCAGTCAGTACGTCTTCTTCCAAAATTACCTCATGCCTCGTATCTCGAGCAATCATGAAACCCCTAAAAAAGACCTTTGCCGTACGGCAAAGGTCTTTTTGTACACATGTCAGACACAATAATCAATTTATAAAGCACGCACAGAGTCACTCTTAGTTCCTGTATTTAATAATTGTAATAGTCAGAAAATAAACTAAAAAGCTTACAAAAAAATGGATCGCAGGGAGATATAGAAAATCATTGTAACTCCAAACTTGCGGAATTACTGGAATAATAAAAAACAGCAAACAAGTGTACATAGCTGCGGTAATCACAAAATATAGAAGGAAAAAAAGAAATAGCTTTAACGTATCAGTCAGATATTTTCTTGCTAAACCTAGAATCCAGGGGGGAACGACAAATGAAAACAAAACTACAAGGAGAAATAAAACAGAGTAGTCAAATATAGCTCCGGATAATACTATGATCGTAGAAACAGTAACTGACAATATAAAGATGAAAACCGATAATAACAATAAGGGCCTTATCATGTTTTGTACATTTTCAAGTTTTTCTTGCATGTAGCTAATGTACCATAGTGGATCTGAGGGAGCTGTCCCGGACACTGATAGACGCTTTGTTTTTGTCTTCCGACTCTCTTGGAATTGACCTTGCGCAGCGAGAGATTATCTTGTATTATCTCGGTTCTGTTACGTAGCTTGGATCGGTGCTTCAATATAGCTGATCCAGCAAAATTAGCTAAAGCTAAGCACAAAAACTACGTGCTAAGAGCTAAGCAACTAACAAACTAAAAATGGCTAAAAAACTAGAAAAACAAATTAAGGTGCAGGCAGTGGGGGGGAAGGCTACGCCGGCGCCACCACTTGGTCCTGTGCTTGGGCAAGCTGGTATTAATATCGGTGAGTTCGTGAATCAATTCAACGAACAGACACGAGATCGAATGGGTGAGATTGTTCCGACAATTATCAATGTCTATGATGACCGTTCATTTGATTTTGTCTGTAAAACAACTCCAGCATCACGTCTGATTCTCAAAGCTATCGGAAAGGACAAAGGTTCAGGAAAGAACACAACTACTAAAATTGGTGACATCACACAGGCTCAGATTAAAGAGATCGCAGAACACAAAATGCCCGACCTCAACGCCGCCTCTATCGAAGCAGCAATGAAGATTATAGAGGGCACGTGCAAGTCAATGGGCGTCAACGTAAAATAGTTTACGTTGACGAAGGTTGCCTGCTATTTTGAAAAAATAGCGACAACCTGAACAGCCTCTGTAAGAGGGAAACGTCGTATAGACGACGTTTACCGAGGTTGCCTAGGATTTTATTTTATAAAATCTTGACAACCTGTACTGCTCTCGTAGAGAGGAAATGTTAAGTAACATTAACCGACACAAATACAAAAGACCACCGTGCATGCACAGTGGTCTTTTGTATGATACGCTGCCTTGTATCATGCAATATATCCCAATTAAAACTCGCGTCATGCAACCCCCGAAGGATGATTTGTATTCAGTTCTGGACGAATCGGTTACTGATCTTCAGGAAGGGGATTTGGTTTTGGTTACTTCAAAGGTTGTATCTATACATCAAGGGAAGTGCGTTCCGGTTGATTCGGTTGAGAAGCGGGCGCTGGTTGAAAAAGAATCAGAGTATTTTGTTGAGGGTAATACTAAGTACTACAGCTCACCATTGTCTATCAAATACAATGGACTCTTCTTCGCAGCGGGGATCGACGAGAGTAATGCAGACGGACACTATATTCCATTACCTGATGATCCGTTTAAGAGTGCTCAAGAAATCTGGGAGTATTTGCGAGCTAAACATGGAATTGAAAGTCTCGGTGTTATTGTTACTGACAGTCATTCAATCCCACTGCGCTTGGGTTGTCTAGGTATCGCAATTGGATTTTGGGGTATGCATCCCATCACAGATCATGTTGGGAAAAAAGATCTATTTGGAAAAGATATGCGGTACTCGTCGACGAATATTGTTGATGCAGTTTCAGCCGGTGCTGCAGCAGTGTGTGGTGAAACCACAGAGACCACTCCGATAGTGCTTGCCAGAGGTGTTTCCAACGTCCGATTTACTAAAGAAGACACACGCGAAGAAATACTGATTTCGGGTGAGGACGATCTCTATTATCCGTTACTTAAACCATTCTATGAGTAATACTGTCTCAGGATATGATCCAAAGATAATGGGGATTATTAATGTCACTCCAGATAGTTTTAGCGACGGTGGTGAGTTTCTTGATGTACAAAAAGCAATTGCGCATGGAATACAATTACATGCTGATGGGGCAGATGTTCTTGATGTTGGAGGCGAGAGTACACGACCCGGAGCAATACCGATTTCTTCCGATGAAGAACTCAGTCGGGTTATTCCAGTTATTGAAGGGCTGCGTAAAGAACTTTCTGTTCCGATCTCTATCGATACACGAAATGCGAGCGTGATGCAGGAGGCTGTTAAAGCTGGAGCATCAATGATCAACGATGTCACAGCCCTCACGCACGATGAACAGTCACTGAATGTTGCAGTAACTACAAAGGTGCCCGTTTTTCTTATGCATATGCAAGGAACCCCAGAAACGATGCAGGAAAACCCGCAGTATGAAGATGTCGTGACTGAAGTGTATGCGTACTTAGAAGATCGTATTCAAGCGTGTGTTGATGCTGGTATTGAAAAAGATGATATCTACTGTGACGTTGGAATTGGATTTGGGAAAACACTTGAGCACAACATAATGTTGCTACAAAACCTTTCAAAATTTAAGGAACTTGGCACTAAGCTTTTGTTGGGTACTTCTCGGAAAGGTTTTATCCCAAAAATTTGCGGAGATGTTCCTGCTGATAAGAGAATCGGGGGTTCATTGGCAAGTATCGTGTCTGGCCTGGAGGCGAAGGTAGACATGTTTCGTGTGCACGATGTACATGCGACTAAACAGTTTATTGAGGTATATACCCGTATCAAATCGGACGAAGAATCTAGCGCTCAAGTGTAAGGAGAGAGAAGTGCACACCGTTCTCCTCACATTGTGTTTCTTCAAGTACTTTTGTGAATTCAGTGTATTCAGGGAAATACGAATCAGCTGATGCATCTTCAGCGTCTATTTTTGTCAGGTACAATCGGTCTACTTGCTCTAGAGTATCGGCGTATATCTGGGCTCCTCCAAAAACAAATATCTCTTTTTCAGAATTTTCAGTTTGTACTTCAATATTTCGTGCAGCTTCGTAGGCGTCATCAAGCGAGTGCGCGATGGTTGTATGCTCAGCGGTCTTATATGGCGAGACATAGTTCTTGTCGCTTGTGAGAACAACACTATGGCAAGAAGGGAGCTCACGACCAATGGATTCGTATGTTTTGCGACCCATTAGTAGTGTGTGTCCTTTTCTGAGTTCTTTCATCCGGGCAAAGTCTGCATCGAGTTTCCATAAGAGTGTATTGTCTTTACCGAGTTCTCGGTTTTTCCCGATTGCGGCAATGGCACTGATTCTTGGTGTCTGAGTATTTTCCATACGGGTGATTATGCCACATGCACAATCGTCTGTCTCGTTTGAGTGATCTATGTACTACAGTATACTTGGGTGTAAATTATGGCTGAAAATGACAAAGGGGCACTCCCGTCGCAGAGAATTAAAGAACTCATAGAATCAGGTGCTATTAGGGGAGCTGATGTTCAGCATATTTCCCCCGCGTCACTTGATTTAACCCTTTCTTCCGAAGTCTACGAAATCCAAGGACTGTTATTGCCCAAAAGAGGTGAAAAGATAGAGTCGCTGCTCGGCTTGATGGAAGCAACTAAGATGGATATTGAAGAACCACTTTTGTGCGACAAGATGTATCTCGTTCGACTTAATGAGTCGCTTGCGCTACCCGAGCATATCTACGGCTACTGCAACCCTAAATCTTCAACGGGACGATTGGATATGCATGTCCGTGTGCTAGCAGACGGGGTGCCACGATATGACTCCGTAACACCAAAGGGTTTTGAGGGGAACTTGTGGGCTGCGGTGCATCCCAAATCGTTTGGTATTAAAGTCCATGAAGGTACACCGCTTACGCAACTCCGACTGTTTGCGTCTGATACCAGATTATCTCCGTCAGAATTGGAGAGTGTTCTTACAGAACATAAGTTGGTGTGGCATGAGACAGAAGAGCGAGCTTTGGATTTTGGCGAGCTGCACACACACGACCAGGACGGGACACTGATCCTCTCTGCAATGATTGGTGAGGGTGTGTGTGGGTACGAATGCATTGCTGACAAAAATGAAATTTTAGATGTCGCGAATGTTGCAGGATATAACGCAAAAGATTTCTTCAAACCAATTTATGCTGAAGCAGGAGTTCTTAGACTCAAGCGTGACAGATTCTACATCCTTTCCGGAGCAGAGCGTGTGCGTATACCGCCAACCTTTGCTTCAGAAATGGTACCGATGGATGAACGTAGTGGAGATTTCCGTTCCCACTATGCAGGCTTCTTAGATCCGGGATGGGGATGGGGCACTGATGGAGACGGGCACGGTCGCCCGTTTACACTTGAGGTCCGACCATTTGAGGATCTTGTGGTCAGAAGAGAACAGCCGATAGCGAAGATAAAATTTGAGCGAGTAAGTGAAGATCCGGATATCCAGTATGATACACAAGCATCAAACTATCTAACCCAGTCTGGTCCAAGATTAGGTAAACAGTTTAAGTAAGAGAAAGCCCCGTAAACCATTGGTTTACGGGGCTTTCTTAAAACTGAGATCATTAGACAGCCATCGGTGCTTTTATACTCTCATCATGTGTGTAGTTTTCGAGTTTGATGTCATCCATGGTAAATGAGTTGATATCTGTTATGTCTGGATTGAGGTAGAGTGTCGGCAGCTTATGAGGGGCTCGCGTGAGCTGCTCTTCTACTGCTGTAAAGTGATCGTGATAGATGTGTGCGTCACCGAGTGTGAGCACACACTCGTGTGCTTTGAGGTTTGTTACCTGCGCTACCATTGCAAGAAGCATTGAGTATGATGCGATGTTAAACGGGACTCCAAGAAACATGTCGCAGCTGCGTTGGTACATATGCAGCGACAACTTGTCATTTGCGACAAAGAACTGAAATATCATGTGGCACGGTGGAAGGGCCATCTGTTCCAGCTCTCCAGGGTTCCAGGCATTGACGATCAGTCTTCGGCTATTGGGGTCGGTTTTAATTTTTTCAATTATTTCAGCTAGTTGATCTACTTCTCCACCATCAGGTTTTTGCCATTTTCGCCACTGGACACCATACACGCGGCCAAGATCTCCATCAAATTTTGCTTTGCTTTTCCAATAGTCCGCGGCACCATTTGCTGTCCAAATTGTTTTTTCTGAGTTATTGAGTTCTTTCAGACGGTTATCGTCACCCGATCCTTCAATAAACCACAGAAGTTCACTTTTAACCGCTTTGAAAGCAAGTTTTTTTGTTGTGACGGCAGGGAAGCCTTCCTCGAGATTGAATCGCATCTGCTGCGCAAACACCTTACGTGTTTTTCCGTTTCTCCCCTCTACGTCAGTTCCATTTTTGTATACATCCCCAAGGACATCAAGATATTGTTTCATAGTTAGTGATAGTTTAAGTCTGAATATGCATATTGTAACATCCTCTATTTTTCACTGATATTGACTTGTATTTGTTGCTGTCTTGACGTGAGGCAAAGGGTGTTCTTAGAATGAAATATTCTTTTGTCTCTATACTACCAATGGTATTATATGGACATATGAAAGGAAAACTTATCGTTGTAGACGGAGGAGATGGCGCAGGAAAGCAGACACAGGTTGATATTCTTATACGTCGCTTGATCCAAGAAGGACATCAAGCGGGGACACTGGATTTCCCTCGGTATAAAGCTAATAGCTTCGGTAAGCTTCTTCGGGAGTGTCTTGATGGAAAGCGTGGAGATTTTCTCCATATTGATCCACGCATTGCTTCCACGTTGTATGCAGCTGATCGATTTGAGACCAAGAGTACGATTGATGAGTGGCTCAATGAGGGACGTGTGGTGATCCTTGATCGGTATGTAACATCAAATATGATGCATCAAGGATCGAAGATTAAAGATCAAGCAGAGCTCGAAGAATTTTTAGGGTGGCTTGATAACATGGAGCACGAAGTCTTTGGTCTTCCGCGACCCGACTTAGTCCTTTATTTCAAAGTTGACCCAGTAGAACGTATTAAGATGCTGCAGCATGCATCAGACAAAAAGGAAAATGTCTTGGATCTTGCAGAAACAAATCTGGAGCATCAGAAACAAACTGACGTAACCGCAGGTCTCGTTGAGAAGCTCAACAATTGGAAGGGTGTTGAATGCATGCATGAAGGAGGTGTGCGAACTCGCGAAGATATTCATGAAGAGGTGTACGCCATTGTAAAGGAACTCATTAACGCTTAGTTTGTATGGATTTGAATGAATATCAGGCAATTGCACATTCTACTGCGCAATATCCAAATGTAGGAGACAATTTACCCTACCTAGGGCTTGGTATTGCAGGAGAAGCTGGCGAGGTTGCAGATAAAGTTAAAAAGTTTATTCGAGACAGTGCCTTTACAGGAGTGGCGGATCTCTCCGATGAGCAAAAGAATGATCTGGCCCTGGAACTGGGCGATGTGCTTTGGTATATAGCACAAATTGCAACTGAGACAGGAGTTGACATGGACACAGTTGCGAGGATGAATACTGAAAAACTATCCTCACGAATAGAGCGTGGTAAACTTGGAGGAAGTGGAGACAATCGGTAATCACAAAACCCCGTAGAGCAAAGAGCATATTTAACTTACTTCGACTAATTATAGAGATATGGACGAATATAATTTCATTAAAGAACAGGATAAGGAAGTGTACGATGTCATTATGGGGGAAGAGGCGCGGGAAGCGGTGGGACTTGAAATGATCCCGAGCGAAAACTATGTATCGAAAGCTGTGCGTGAAGCAAATGGCTCAGTATTGACCAACAAATACTCAGAAGGATATCCAGGCCGACGATACTATGGAGGGCAGGAATATACCGACATGGTGGAGACGCTTGCAATCGAACGAGCAAAGAAATTATTTAATTGTGAGTATGCAAACGTGCAGCCACTGTCGGGAGCTCCCGCGAACGTTGCAATGTATTTTGCACTTATGGAACCTGGAGATACGGTTTTGGGAATGCACCTTGAGCATGGAGGACACCTTACACACGGACACCCAACAACCAACATCAACAAAGTATTCAACTTTGTTCGGTACAAAATGAAGGATGTTGAAACGGGCGAGATTGACTATGATGAGCTACGAGAAATCGCGCTTAAAGAGAAGCCGAAAATTATCCTTGCAGGATTCTCGGCATACTCACGTGAGCTTGATTACAAAAAGTTTGTTGATATTGCAAAAGAAGTGGGAGCAATCACTGTCGCAGACATGGCACATATTGCAGGTTTGATTGCGGGTGGAGTTGCACGTAATCCATTTGATGACGGGTTTGATATCATCACTACAACCACGCACAAAACACTGCGCGGACCGCGAGGCGGGATGATCCTGGTGCGTGAAGATAAGGACATGGCAAAGAAGATCAACAAGTCGGTCTTTCCAGGTTTGCAGGGTGGGCCACACATGAACGTGATTGCAGGGAAGGCTGTTGCGTTTGGTGAAGCAATGCACCCATCATTTAAAAAATATTGTGAGCAGATCCTCAAAAATGCAAAGGCGATGGAGAAGGTCTTTGCGGACGCAAAGATACGTATGATTGGAGGCGGGACCAGCAATCACCTCATCTTGGCTGACGTGTTTGGTTCACTCGGTGTTATTGGAAAAGATGCGGAGACCGTGCTTGATGAGGTTGGCATCACACTCAATAAAAACATGATTGCCGATGAGTCACGTACCGCGATGGATCCGTCTGGTATTCGGTTTGGTACGCCAGCAATGACCACGCGGAACATGAAAGAACCAGAAGCAACGAGAGTCGCAGAGATTATGATCGAGACATTAAAAAATAAAGACGACAGTCAATTAAAAGGAGCGCTCAAAACTGAGATTGGAACAATGTGTACAAAATTCCCAGTTCCAGACAGTTTTGTATAAATAGTTACCAGTACTGCGGTGTCAATTACGTCGAGGGACATGTCCCATTATAAGTTAATATGTGTCCTGTATCATGTATATTGAGCAAACGAAACGACCGACTATGATTTTATCAACAACAGTAGTAATTAACTTCTAACGGGATGAAAAAAGGAAAACTAGTAGTGCTCGAAGGAGGAGAAGGTGCAGGGAAAGATACCCAGATGGATTTGTTGCAAGGAGTGCTTGATCCAAATGAGTATTTATTTGTGCGCGACCCAGGCTCAACAGTTATTGGTGTTGCGATACGTGACATTGTATTGCGAGAAGAAAAACTTACACCGACAGCTGAATTGCTGATGTATTTAGCTTCGCGCGTACAGATGACATCTGAGATTTTGCGTCCTGCACTAGAAAAAGGAATGAATGTGATTTCCAATCGGTATGATCTGTCAACAATAGCGTATCAGGTGAGTGGAAGAGTTTGCCCAGAAGCGCTTGCACCGCTTAAGGTGATGAGTGAATATATTCTGAAGGATATTACTACAGATCTTTTGATCTATCTTGATTGTTTGCCAGAAATTGGAATACAGCGTAAAAAAGACGAAGGCATTACCTTGGATCGGTTTGAGACTGAACCGCTCGATTTTCATCAACGAGTATATGATGGCTATAAAGAACACCTCAATGAATACAATCACGTGGTGATTGATGGGCATCAGAGTAAAGAGGATGTGCACGTGGAAGTCATGAAGGCATTGCAGACCGTGATTTAGATTGAAGAGGTGAAAAAGAAAAGGTCGCGCCTCCTGACGTGACCTTTTCTTTTTCATAATGACGTTTTGTCCTATACAATACACACATGGACACCCGTCCGCTTACCGAAAAAAAAGTTGTACGAAAAGCGCGAAGACATTGGCTGACGATAGCTTTTTTGTTGGGGTTTATTGTCGACAACATTACGCTCAATCGCGTCGATCAATTGTTCGACAACATTATGCTTGCAACATATGTGATTCTTGCGATGGCCTCTCTCTTGTTTTTGTATGCAAGTACTGCAGATTGTCTCCCTGAGCGTATGAATAGCGCTGCACGCAAGTACTCACCACTTGTGGTGCAGTATTCTTTTGGGGGGCTTCTGTCAGGAATGCTTATTTTCTATGGCCGAAGTGGTGCTTGGATGGAAAGTTGGCCGTTTTTGACCATGTTCTTGGTTGTGATATATCTCAACGAAACGATTCACGACCGAGTGTCTCGTTTGATATACAACCTGGCAATTCTCTTTATAGGTCTGTTTTCGTATACGGTGTTGGTCATTCCCGTTTTCACCGGATTTATGGGGCCTTGGGTGTTTGTCGGCAGTGGCTTGGTGGCATTATTCATTATGTACTGGTTTGTGCAGGCCTTACACAAAGTTGTGCCACATTTCTTAACTATTCATATGAAGGCGGTTGTGTTTACGCTCGGTATCATCTTTGCATCGTTTAATTTTTTATATTTTGCAAACGTCATTCCTCCTATACCGCTCTCGCTTAAAGATGTCGGCATCTATCATTCGGTCGTTCGGTTTGAGACTGGCGATTATCAATTAAAATATGAAGAGGGATCTTGGTGGCAGTTTTTTAAAGATTCTGATGATGTGTTCCATGCACGCACGGGGGATTCATTGTTCTGCTTTGCGCAAGTCTTTGCTCCGACACGTCTGGCGACTGATATCTATCATCGGTGGGAATATTATGACGATGATGAAGGGAAGTGGATTGAACATGATCGGCTTTCATACAACATAGCAGGCGGCAGAGATGATGGTTTCCGTGGGTACACACTGATTCAAAATTATCGTGATGGTGCGTGGCGATGCTCAGTAGAGACAGAGCGTGGGCAGGTCCTTGGAAGAGAAGAATTTGAGGTTGACTCAGAAGGAGAACCGCGGGAGCTCGTGACAAAGGATGAATGATCAGGTTCGTCCAGATCTTGATATAGGATTTACAATACGTACTGAGTTGGTATTACAGTTTTAAATTTTGTTCCGAGGTAAAGTGATGTGTGAAGTAATCGAACTGCGTGTTCATAGAGACCGCATTGAGGCACTTGGCATAAGTACAACGTACTACAGCCTAAAAAAGGTGTGTGATCTCGTCCGCAGCAGTAATATGCGACGGGATCGCCGTTGTACGCTAGCCCGATATCTTCAAGGGAGAGTGCGTGTTATAGAGGCGCAACTCCTTGAAGCAGATGAGCTCAGCGAGTGTCATTTGCTGGCGTCAACGCTCTATAAACCGATCTAGGGGTGCTACGCACCCCTAGATAGAGAAGGCCCGGCACGATACAGTGCGGGTTTTTGTTTTTATTTGGTATAGTATCAGTCACATGGAAGCAGTTATCCGTACAGCTATAGAAGAAGTATTGAAAGACCTTAAAATCGAAGGAGTGGATTTTGTCGTGGAACACCCAAGT
>JBLHGD010000012.1:0-20281 GCA_047616585.1 Candidatus Azotimanducaceae bacterium
TGGCAATACGCTGACCATGGCGCTTGATGGAGGTCAGATATACGTGCACGATAGAGAACATTATTTCGAAGTACTGACACAAATTACACAATAGAGGTATCCATCTAAGAGTGCTAGTATATTTATTCATGCAAAACGATCAGACACAAACAAAAGGCCACAAACATCCGCTTACGCAGATGATTGCAGAGATAAACAGTATTTTCGCTGAGATCGGTTTTGTGTTTGCTGAAGGTCCTGAAGCCGAAACTGAGCATTACAATTTCGATCGACTCAATGTTCCAAAAGATCATCCGTCTCGTGACATGCAGGATACCTTTTGGTTTAAAAATAGTGATGTTAGAGAACCCATGGTTTTGCGCACACACACTTCTCCTGTACAAGCTCGGTACATGGAATCACATGAACCTCCTATTCGCGTTATTGTCCCAGGGAAGACATTTCGCAATGAGGCGACTGACGCCACACACGAAGCACAGTTTCATCAACTTGAGGGCTTGTATATCGATAAAGGAGTGCATCTGGGACACCTCAAAGGAACTATAGAATATTTCTTTTCAAAATTTTTAGGAGGTGATACTGAAGTTCGGTTTCGCCCCGGGTATTTTCCATTTGTAGAGCCAGGTGTTGAGGTTGATATGCGATTGCTCGGAGGAGATAGCAAGCTTTCAGGTAAGTGGATTGAGATCATGGGGGCTGGGATGGTACATCCAAATGTGCTGAAAGGGTCTGGGATTGATCCAAAAGTGTATTCTGGATTTGCCTTCGGCATGGGTATCGATCGCCTTGGGGTGATGAAGTATGGGATTGATGATGTGCGACACATGTATAACGGCGACTTACGGTTTGTTAATCAGTTCTGATATTTAATATGAAAATTGTACATAACTGGTTAAAAGAATATATAGGAGACAACATCCCGCAAGCTGAAAAAATTGAGGAGCTTTTGACATTTCACGCATTTGAAATTGAAGGGAGAGAAACTGTGGGAGAGTGTGAGGTGACTGACGTGGACATTCTTCCTAATAGATCGAGTGATTGTTTGTGTCATCGAGGTATCGCGCGCGAGGTTGCGACCCTTACAGGAGAGCCGCTTGCGAATGATCCGTTTGCTAGCCCGGTGACCCTCGCTCCACTGACAGACAAGCTTGCAGTTACAATAGAGGACGACAAAGGGTGTCGTCGATTCGGGGCAGCGCTACTTACAGGTGTCACTGTAGGAGAGTCTCCAGGGTGGCTTAAGGAGCGCCTCCAAGCCATTGGGCAGCGCCCAATAAACAGCGTGGTTGATATCACTAACTACGTCATGTTCTCGCTAGGGCAGCCCATCCATGCGTATGATGCTGATAAGTTTCCACAGACTGATGGTGTGTATCAGTTTGGGGTGCGCTATGCAAAAGATGGTGAGAAGGTCAGTGTTCTTGGAGGAGACGAGTACGAGCTTGATCCGAGTATTCAACTTATTACTGAAGGTGCGACTGATACTGGCGTAAGTATTGCAGGTATCAAGGGAGGCAATGCTGCTGAGGTTGATAGTAAAACAACAAGTATTATATTCGAAGCTGCTAATTTTGATCCAACGATAACCAGAAAAGCAGCGCAAAAAATAAAACTTCAAACTGATGCATCAAAGCGTTTTGAAAATGAGATTGTTCCAGAGGTGATCCCGTATGCACTTATGGAAGCAGTTCGATTACTTACTTTGCCTGAATGCGGGCAGGGCATCTTAGAAGGGTATCTTGATGAAATTCTCACTGTCCGTGAACAAAAAACTGTTGCTGTGACACTTGAAAAGATTAATAGTTTATTGGGACTCTCTCTTAGTTCAATCGAAGTTGAGGATATTCTCAATCGTTTAGGTTTTGAGAGCAATGCTGTGGAAGGTGGATGGAACGTAAAAGCTCCATTTGAAAGAACTGATATCAATATTGAAGAAGACGTAGTTGAGGAAGTTGGGAGGGTGTACGGGTACGCACAGATTGCATCTGTAGTTCCGGAGACGGTGCCACTTCCAGAGTATAACGCGCGACATTATTACAGCGAGAAAATTCGAGCATTATTGATGAGTTATGGATTTTCTGAAGTCATTACCTCATCATTTCGAAAGAAAGATGATGTGTGTTTACACAATGCTCTGGCAAGCGACAAAGGTTGTTTACGATCAAATCTCACAAAGAATATTCATGAAGTACTCGACCGCAATGCTGGATTTAGCGATCTCTTGGGCACACCCGACACTCGAGTGTTTGAAATTGGTACGGTATTTAAAAAAGGTGATACCAGTATCGAAGAACACGTCTCACTGTGTTTTGCAGTCCGCACAAAAGTAGGTGGGTTTTCAAAGAAAGATGAAGAGCTGCTCACAATGGTCATTGGTGAGCTGACGAACGATATGGGTACAAATCTTTCATTTGCTAAAGATGAAGGTGTTGCAGAATTGAATCTCACAGAAGTTATTTCAAAACTTCCAGCACCAATAGTCTATGATGAAGTTCGTAAAGAGTCTGAAGACGTTCAATACAGAGTGTTTTCAGTGTATCCGCACATGTCGCGTGATGTTGCGCTGTGGGTAGAGGAAGGGGTACAAGCTGCAGACGTGGAAGCGATACTAAACGCATATGCGGGCGAACTGAGGGTTCGTACATCGCTCTTTGATGAGTTTAGTAAGGATGGTCGAACTTCATACGCATTTCGTCTGGTGTTCCAGTCCAACGAAAAAACCCTCACTGATGAGGAGATTAATATGGTTATGGAGCACATATACGCTGCCGCTAAAGAAAAGAGCTGGGAAGTACGCTAGGTAAGTAATTTATCACCAAATAACCCTCAATAAGGGGTAAATGGTGATAATTCTAAGTCGCGCTGCAGACCAAAATTTGCTATAATACCCCTACATTTATTGGGTATTTTATATATAACGCATGAAAGCTGAGAAAGGAGGGACGAAGAAAAAAGGAGGATACGACGCGTCAGCAATTCAAGTACTTGAGGGGCTCGACCCAGTACGAAAGCGTCCTGGTATGTATATTGGTACCACTGGTCCTGATGGACTGCATCACCTTATATGGGAGGTGTTTGATAACTCACGCGATGAAGCCATGGGTGGTTTTGCTGATCGTGTTGAGGTAGCACTTCTTCCTGGCAATTACATTCGAGTGGTAGATAACGGACGCGGAATTCCCGTTGACATGCATAAGCAGTCAAAGCGTTCTGCTTTGGAGACGATCCTCACAACACTTCATGCGGGAGGTAAGTTTGGCGGTGAAGGGTACAAAGTCTCAGGGGGGCTGCATGGAGTGGGTGTGTCTGTCGTAAACGCGCTTTCAGAACACTTGGTTGCTGAAGTACATCGTGACGGAGGTTATTTCATCCAGGAATACAATATCGGAAAGCCGAAGGCGAAAGTGAAAAAGGTCAGCCCATCAAAGATGCAAGGGACGGTCATTACGTTTCTCGCTGACGAGAAAATCTTTAAAGAAATAGCGTTCGAGTATAAGAGAATTGTGACGCACTTGCGTCAGCAGGCGTACCTTGTGAAGGCAATGAAACTGACTGTTATTGACGCACGTGATCTTGATGAGAAAGAGCAAGCAAAACTAGATCTTAAAGGTAAACAGTATCTCGCAGATGAGCGACTTGAGGTACCACACCAGCACTTCTATTTTGAGGGAGGGCTGCGATCACTTGTTGCGTTTAACAACCAGTATCAGAAGCCAATCCACAAAAACATTTTCTATGTAGAGAAGAACGACATCGATGAGATGGTGATGTCAGTTGAGGTCGCGTTACAGTATGTGGACGATATCTCATCACGCGTCTCAGCATTTGCGAACAACATATACAACCCTGAGCACGGCACACACATAACAGGGTTCAAGACTGCTTTAACTCGAACGCTCAATAATTACGCAAAGAAGAACAATTTTTTCTCAGTTAAGGACAAGGACACCGGATTTACAGGAGATGATGTACTCGAAGGTATTACTGCTGTAGTGTCTGTGAAGATGCCTGAGATTCAGTTTGAAGGACAAACAAAGAGTAAGCTTGGATCTGTTGAAGCTCGTAGCGCAGTCGAGTCAGTCTTTGGCGAGGCATTCTCTGCGTACCTTGAAGAGAATCCAGATGATGCAAAGGCGATCATCAATAAAGTGGTCATTGCAGTAAAGGCACGAAAAGCAGCGAAAGCAGCGAAAGATTCGGTATTGCGAAAAGGAGCACTTGAAGGAATGTCCCTTCCAGGGAAGCTTGCTGACTGTCAGACGAAGAGCGCTGAGGAGTCTGAGCTGTTTATTGTAGAGGGAGATTCTGCGGGAGGTTCTGCGAAAATGGGACGTGATCGTCGCACGCAAGCTATCTTGCCACTTCGAGGAAAGATATTGAATGTCGAGCGTGCGCGCATCGACAAGATGCTTGGTAGTGAGCAGATCAAGAATCTCGTGATTGCACTCGGGACTGCCATCGGGGATGTGTTTGATATTTCAAAGCTTCGGTACCACAAGATCATCATCGCAACTGACGCTGACGTTGACGGGGCACATATCCGTACGCTTCTGCTGACACTATTCTACCGATATTTCCGACCGTTGATTGATGGAGGGTTCGTGTATATTGCGCAGCCACCGTTGTACAAAATCCAACAAGGTAAGTTGGTGCAATATGCATACAATGACCAAGAGAAATTTGCAATCCTGGGAGAAGATGCGCCTGATGAGGATTCTATTGATGAAAGTAACGAAGAAGGGGGGGAAGAAGATGAGGTTGTTGAGGATGATGGATCAGTTGAGGAAAGCGCAAAGAAGAGTTCTAAGGCTCGTATCCAGCGATATAAAGGTTTGGGAGAAATGAATCCTGACGAATTGTGGGAGACAACAATGAATCCTGAAAATAGACTTCTGATGCAAGTAACCGTAGACGATGGACAAGAAGCAGATAAGGTATTTGATATCTTGATGGGTACAGATGTGCCGGCGAGGAAGTCTTTCATACAGGCCAACGCACAAAACGCCACCATAGATATTTAAGAGGTGATTTGGGCGAATTACGGCGTTGCGCTACGATACGCCTGAAGCTCACCGTACTAGATGTACGGCTCGTTCAGTCGTTCTTGCGCGCCTTGTACTTCATCCCAAATCAGTCCCTTAAATAAAACAGCCGAACTGCTTTGTTGCATTCTGTTAAAATCAAAACACCCGGGAGCTAAAGCTCCCGGGTGTTTTGGTCGTTATGTCTTTATGGAATGTGGATGTTAATTCACTACGTTTACTCTTTGTGAGAAGCTGTTGTTTGTGTTCTGGACGTCACGGTTACTGTCGACGGTGACACTGATGCTTCGTAGTCCATCAGAGCCTACATCGTCAAATCCAAGTGTAAACAGGATTCGTTCTTTAGGTTGTAGCGGATTTTGTGTTGGTGCATCGTACCGTACTCCGGAAGGAAGTAATGCTTCAAAGTCCCAACTGTCTGAAGTTTTCGTCCCGATATTTTTTACTTCAAATTGAAATGCTCCGCGAGCATCGTCATCGATTGTTGAACGTGCTATGAAGTTACCATTGCTATCAAGATGACCAAGTGCGAAGAATTGCGTACTAAGATCAACATATCCATTTGGATTAGAAGTAGGTGTCGTATACACGACTGTTTCAATCACTCGCGTAGTAGGGACTACAGGAGTAGGAGTAACTACTTCTTCTTCAACTTCTTCCTCCTCCTCAACCTCTTCTTCAACTACTTCAGTTTCTTCCTCAGAGTCATCCCGTGTATCGGTGTTTTCTTCTTCAGTTTCTGTATCCTCTGTGATCGCTGTATCTCCCTGTGGGATACTTGGATTTACTACAGTAATGATGTTGTTAGATATCGTAAGGCTGTCAGTCTCTCCTTGCTCGGTAAAACTGATTGCGTATCGTACGTCAGTAAATCGACGGCGTTCAGAGTTGATAGTCACTTGAATATCTTCAATTCGATCACCAAGTGAGAGTGACTCCTCGCATCCAACCGTGATAGTGCTTCGAGTGTTTTCGATAACATCAACCGAAACTCCTTCAGTACATGTGTATGAAAAGACGTATGTTCCACTTTTTGGAATTCTATTCCATGAAACAGTGAATGTGTCGCCAGAGTTTACGATTGTTTCATCAGTTTCAGTCACTAATTCTAAGCTGTCTGAATCGTTGTAGACACCATCAGTGATTGAGGCAAGTGAGGAGAATGCTTTAGGCATGAACCCGACAGTCTGTACTGCAAGCCATACGATAAGGATTACAATAGCGATAAAGCCAATAACGGCCATCGTTTTCATTGTTCGTTCTTTTGGTGTTGGTGTTACTTGACTCATGATGTTGATTCAAAATGATAAATGTGAGTTTTTGTCCAAGGTCACAACATAAGACAGCCTGCCTGTGCAGGGAGTATCAAATGGGTGAAAGGAGAACAAAAACGTTAACGTGACTTATAATAGCACACTATCAGAATATGTCAACCAATTTATATAGAGTGTATTGACAATACTAAAATAATATGTATAATCTTTCTAATTGTAATAGTATATACACAGTATGAAAACTATCATCGATAACATATTTGAACGTATTGAAGGGCGCATGGTGCCGTTTTTCTTTGTATTATTTATCGCTGTATTGCTATCGTATGCGTTGCTGGTTATCGTTGATTTCATTCCAGAACCAGTTTCTACGGGGTCTTCTGACCCTAAAGAGGAGGAAGTTGAAGTGGTTGAGGAAGAAGAGACCGTAGATGACTCTGAAGAGTCAGAACCAGAAGAGCCAGAAGGAGAGCGTTCGTTTGATGCGCAGGCGCTGCCTACAAAGATTATCTTCGATTCACTCGATAGAGAAGTGGTGGTCCTCAATCCTTCGTCTCACGAAATAGCTGACCTTGACGCAGCGCTGCTTGAAGGTGCGGTACGACACCCCGATTCCGCTGATTTAAGTGACCCTGGGAATATCTTTATCCTTGGCCATTCAAGCTATTTGCCAAACGTATTTAACAAGAATTTCCAGGCGTTTAATGGAATTCAGGAACTCGATTTTGGTGACACCATCCGACTCCAGTCGGGAGATATGGAGTATATCTACTTTGTAGAAAAGGTATTCCAAGGAACTGCCTCAGAGCTAACAGTGCCAGTAACTCCAGGAGAAGCGAATCTAACTCTCGCAACATGTAACAGCTTCGGTTCAAAAGACGCCCGATTCATCGTTGAGTCAAAACTCGTATCGAAAAAAAGGCTGTAAACATGTCTCTGTAGGGTGAATTCAAAGCGGTTTACTCCACGTGGTACCATAATTGATAGTTATATCGTATGAGGCAATCAACGCATAAAAGAACTATTTTGGGAATTGTACTCGGGAGTGTGATACTTTCATTGTTTTTGATTGTTAGTTACGCATACACAAATGATACAATTTGTATTGTTGAAAAAGGCACCTTATCTGAGTCTCTGTCCGTAGACAGAGGCGAGTTTATAGACCTTGTTTCAGGCACAAAATATGAGGCATTAGAAGCTCTGAAGAATCAATTTAATCCAGATACAGGTTTCTTCACTTATAACTCTCACCCAAATGGTGAAGTAAGTACCACAGATAATGCAATCCGGCAGCTGCTAGCCTCACGAGCCTTAGCTGTACACAGTGTCGAGATCCAAGATGCACGTGCTATGCACAGGCAAAATTTAGATACGATCCTAACTAAATTATACAAGGAAGAAGAAGATCGGGCGTATGTTTTTGCATTTGAGAAATCTAAATTGGGCGCAAATGCTATGTTACTGCGCACACTTGTTGCAAGTCCATATTATGATGAATATGAAGAACAAGCTGAGAAATTGGCTAACGGAATAGTCTTTTTGATGAACTCAGACGGGTCATTTCGTCCTTGGTACATAGAGCCTGGGTATGAGTACGATGCAGATTATCTCCTTACGTTCTATTCAGGCGAAGCGTTGCTGGCACTGTTGGAATACAATGAAATGGCTGAAAACAAGGTTCTTATGGAAAAAATTGTGCTCTCAACTGATTTCTATATTGATGCGTACGTAACCAACATCGAAAAAAATTATTACCCAGCCTACGTTCCATGGCATACACAAGTTTTGAATTTATTACACAAGAAAACTGGCAAGGAGAAGTACTCAGATGCGTTGTTTACGCTGAATGACAAGCTCCTTGAAATACAAGACCGGACTGAGTTCATTGGCCGTTTTTACAACTCTGAAACGCCAGAATATGGTTCACCCCATGTTTCAAGTGATGCTGTGTATACGGAGGGTTTAGCGTACGCTCTTGAAATTGCACAAACAGTGGGGGATTTAGCTCGTGTACAGCAGTATGAAGAAGCTATTATGCTCGGTTATCGAAATATAAAAAGTTTGCAACATGCCCCAAAATGGTGGAATTTCTTTGAAGATAACAAGGTCAGTTACGGTATTTCTGGAGGATTTACCACAGACTCATGTAGTAGCTGGGTTCGCATCGACTCAATCGCTCATGCAATCGATGGTTTTGAGTATATTGAAGCTGTATTTAAGCCATAAAATAAGTATTTTGCGTATCTAGAAGCACCAGAGAGGGAGTGAAAAGACTTGACAAAAGTGGTATTCTGTTGGTATAATAAGGAAAGAGGTTCGGTTCTTTGTCAATCTCAAAAAACCAAAACCAACACATTCACCCAATCACTATCGACGGAGGTGCCTAATGTGCACGCCAACAAATATCAGAGTCATTACGGTCTTATCGTTGTTGGGGGTGTTGTCAGGTTGTGTTGATCCAAACAAACGACCAACACCAACACCAACACCAACAGCGGTTCAGGAAGTTTCACCAAAAGGAAAACATGGGCTTCTCGCTCCGTTACTGACAAATCCTAACCTGGTGTCTGTGATTAAATCACAGGCGACAATTCAGGGAAAAGATGGAAGCAGTGCGTTAATCCAGCAGTGGACAGAAGCGCCTGCGTCAACGCACACGGTGTGTGATAACCCTGAAAACTGCACGGACAACCGCAATCAATTTGTGAAGTTCGTCATCATGCCTGTCCGCGAGAACGCAGCAGTTACTGCGCTTGCCCGTGGACAGTTGCCGAGCCAATACGGTCAGTACATTTCTGACAACATGGACAGCGGTGATTTTGACAGAGCTACATGCGATGAGGTCGTACTGGTCGCCACCCATATGGGTGAGTATCCAATGCCACTTGGTCCGCATGTAGTAAGTGATCACACCGGAGGCTATCGAATGGCGGCTCTGATGTCGCGCATCAAAGTCTCTGTTGGGTCTTACTCAGCAATGGTAGTGCCACTTATCAAGCACCCAGGCAATCACGAAGGACGCGCTGCACGGATCAGTTTTCCGCATAGTGCGTTCACGAACGTGCCAGAGCCGATATTCGCGTTTCAGATTTGGCACAAAGGGAAAATCGTGAAGATGAAATACGCTCCAGGTACGGTTACCGTACCGAATACCTTGTTCACAACCGGTGCGGAAATAAAGAACGCTGTACGAAATAACCGCACCCTTGTCATCACGCCGATTCTTTCAGATGATGCGTGTCTCAACTAAACTGGAGTAGTGCAATGAACCGAAGGCAACTCATGGGAGTCACTGGAGGGTTTGGGTTATTGCTCAAGTTTCCGGGACTCGTGAGTGCAGCATCCAGTATCGAGATGTTGCATCAGGTTAACAAGCCAGGAACGACTGTGGACTGGACGGGTGCGGGCTTGGATCCATTTGATCCGACTCACACCAAGACGGTTCATGCCAAGCTTCAAGGGCTGTCAGAACTCGTTCATGCAAGTCAATTGCTTCGAGTCGAAGATCGACCGACGCCTGAGGGTGTCGCGGCAGTCACGCGTGGAATTACGCGCTTCTACCTGAGATCTATTTCGGCCAAGGACGGTTCGCTCGTGCGAGGCTATCCGTTGGTTGGAAAAGTAAATGAGAAGGAGCAATTCCTGATCATGCTCGGAGGCAAAGAGGGAGATCGAAAGGTCTTTTTTAATGTCATCGCAAGACCAGCAGAATGGGGAAAGCGTTCCAAGTACTACTTTCGAGTAATCTGGAATCGTCCAGGAACCGATTGGTACGAGGAATACTATTTCTTCGAAGTTTGTGAGAATCCGCTTTACCGGTTGGTGCAGTTGGGGCAACCTGACTGTATCCCACCATCCTTCAAGTCAGCTGGAAAAGTGAACAGCTGATATTGCAACAACATCTAGATCTGGAGCGGATATTTTTCCGCTCCAGTAAGGGAGAACATCGTGAGCTTGAAAAAAATTGTCTTGGCTATGATTGCACCTTTCCTCCTGTTCGGATTTCAGCAGGTCGTGGCACAGGATGTGCTTGGTACTTACAACGTTGATGATGAGGTTGGTTACAAGCGTGGTGATACGATTCACGCGGAATTTGTTTGCTTTCGCCAGAGCGAGAAGCTTGACCGCATTTATGCGGATAATCTGAAGGATCTTGGGGGATTGTATGCCGTTAACTACGCGTATCCTGCATTCGATGCAGTGCGAAATGGCGCTGATCTCTACTGTTCTTCAGGACTGCTTGCTGATATTACTTTTGTTGGCGTTAATCCTGCAAAGGCGGCACGTGCTCTGCAACTTCGAACGGCTTCGAGGAACACAGAACGGTATGTTCAGGATCTGACTCCCTGTCGGAGTACAGCAAACACTGTGACGTTCTGTGATTTTCCACTAGGGGGGACAATACACAGTATTGTGTTGGATCACAAGGCATTCGTGTCACCTGACCCCACTGCACAAATTGTTGGAAAAAACTTCGTTGCGAAAGGTCCTTTTGCCGCCGGAGGCATGGTCATTCTCCCGATGAAGCATCGGGTCTATGACAACGATGACCGGCTCGGAGTGAACACAGATATGATTATGCCTGTTGAGAATTAGGTTTTTTGAGAAAATGGGTAATGAAGATACGCTGCTGACATGCTCGTATCTTCCAACCCTTTGTAATAAATTAGTTATTACTTTTTCTATTTTTGTCTCTTTTGTAAAAGGCAGGAATAGGCTGAGGTAGTAAACATTATTAAGTAGTAGACACATTTATCGTATGAAGAATTATTCACCTACAATTACATATCGACCAATCAAAGCATTCCTAGTCGGTCTAGTGTTTTCCGTAACGCTTGCCAGTGTTTTTGCTGTGCTATTTAGTGGTAATCAAGTGACTCTTGGTGACCATACCCTAATTATCACGCAAACAGTTCTGGCTGCTGGTGGCGACGGCGGGGAAGGAGGCGACGGTGGCGACGGTGGCGACGGCGACGGCGACGCTGGTGGTGATGGGTGTTGTGGTGGTGACCCAAGTCCCTCACCTTCTCCAGCACCTCCTGTGTATGTACCACCTGTATACACACCACCATCAAGACCCGCTCCTGATGGACCGTCTACTCCAGCACCTCGACCTACACCTCCACCCCGACCTACCTGTTCGTTTTCTGGGAGTCCAACTCAAGTTGAGCCGTATGAACGGACACGACTTTCATGGAGTACGAACAATGCAACACGTGTTGATATCAACCAAGGTGTTGGTACACGACTTTCATTGAGTGGTTCTGGTTCTGTACAGATGGGACGATATAGTGAGACGTTTAGACTGACAGCAACTGGTCCAGGTGGAACAGCAACATGTTTTGAGATTATAGAAGTTGTTGAAGAGCCTGATCCTGTTGATCCTCCTTCGTGTGATTTCTTTGAAGCTGAAGATCGAGTTATCGATGAAGGTGATTCGACTTTTCTGAACTGGGGAACGAGTGATGCAAATGATGTCTCAATCAACCAAGGAATTGGTGATGTTGATTTCGATGATTTCGAACGTGTTACTCCTGATCGTACAACGACATATACCCTGACTGCACGAAACTCTGCTGGTGATATTGATACATGTGAAACGACAATCGTCGTTGATGATGTACCGAATCCTCAAGATCCTGAGTGTAATTTTAGAGCTTCAGACTACTCAATTGATGAGGGCGATCGTATAACGCTTTCATGGGACACTGAAGATGGTGATGAGCTTGAGATCGAAGACGAACGTGGGAATACTATCCTGCGAACGAGTAATGACTCTGAAGTTGAAGATGGTGATATTGATGTAACTCCGAGACGAGATACTGAGTATATTCTTACTGTTACCAATGATGACCGAGATGCTGTGTGTCGACTCGATATCGACGTTGATGAGGATGAGCCGGAAGAGGATGCACCTCGATGTCTTGATTTTGAAGCTTCAGATTACTCAATTGATGAAAGAGACCGAACGACACTTTCATGGGAGACGCGTGATGGTGATGAGCTTGAGATCGAAGACGACCGTGGAAGAACTGTGTACGACACAACTAACGATAACGACGTTGATGATGGTAGTTTCCGAGTTGATCCCGATCGAGATACTGAGTATACGCTCATCGTAAGAAATGATGATGGACGTGATACATGTACACTTGATATAAATGTGGACGATGACGATGATGACCGAACTGATCTACGATGTGACTTTGAGATTTCTGACCGATCAATTGATGCTGGAGATCAGATTACGCTTTCATGGGAAACTGAAGACGGAGACGAGCTTACAATCTATGCTGACGACCGAAGTTCTGGAAGAATTTTCGAGACCGATAATGATGATGAGGTAGAAGAAGGCTCTATTAGACTTCGCCCTACGGACGACACTGAATATACACTTGTTGTAGAAAATGGTTCACGAAGTCGTGATTGCACAGTTAGTATTGATGTCGAAGGCAATGTCCTATTGAGTGGAATTCGATCACAAGGACAGGTTGCTGGTATTGCGCTTACGTCTGTACCATATACAGGATTTGAAGCAGGGCCGGCACTCACGATGCTGTTCTACATACTCCTTGCTGCATGGGCATTGTTTATCGCGTACACGCTTGTGTTTAGAAAGGATCCAATATCGTGCGTGAGTAAAGCCAGTACGCTCCCAAAAGAAACACTGAGAGCTGTTGGTCTGAGCACTACAGAAAGCACACAGGCTCCCCAGATGTCAGAGGCAGAGGTATATGTTGCTTCTGCAACTGCGCAGGCCGTGATTCCTCCTGTTGCACCAGTTGCTCCTGTTGCCACTGTTGCACCGGTTACTTCAGCTCCCCCAAATCTTCCAACAGGTCAGGCTCCTATTGTGGGGTACGCGCAAGCTGCTCTGGTAGCATCCACTGTTGCTGATACTGAAGATGACGAACTCTCGCAAGAGATGAAAGAGCTTGAAGATCGAGCTCATCAACACAGAGTATTGCTTTCGAGTGACGCAATGCGACATCTTGTTGCTGTATGTCCAAAAGAAATAAATCGACTGTTATTCCTTGAACAAGTTGTTGGTGAAGCGAAAGTGTCATTTCCGTCTGAAGATGGATGGGTGATACTGAATCTAGAGCGGATGCAAACGTTATGTGAAAATCGCACCAAAAATGTTACTCAATCTGGAAAGATTGAAGTTGCTGAAGATAAGAAAGTACATGTTGCAGATGTGCAATTGCCAGAAGGCGTGGGCTCTCTTGCTGAAGCTATCGTCACCGGCAATCTTGCTGCTGCATATGAACTGATTGGAAACCGACCGATGTTTGCTCTGGCTGATGCTGCTGCTGATTTGGACGCTGTATACCGAGGCAAGAAAGGCGACCAGGTGGTTGTCTCAAACATGCTTGCTGCTAAAACTGCACAGTTAGAAATGAAACAGATTGAAGACGCGATTGCCGCACTAACGGGAGCAATTGATGGAACGTATACTGATGAGGTTGCGGCTGTGAAGATGGCGATTCTCAAAGCTATCAAAGCGTTTTCCTAAAATTCTTCAATTACTTTGTCGCGCTACATAGAATATAACTCACCGTACCCTTGTACGTCTCGTCATATTCTATTTGCGCTCCGCGTACTTGAGAGAATTTAAGAAAATCGTACCTTGAATAAGTGCTCACGAAAAAATCCCCGTAAGGGGATTTTTTCATTGGTTAAATATGAAACCCATATATTTTTGAATAGGAGCATGAAACCGTTTTATTGCTTCAGTAATTTGCAATCGTCTTCTTGTTAGTGCATAGCATAAGGAACGCACTTTTGCGTTTCACATAGGTATTGATCAATGATCAACAGAGAACAAGCCAATCAAGTCGACACAAATGCCACCCCACTCATTCTGCCGTCTATTTCTGAGCATCAAGCGCTTTGGGAAAAGATTCAGCAGTTTGATCTGAGTGTGGTTACTGACACTTTGGCCCGCCGTGAGCCAAAGTACGCAGATTCTGCGGAGGCTCTCGAAGCAGAATGTCGACGCTTTCTTTTCATGGCGGCTATCGTGCCTGAGCTTGAGCATGCGCCGACAAAGCCGATTGATGATTACTGGCATCAGTTCATCCTATTTACGCGGATGTACAAAGATTTTTGCAAAGACATCATCGGACGTTTTGTACATCATAAACCCCTGGGTGCTGACGATCATCAAGCTGTCTTTGATCGGACACAGGGTACTGTCGTCCGCTTGTTTGGCGATTTCCCCAACAAATCGTTGTGGATGATGCCGGCACCAGCAACGTCGTGTTGTTCGGCAATCGACAACGATATGCCAAGGGCGATTGCAGCGTAAGGGACTTCATCCGTATGCGCCCATGCCGGACCTTCCCAGCCATGCGTTGGGAAGGTTCTCTTTTTTATGTTTATAACTAAGCATTCTACATAAGACCAAGTACTCATTTCCTAGAGTCGTCAAGAGGATCTCGTTTAGTGTATTTAGTGATTTTCGAGCGTAAGTTTTTTAATCGTCGCATTGAGTGCTAACGTCTCGGTTCTGTCAGTATCGCGTGATTCAAGTGTGACGGTGTTATTAGCAACCTCTTTGTCGCCAATTACTATAAAGTAGGGAAGTTTATCCTTCTTGGCACTTCGAATTTTCTTTCCCATTGATTCATTTTCTGTGTTGAGTGAGACGCGTAATCCAGCAGCTTTCAAAGCGTCATGCACTGTTTGTGCATAATCATTGTGTGCGTCAGATACGGGAATCACTGCAACTTGTACTGGTGCAAATCGAAGTGGGAAATTACCTGCGAGGTGTTCAATGAGCACTGCTGAGAAGCGTTCGAGTGACCCAGCAATCGCAGCATGGATCATGACAGCACGTTCTTTTTCGCCATTTTCATTTGTGAATGTCAGATCAAAGCGCTCAGGTTGGGATCGGTCAAGTTGAATGGTCGCAACTTGGTGTTTGCGCCCAATTGAGTCACGTGCTATGAAGTCGAGTTTTGGTCCATAAAATGCAGCTTCACCTGGATCAATAAAATAGTCAGCATTACGTGACTCTGCGATTTCTTTTATTATTGATTCCGAGCTGTCCCACACAGATGGTTCGCCAAGGTATTGATCAAGATCATCCATGTCACGGAACGAAAGACTTACCTCAAGTTTGAAATCAAACTTTCCATAAAACGAATCTACAATATCCCATATTGCTTCAATTTCCTCTTTCAACTGACTCTCTCGGCAAAATACATGCGCATCGTCTTGAGTGATAGAAAGTACACGTGTTAATCCTGCCAGCTCGCCTGATTGTTCAGCTCTGTACACCATCGTTGTCTCGGCATAACGTTGGGGCATGTCTCGGTATGAACGAGGAGCCGCATCAAATATCTGTGTATGGTGTGGACAGTTCATTGGCTTCAGTACATACTCCTGACCGTCAGTGTCTACCTTTGCACTGACTTTAAACAAATCATCACTGTACTTGTTCCAATGTCCTGATGTTTCATAGAGTTCTTTTTTTGCAAGATGGGGAATAGTGACCAGTTCGTAGCCTTTTTCAAGACGAAGTTCTGTTACAAATCTGTCGATCTCTCGTCTGAGTGTCGTGCCTTTAGGTGACCATAATGGAAGTCCAGGACCGACCAGATCAGAAAATGAAAATAGACCAAGCTCTTTTCCGATCTTTCTATGGTCACGTTTTTTGGCTTCTTCGATCTGCTGTTCGTACGCTACGAGTTCTTCTTTTGTGTCAAACGCCAGACCATAGATACGTGTAAGCATCGGGTTCTCTTCACTTCCTCTCCAGTATGCCCCGGCTACTTTATCGAGCTTAAATGCGTCCGCTGCGATCTCTTCAGCTGGATTCTCAGTATGACCACCGCGACAAAGATCAGTAAATTCATTTTTACCTTCGCCGATTGTGTAGAGTGTGATCGCTTCACCCTTTTCCTCAATCTCATTAATGAGTTCAGTCTTAAATGGATTGTCTTTGAAGATCTCACGTGCTTCATCGGCTGACACTTCCCGATGCAAAAATTCCTTCCAAGAGCTGAGCATCTTTCGCATGTTTTTCTGAATGCTTTTGAGATCATCGTCACCCGGGGCACTTGACCCGTTAGTAGTAGCGCTTGCCGCGTCAGTACTAACGGGTGTCCCACCAGAAAAATCGATATCATAATAGAACCCGTTTTCAATTGCGGGCCCAAGTGTGAGCTTTGCGTGCGGGTAGTTTTGCAACACGGAAGCTGCCAATAGGTGGGCAAGTGTATGCCGCTTCTTTTCAAGATTTGATATTTCTGAGCTCATATAATAGTAATTAGTTACAAGTAAAGTTGTTGAAAGTTCGAGGCCTTGCCTCGAACTTTTGACGTTGTGATAGATGTGTAAATAAAAACGCCCAAGCAAATATACGAAAAATCGTAGACTTGCTCGGACGTTCCATCAGGGATTGATGGCCGCGGTTCCACCGGGCTTCTTTGCGTCATGCGTGCCCTAGGGCACGCATGACGCAAAACACTTTTGTATGTACTCAGATTAGGTGCGTATGCACAACGTGAGTTTGACGCTTGGTAGGCGCCACAATCTCTGATCCCTCTATCCTAAGCGGGGAGCTCCTCCTTGTCAATAATCGCTGACCCTTGCACTGGGGCAAGTGGTTTAATTTTATCTACCAATACACTCGGTTCGTCATTTCTAATGCTGAGCTTTCCTTTAATTGCGACACACATGCCTGGGACCAGTAGGTCTTTATTAGTTTGGAATACTTCTGGAAACGCCACCATTTCTATCGAGCTATTGAGGTTGCCGAGTGTGACAAATGCCATTCGGTCACCTTTCTTTGTGAGAAGTTCCTTCACCGTCTCAATCATCCCGGTAATCGCAACACCACCCTTCATCCGGACGATGTCTATCTCTTGATTTTGTTCTAGTGCTTTTCTCACATCTTCAATAAGCGTGCGCTTCGCAATCTCCTCTGGAAACTGGTCAAGAGGGTGCCCAGATACATATACACCCAAGAGTTCTTTTTCCCACAGGAGTTTTTGTTCTTTAGTTGCTTCGGGTGCATCAAGGAGTATCAGTTCGTTAACGCTGCTTTCAATGCCACCAAACAGAGAGTCTTGATTTGCAGCTTTTCCAGCAACTTGCTCCCGGTTAAATGCTAACAGGCCTTCGGCATTAGCTGCCATCTTTCCACGCTCTTCAAAGCGATCAAGCGCACCGGTCATGATAAGCGCCTCGACTGATCGCTTGTTGAGATTTTTATCGTGCACACGTGTCAGCAGATCGGTAAGCGATTGATAGTCTCCACCGTTTTTTCGTTCTTCAATAATAGCTTCCGCGATACCCTCACCAAAGTTTTTTATGGTCGTTAAACCGAATCGTATTTTTGCAGGGACACCATCTTTTGCAGGTACTACTGAAAACGGTGCGTAACTTTCGTTAATGTCCGGAGGCAACACCTCAAGCTCCATGCGCTCACACTCATGAATAATTTCTGAAATCTTTTCAGTGTCTCCCGAGTCAGCAGTGAGAACCGCTGCCATATACTCAGAAGGGTAGTTCGCTTTCATAAATGCTGTTTGGTACGCAACGCGCCCATAGCTTGCTGCGTGGGCTTTATTAAAACCATACGCCGCAAACGGCTCGATCAATTTCCAGAGTTTGTCGGAGACAGTATGGGTGAGTTTGCCGTAGTCACGGAAGCCATCCATAAGTTTTTGTTTCTCAGCTTCCATCACAGCAGGAATTTTCTTACCCATTGCTTTTCGGAGCATGTCAGCCTCAAGCCAGGAATAACCCGCAAGTTCAATTGAGATCATCATCACGTCGTCTTGATAGGTGATAACACCGTACGAACGATTCAGAATATCCTTTAGGCGCGGATCAAGATATGTTGCAAGTTGTGCGTTGTGCTTACGCTCGATGTACTGCGGGATCGACTCCATCGGACCAGGACGATACAAAGCAACCATCGCATTGATGTCATGAATTGACGTTGGTTGTAGTTGTTTTAAAAACGACGTCATCCCAGATCCGTTGAGTTGGAAGAGGCCCATGGTTTCTCCACGCGCGAGCATATCAAATGTCTTCTGATCTTCAAGATCAACATTTTCAATATCAATATCAATATCGTGAATCGCTTTCACTCGCTTAACGGCGTCAGCAAGAATAGAAAGGTTTTTAATCCCGAGAAAGTCAAACTTCAGAAGTCCAACGCCATCTTCTCCCACACTATGCATTTCATACTGCGTGATGTACTTTCCTGTCTTGGAATCAACCTGTATGGGCACGTAGTTCTCTAGTGGCTCAGGCGCGATCACTACTCCCGCTGCATGCACTCCAACGTGCCGCACACGCCCTTCGATTTTTTTAGCCAAGTCAATCACATCACGTGATTCGCTGTCTTGTTTGTATAGTTTTTTCAGATCAGGCTCGATCTCTAGCGCTCGATCGATGGTCATTGCAAACCCTTGGCTTCCAATAGGGATGAGTTTTGCGATCCGGTCACCGGTTGCATATGGGTGCCCGAGTGCTCGCGCGACGTCACGCACGGCAGCTCTGGCCATCATGGTTCCAAAGGTCCCAATCTGAGCGACCTTATCCTCGCCATACTTTTCTTTTGCGTACTCGATAATCTCGTCACGTCTATTATCAGCAAAGTCCATATCGACGTCAGGTGCACTCGGCCGCTCGGGGTTTAAGAATCGTTCAAATGGGAGATTGTACTCAAGCGGATTTACATTTGTAATACCAAGCACGTAGGTTGTAAGTGATCCAGCGACAGATCCACGAATGGTGGTAAGGATGCCTCGTCTGCGTGCTTCGTCTATCAAATCACCCACAACAAGAAAGTATTTCGCGTAGCCTTTAGTTTTGATGACATCAAGTTCATATGCCAGACGTTTTTTAACTATGGGATCTTCTGGATCCATCTTTCTCCACAACACTCCTTCTTGTGCGGTGGTCTGCAGTTCATCATCTGGTTCTTTACCGCTTTTTATTTTGTAGTCAGGGAAGTACCAGTGGGTGCCAATCTCAATTTCAACGTTGCAGGATTCTGCGATCTTTACAGTGTTCGAAAGGGCTTCAGGTATGTCTTTGAAATACTCTTTTGCAGTTTCTTGCGAGATAAATGAAAAATCCTCACCGCGTTCTTCGTGTGGATCAAATGAGCCACCATTTTGAATCTTAATCATTGCTTCACGAGCTACCGCGTCATCTTTGGTGAGATAGTACACATCGTGCGCAGCAACTGATGGGGTGTTACTTGCAGAAGCGAGCGTTTTAATTTTCTCCTGCAATTCACTATGGTCAAGCATCTCAGGGTGATGGGTGATCTCAAGATAACAATCGTCCTTGAAAACCTCCTTGTACCAATCCAGTGACGCGCCTGCTTTTTCTAGGTCCCCATTCTTAAGGTGTTGTGAGGTTTCGCCTGCGAAGGAGGGAATGATACACACCAAGTCTTTTGCGTAGGTTTTCAGCAGTTCATGATCGAGGCGGGGTTTGTAATAGAAACCTTCGATGTTTGAAAGTGTGACCATTTTGATCAGGTTTTGGTAACCCAAAAATGTTTTTGCCAACAGGACAAGGCGAGCACGAGGTTTATCAATCGGATCTTTATCAAACCGTGTCCGGGGTGCCATAAACGCGTCAATCCCGATGATTGGTTTTACCTCTTCCTTTTTACACGACTTATAGAAATCGATTGCTCCGTAGAGTGCTCCCGCATCAGTGATAGCTAAAGCATCCTGCCCGTCTTCTTTAGCGGCCTGAGCAAGCTCCTTTGGCTTAGGGATAGCGTTTAACAGAGAGTAGTGGCTGTGTACATGTAAGTGTACAAATTCCGCTTTCAGTTTTGGTGTTTCCGCCATAATTTCCCTAGTATACCAAATTCTGTGCGCTCTGCTTCCCAACCTTTAAATACAGCCATACAATACAAACCTATGAAAAAGGAAAACAAACGAGAACATCTCTTAAAAGAGGAACGATTCTGTATAGAAA
>JBLHGD010000013.1:0-19719 GCA_047616585.1 Candidatus Azotimanducaceae bacterium
TCGTGTCAGGTATCAGATACGGCAGTAGTGACGGAGTGTCTATAGATAGTTTATTTTGAATACAGACCCATGCTGAAAAAACAAAAGAATATCATCGCATATGTTATGTCACTTCCTGAGAATGCTCAGCAAAGTGTACGTACCTACGAAAAGATGATGGGTAAAAAGTACCGCATCATGCTCATTCGTGATAGTCGATATCCAGTGCCAGAGCACATGCAAGGATACGATATATTGCTTTCGTGTGATTTGAGTAAATCAGCTAAGATCGCAGAGGCACTGTTACCGTACCAAGATGAGCTTCTTGCTATTACGTGTAGAGCTGAGGCCAGTATCGCTCGTTTTATGAAGATTATCCCGCACGTGCCGTATCTCCGTACGCCGTCAACAGAGTCTCTTGGGTGGGCGACTGATAAGTATGAGATGCGAAAGCGACTTCGACTATTTGATAAAAAAAATACCCCAGTTTTTACGTGGGTTAAAGAAAACTCAAAAAAGGAACGGAAGCGAGTGATTGAAAAGGTCGGTTTTCCAATGATTGTGAAGCCTGCAAATCTCGCAGCGAGTTTGTTTGTGAGTATTTGTTACCACGAAGACGAGCTTGAGAAGGTACTGTTGATGTCGTTTAAAAAAATAAAAAAAGCCTATGAGAATGATCAGCGTCTTGAGGAACCAAAAATCATCGCTGAAGAGTATATGGAGGGAGACATGTATTCAATTGATTCGTATGTAAACAGTCGAGGTGATGTGTATCACTGTCCGATGGTTCGTGTGAAGACGGGGCGGGATATTGGACATAATGATTTTTATAATTATCTCCAGATGACACCAACAGGTTTGAAGAAGGTATCTATTGAAAAAGCACAGCATGTAGCAGAAACTGCCATACATGCTTTGGGGTTACGGAGCACCACTGCTCACGTTGAGTTGATGAAAGTTGATGACGAGTGGAAGATCATTGAAGTGGGTCCTCGCATGGGTGGTTTCCGTGACACCCTCCATATGTTGAGTTGCGATATTGATCACTCTTTAAATGACATCTTTATCCGGATCCCTAAAAAACCAGTTATACCCAAAAAATGCAAAGGGTATTCTGCGCTCATGAAATATTTTGCAGATAAAGAAGGTGTCATTCTTGAAACTAAGGGTATCAAGAAAATTGAGGATCTTGAGTCGTTTCATAGTATTGCGGTCAAGAAGAAGGTCGGAGAACGATCAGTTTTTGCACGAAATGGTGGACGATCGATATTTAATGCAGTTTTGTACAATAAGGAGCGTTCAAAGCTTTTGGCTGATATTCGACGCATCGAACAGATGGTCAAGGTGACTGTTGGTAATGGAAAGAAACCTACTCCGGTAAAAAAGATAGTCAAAAAGAAGAAATAGTTATACCAAAAACACGACGCAGATTGCGTCGTGTTTTTGGTACTATGTATATACATGATCAGGGCGCGAGATTTTTTGCTGTATATTTTGATTTTCACTTTTGTTGTGTTGGGTATTTTTTTCACGCTTTCTCAAGATCGTGACACCAGTACGGATACAGAATCAGAACCAAATGTTGTCCTGAGTTCCACGGATGGGGATGAAATACATGCCCGAGAGAACCGTGCTGAAGATATTGACCGGAGAGCCAATATAGCTGCGCTACAGGAAAAAATTGCAAATGGTGAGGGATTAATATCTCAAGGAGAACCGGTCTTTACATCTGTCGATACTCCGACATCAACTGAAAATCCGGAACAAAATGACGTCAACCAGGACGCTATTGTTGCTACGTCAGACCGTACGGCAGAGTATTGTGTGACACAAAATAATTTTAGTACAAGTGTAAATATACTCAATCGTAACGCAGGTGAATTCTCAATATCAGAAGGAGCTCGAATTTTGAGTGCGGATACAGTTGTCGATATAGTTGTGGGTTCCAGCTCAGTATCTACCACAACTAAAAAAGCTGTATTACAGTTGCCGCAAAACCCAATACGTGGGCTCGCTTCAAATTGTTTAGACTCTGAAGTCATTGGGATCGCTTTGGATGGTACGGTGATTAAGAATAATGAGACATGGAAATTTCGCGGGGCAGCCTCCTCAACACTTATTGGGTACTCACGAGACGGAATCGGGATACATGGGGCAGGAGTAGATGAGACACTCCTTGATAGCTGTGGAGGCTATGATACGGGCTCAGGCTACCAATATCACCTACGCGAAAAAGAACTTTTTATTTTGGGATGTTTCGCTGCCAGTCCATCAGTATTTGAAGAATAGGATTGCATGATTCCATGCTAAACAATCATAAAATATCAAAGATATGAAAAATTTCCCAAAAACATTTTACTGGGGAGCTGCAACCGCTTCATACCAAGTCGAGGGCGGAATCGAGAATTGCGACTGGGCGCAGGCTGCTCGTGAGGGAAAAGTTCCAAAGGCGGGTAAACTCGCTGATCATTACCATTTGTATGAGAAGGATTTTGACCTCGCAAAGGACTTAGGTCACAATGCGCATCGTTTTTCTGTAGAGTGGGCGAGAATTGAGCCTGAGGAAGGAGTATTTGATGAAGCTGAGATTGAGCACTACAGAGAGGTACTGTTGGCACTCAAAGCACGTGGCCTGAAACCATACCTAACACTGTGGCATTTTACATTGCCATTGTGGTTTTCAGAGTCAGGTGGATTTGAGCGCAAAGACGCACCCGAGGTCTTTGCGCGGTACTGCACATATGTAGTTGAGCGTCTACAAGATCTATGCAATGACTTTGCAACGATTAATGAGCCGATGGTGTATTTAAACAATGGCTGGATTCGGGGTCAGTGGCCACCATTTAAGCGTTGGACATTATTTAACTTTGTAAAAGTCTCAAATTCGGGCGCGGACACGAAAAGCACTAAACAAAACAGTTTTGGCGCACTCTTTACATTTCTCAAAGTGAAGAAGACTCTTGCACTAGCACACGTTGCTGCGTACGAGGCAATCAAAAGAGTACGTCCTTCAAGTGAAGTGAGTATTATTCGAGATGTGATTGTATTTGATGCAAACTGGAATCCGTTTAATAAGATTTTGGCGTACGTAATGAATTGGTATTGGACGCATTGGTTTAATAATCAGGCACAGAATAAGTTTGATGCAATTGGACTCAATTATTATTTTTACAAAAAATTTGGCGACAAAAAAGAGTATCTAAAATCAGACATGAATTGGGATGTTATTCCTGAAGGGGTGTATGACGCGCTGATGTTACTCAAGCGATATAACAAACCGGTATTTGTTGCGGAAGTGGGGATTGCCGACGCAAACGACGACTTACGGCCAGATTACATACGAGCACAGATTGCAGCGATTCAAAAGGCGATAGAAGATGGCGTTGATGTCCGTGGTCATATGTACTGGTCGCTGATCGATAATTACGAATGGGCACTAGGGACGAAGCAGCAATTTGGCCTCATCGAAATTGATTACGATACCCTTATGCGTAAAGTACGCCCTTCTGCACAGGTGTACAAAAAAATAATCCAGAATAATGGGATACTTAGTTAGTACGTAGACAGTAGTTCGTAGTTTGTAGAAGAAAAACCGTAGGTTTTTCTTCTCTACCATCTACCAACTACCAACTACCAACTAACCTATGACTTGGCTACTACTTGCAGCAGGCGGACAATTCCTCAACGCAATTGTCGCGATCCTGGATAAATATATTGTGTGTGACGAGGGGGGTCTGCCTCGTCCATTTGTGTATGCGTTTTATTCGTGTCTGCTTGCGGGATTTTGGATTCTTGTTTACGTACTGGGCTTTATTCCGGGACTCGATAGTCTTGGTTTTCCGCAGTTAGGCAATGTTGAGTCGCCGTCAATACAGGTTGTGGCGATGTCGTTTCTTGCAGCGTATACATTTTTTATGGCACTCGTGTCACTGTATGACGCGTTAAAGCGGGCAGATGCGTCAGACGTGTTGCCGGTTATTGGTGCCGTATCAGCAATCTCAACATTTGGTATGGCGTATCTCTTTTTGGATATTCGTCCGGCACCAAATTTTATCTGGGGAATTGCCCTCCTTTCCACTGGGACACTTTTAGTTTCGCAGGGTCGATTTAAGTGGCTTACAGTTATAAATACTGTTCACAGCGGACTCTTTTTTGCCTTGCACTTTATTACCATGAAAGGTCTCTTTCTTGAGACGAGTTTTGATGATGGGTTTTTCTGGTCACGAGTATGTTTTGTATTGTTCGCACTCTCGTTACTTTTGGTTCCGGCATATTGGGAAAAGATTACGCAACAAACAAAAACCACCACAAAAAAGACTGGTCTCATTGTATTATTTACAAAGGTCCTTGCAGGAATTGCTGCGTTTATGCTTCTGAAGGCGACGGATTTGGGAGATGTTGCTGTGGTCCAGGCCCTTGATGGATTGAAGTTTGTGTTTATCCTCATACTCAGTATTTTTGTCGGTAAGTATATCCCCGTGTGTGCTGGAGAGAATGAGCATGATACCGGCACAATAGTGCGCAAAGCACTGTATGTAGCTGTTATCTCTATCGGTCTTGTTATACTACTTACATAATGAAACGGTATTGGAAGAAAGTACTCCTGGGCACGCTGTTGTTTTTTCTGTTTGCAACTTTGGTGATTTTTTTGTTGGCACGTAAGGAGAGGCCAGAGCAGATCATATACGGCATGTCGTTTAACACGTTGTATGCGAATGAACTTGGTCTTGATTGGAAAGTGACGTACGATGCCATTTTGGATGATTTGGGAGTGCGCCATCTTCGCCTTGCCGGGCACTGGCCAATGGTAGAGCCGCTTCGTGATCAGTATAATTTTACGGAACTTGATTACCAGATTGCACGGGCAGAAGAGGTGGGTGCTGATGTGGTATTAGCAGTAGGAAGGCGTTTACCACGTTGGCCAGAGTGTCATATTCCACAATGGGCAGAAGGACTTACGTGGGAAGAGCAAAAAGTTGAAATTCTAGAACAGATACGAGAAGTTGTCTTGCGGTACAAAGATAGTGAAGCAGTTACATACATCCAAGTTGAAAACGAGCCGTACCTCGAAGTGTTCGCCAAAGCACACTGTGGCGAGTTTGACGAGGATTTTTTGATTGAAGAAATTGCCTTTGTGAAATCGCTTGGCGTCACACAGCCTATTTTAGTAACTGACAGTGGCAACCTCGGCACATGGACTGGCGCATATAAAAATGGTGACGCGTTTGGCACGAGTGTGTATGTACATTTTTGGAATCCTGAGCTAGGTCAGTTTAAAACCATTCTTCCGCCTTGGTTTTATCGCGCAAAAGAAAGCGTGGTGCAGCTCGTATACGACAAAAAAGAAACGTTTCTTATCGAGCTTTCAGCTGAGCCATGGCTTCTTGAACCAATAACTGACGTTTCGATTGAAACTCAATTTACACGCATGGATATTGAAAAACTGAATGATATTCTGGAGTACGCAAAAGACACAAGGTATGAAAAACAATATTTGTGGGGGGCTGAATGGTGGTATTGGCTTGCGGAGAATGGGCATCAGGATATGTGGGACCGAGGAAAATTATTATTCGATAGTGAATAGAGAGCATGCCTAAGAATGTAACTAAACAAATCGTTGATTCAGTTGAAACTATAGAAAAAACTGTCGAAGACTTCGCTAGTGAAGCTGACTCGCTTGTTGAGCCAGTTCGAAAATCAGTATTTAAGAGATTTCCAGCGTTGTTTACGATATTGGTGACGTTTGGAGTAGCAGCAACATTTTTTGGATTTGAGCAAATTTTGGCTAGCAGTACGTATCTCAGTGAACGACCGTTTCTTATACTCACTACTGGACTGATAGTTTTACTTGGAACTGGTAAACTGTATAAGAAGCTTGGATAGATACCATGGATTTTTTTCGTTTTATTTTCTCTTTTCTCTATACTAGAAACTGGCATTCTGGCGAGCATGAATTGTCACGCCCCCGGATAGTTTTGTTTTCGTGCATGTTTTTTCTTATTTTCCTGGCACTCATCATTGCTGCGTTTTTACAGGCCCCGGTTAATTATTCAGTATAAACATGAGGCGGTACCTGATTATCAGTATGAGTTTACTTTTGCTGGCTCTTGGGGCGACTGTGTTTGTCTGGTTTCTGTTACAAGAATCACTGGCACTAATTCAGTCTGAGCCAGGACAAAAACAGGCGGTATTTGAGGTTTCAAGTGAGGGCTAGTCTAGCTGTTTGTAGAGCTCCAACACCCATATTTTGTATCCGATAGATGTAGTATAGTGGTATAATACTAGACATTAATACTAGTACGTGAACCATGAATGTTTTAGCCCAATTTCAGACTATTAATGACAATGATAAGGCATCGGTTGTTCGAAAGTTGATGCAAAGCAGCACTCCAGATTTTGATTTTTTTTATCTTGTCGGACTTTCAGTTTTGATGGCAACACTCGGACTCATTTCAGACAGTGCTGCAATTGTTATAGGGAGTATGCTTCTGGCGCCTCTGATGTATCCAATTTTGGGTATAGCTCTAGGACTGGTGATGAGTAATGGCGAGGTTTTGAACCGATCTTTTTGGACACTTTCAAAATCATTCGCTATAGGTCTTTCTTTGGCGGTTTTTGCTGCTTTTTTGTTTGGAGACGCAGCATCATTCACAACTCATGAAGTGCTGATTCGCACCGAACCATCGTTGCTACATTTCCTTGTAGCATTTATAGCTGGTCTAGCGGTATCGTTTGCGCTTGCACAGCCGCAATGGAGCGAAACGTTACCGGGTATCGCTATCTCTGTAGCGCTTATTCCGCCTCTGGCTGCTATCGGTGTTGGTATTGCTGCGCTTGATATGGAGATCGTCACAGGATCAGTTGTGCTGCTGACAATAAACCTATTGGGTATTGTATTTGCAGCAATGATTAGTTTTTCGCTGATGAACCTATATCAAAAACAGAATATCGCTGCCTCGACAATTAAAAAAGAGAATGAGAGATTGGAAGAAGAAAAAAAGGTGATTGAACAAAATAAACTTGAACAATCAAAGAACAGTAATCAAGAAACAAAAATATGAAAAACGTAAGTATATTTGGTTTATTTCTAACTATTTTTCTAGTAGTGCCAGTTGCGCACAGTAGTGCTGATACGGCATTACGCATGAACGATTCAATCACGCTCTCAGTTGACCAGACAGTAGAAGGTGATTTTTATGGATTTTCTGGATTGGCAGGTTCAGTTTCGCTCTCTGGCAGTATCGAAGGTGATGCGACTGTTTTTGGTACGACCGTGACAACCAACGGTCTTATTTCAGGTGACTTATTAGCATTGTCTGGTACCGCTCAGGTGCATGCATCTGTTACTGACGACGTCCGAATCGTCGCAGGGGAAGTGACAATCGCTGAATATGTTGGAGGTGACGTGTTTGTACTCGGTGGGATACTGAATGTACTCTCGAGTGCCCAAATTGATGGAAATATATTTTTCTTTGGAGGACAGGGCAAGATTGAGGGAGTAGTTGGCGGTTCTATTTTTGGAACATCAGAAATACTGCGGATTGACAGCGCTGTCGCGGGTTCTGTTGATGTAACTGTCATGCAGTCGCTTGTTATGGGAGAAAAGGCTGATATCACAGGTGATGTAACATATGAGAGCAGAAATGAAATGGTGCGTGCACAAAGTGCAGTTATTGTTGGTGATGTTGTACGAAATGCACACACAATTGGTTCAGTGAATCCAAAAGACGCGTTGGTTCCGTTTCTTGTGTATGCATTTTCAACACTTATTATGTACCTGATTTTTCGAGGTCGCCTCCTAAAATTACTTTCTGATGCGAATACGTCATTTACACGAAATGGTCTGATTGGTGCTGCGGGAGTATTTTTCTTACCAGCAGCAGTCGTACTCCTGTTGGTGACTATTATTGGTTCGGTTGTCGGACTACTCGGGTCATTGGTAGTTTTGGCAATGTATACATCGGCACTTTTGTTTGTTCCGATATTTGTAGGATTTCTCATTAAGCTTGTGATCTCCAAAAAAGAAGAGGTTACCCTACTTGGTACTCTCGGGGGTATTGTTGTAACAGAGTTACTATTTCTAGTGCCGATTGCTGGTCCTATTATCGCCATAGCACTTACGATTGTCTTACTGGGTACAATTCTCACGTATCTCTACGACTGGTTGGTGTAGAGATTGTGTATATCTTTTGTAAGTAGTGAGTGGTGCATCGTGTACACTAAGTATAGTTTAAAAACTAAATAATTATGTATGCATAGTAAAAAACTACACATGGTGACGTTTCTCCTTGTTATCGTAGGAGCAATCAATTGGGGTCTAGTTGGATTGTTTAATTTTGATCTTGTGAACTGGCTCTTCGTAGAGACGATGGATATGATGGGTCTTGCGAAGATTGTCTATGTTCTTGTAGGGCTCTCTGCAGTGTATGAACTAGTGACGCATAAAGGTGCGTGCACACACTGCAAAGCTTCTGGATCTGATCCAGTTGCGACTTCAGGGGGAGAAATGTAATCACATATTTCTTTACAAAAGCCGCCCGCATTGCGGGCGGCTTTTGTTTTGCTACAATGCCCACACGTCTCTTATCTCTATGGAAGCATCTATACAAAAACTACGCACCGCTCGTGTGAAGAAAATGAATGCTGTTTTAATGCAGTTGTATCCAAAGGCTGAAATCGCACTTAATTACAGTAATCCATGGGAGCTGATGGTTGCAGTACAGCTTTCAGCACAATGCACTGATGAACGAGTTAACAAAGTCACAGAAAAACTGTTTAAAAAGTATGTGACGCTTTCTGATTATGCACAGGCGAAACAGCACGATATGGAAAAAGATGTGTTCCAGTGTGGTTTCTACAGAAATAAAGCACGGAATATTGTTGCAGCCGCCCGTATACTTATTGATCAGTTTCACAGCGTCATACCAAAAACTATGGAAGAGCAGTTACGAATCCCCGGTGTGGCCAGGAAAACGGCAAATGTAGTTCTGTCTAATCTATATGGAATCTCAGAAGGGATTGCAGTTGATACACATGTGCGCAGATTTGCCATTCGATTTGATCTCTCAGACTATACAGATCCAGTACGCATTGAACGGGATTTGATGGAGATCATGCCTAAAAAAGAATGGTGGGGATTTAATCATAGACTTGTGCACTATGGACGTGACTATTGTAAGGCACATGAGCACGACTGTCTGGAGCATCCACTGACTCATATCTATAAAAAGGCTGCAGATATATGGGTAAAAGCCCGATAGTACATCTATTTGGCATACTTGGTATACTGAAGATGCTCAGGATCCCGTCAGAGGTTAATGTGCGCACCGTATCATGTCTATAGAACAAACTGAGCGACCTACTATGAATTTAGAAAGAATATTATCAATTAACCTCTAACGGGATGAAAGTCATTACAGCAGTACTGAAAGATTTATATACGTTTGCATTCAAATACAAATTTGGCTTTTTCAATGGAAAGAAAGAGGAGTCTGTTCACATTGAACAGTTCACACAGGCGCTACAAAAAGTGTCGAGCGAAGTAACGGTGGAGGCTACTCCTCCGGCTATTACTGCGGAGGCTGATGTTGTATCGGTGCCTGAAAGCCCACACGACGTGAACTTCGAAAGTGTTGGGTACGCGTATGTCCCTGATGCATTTTTATACGCGTTACCCACCAAAACATTTGATGGAGTGATTACACGGCTGAAGTATGGTGAATCATTTAGAATACTAAACAACCAAGGTAAATGGCTTAACGTGGAGTTCGGTGACATAAAAGGGTGGATGCATATGGATGACACGACAGACAGTAGTGCCGAGCTACATCCAAGATTTGCTGTTGGTACATCGTATGGCCACGATGATGCGAGTACCGTGAAGTTACGGACACTTATTGATGATGAGTTTCATGCTGCCCAACTTGAGGTTTATCTTCAAAACATTGAATATGTCACGTATATGCTACAGAAGAAAGGTATGTGTGTAGCGTGGGGAAGTGATCGTCCCCGCATCGCTGGCACATGGCAACGCTTGCTCAAAGGAGTTGTTGGTGTACACATAGGTGTTACTCCCAAAACCGGTGCTGTGATGGAGTATATTAAGACAGATAATACTGGACATGTCTGCTACATACAGTCTGTGTATCCTGATGGTTCGTTCACACTCACTGAGGTAGGACACCTGTATGAAGGAGTGTATGGCGAACGTACACTGAGTAAAGACGAGTGGAAAGAGTTTGGTCCTATCTTTATTGAGGTTGCATAATTTGCCAACAATAGTGTACTTGGTATATTTAATAGACAGCTATGAAAGAACATAAACAAAAAGTAGCATTTTTTGATATTGACGGGACAGTCTTCCGGTCCAGTCTTTTTATCGAGCTTGTAGAAAAACTTATCTCACAAGAAGTGTTTCCAAAGGGTTCCGACGAAGCGTATTTGGCAAAGAGGGAATTATGGGCAAATCGTGAGGGTACCTACGATGCATACATTTCAGCTGTTATTGAGACATTTATAACACACCTCAAGGGAGTACATTATGGTGAATTCGCAGACTTAGGTCAGTTGGTAGTTGCTAGCAACAGTAAGAAGGTATACCGATACACACGAGATCTGCTTGAGGAACTTAAAAAAGAAGGGTACTACACTATCGCAATCTCTCAGTCACCCAAAGCAATTCTTGATCAGTTTTGTAAGAATTATGGATTCGATAAAGTGTATGGACGGATGTATGAGATCGGTCCAACAGATAGATTTACAGGCGTGGTTATCGATGAGCATCTCATACAAAACAAAGCGAATATTGTAACGCGCGTGTTTGAACGGAATGATTTTAATGAAAAGGATTCGATTGCTGTTGGCGACACTGAAGGTGACATCCCAATGCTTGAGAGTGTAGACAAGCAGATTTGTTTCAATCCAAACAGTGTCCTGCATGCACACGCAAAAAGAATGGATTGGAAGGTGGTTGTTGAACGGAAAGACATGATTTACACGCTTTAAAGCAGCGCGTCTGCTGCGTTGAGCTGCAGTAAAATAATACTCATCGTACCCCAAGTACGCTTCGCACTATTTTCTTTGCTCGCCTTGCATCCACACCACTTTAAAGCGTCTAAATGAGACAGTTGATACATAAATACGTTAATACAAGTATAAAATATGAAAAAGAAACTATACAGAAACACAGAACATAAGCTTGTTGCAGGAGTATTGGCTGGATTTGCTGATTACTACGAGCAGGACGTTGTTTTTTGGAGATTACTGTTTGTAATCTCACTTATACTCACCGGGCTGATGCCAGGATTGCTCATATATGCAGTATGTTGGATCGTTATTCCAGAACGACCTACTATAGAGCCAGTTGATGCTGCCGATTATACTGTTCTTTCCTGATGAACCAAAAACAAAAGAAATTCGTCGATACTGTCTGGGAGCACTACAACACCCATGGTCGTCATAAACTGCTGTGGCGGAAGACGAGTAATCCATACAAGATATTGGTATCCGAAATAATGTGTCAGCAGACACAGGTAGAGCGGGTGTTTCCTAAGTACACCCTTTTCCTCAAGACCTTCCCAAAGGTGAGTGATTTAGCGCAAGCCAGTTTAGGTGAGGTTTTAGAATTGTGGCAAGGCTTAGGGTACAACCGCCGCGCGAAAATGTTGCACAATTGCGCAAAGAACATAGTGGGGAAGTATAACGGGAAATTTCCCAAGACATATGAAGAATTAAAAGCCTTACCCGGTATTGGTCCTTATACTGCCGGAGCTATCATGGCGTTTGCGTACAACAAGGCCGTACCGATTATCGAAACAAACATCAGAACAGTCTACTTACATCATTTTTTCAAGAACAAAACCGATGTGAATGACAAAGAAATACTCCAATCGATTGGAGTAACAATGGACCAAGAAAATCCACGAGAATGGTATTGGGCACTGATGGACTATGGTAGTTATCTCAAGAAAACACACGGGAATCCAAATAGTAGAAGTAAACACTACGCTAAACAATCAAAGTTTGAGGGAAGTGATCGGCAGATACGAGGCGCGATCCTCAGGGTGTTTACTTCCGGCAAACTGTCACTGACACGCTTGCAACTACACAAAACACTCAACACATTTGAAGACATACGCATTGATGCCCAAACAGAAAAACTCCTCAAGGAAGGTCTTCTTCATAGAACCAAACAAAAATATCATCTCCCCTATTAATTCTCATTAATTCCGTATTTAATTCATGAATTAAATACGGAATTAAATATGAAGTTATTCCGCTGTACTCTTGTTTTTGCCGTTGTCTGTAGTGAACTTCCAACGCACAAGGTGTACGTGATTATGTCGCGTGATTGACCGTGAGCGAGGGAAGTTCTCTACGAGCGCATCATAATAGTCCTCAGCGGCAAGCTCTCGAATGATCGTGTGATACTCCTCCCGCTCGCTTTCATCAGCCTTGTAGTAGTCGGAAAACGCACGACGGGGCACCAGCATATGATTAACACTCGTCATTGCATCATACGGAAACCGATTTTCAATAATCAACCAATGCTCAAATTCCCGCACCACCGTCTCATCATCCAAAACAAGATCATCACACCTCCCAGTCTCACTAAAGCGCAACGCCTTAAACGCCTGATAAGCAGCCTCAGTCCCCTCTGTCCTAGGTGATTTCATATACCCCACAGAATATACCAATATTCATGCAAAACAAAGTAAATACCTAGAATTCTTTGATATAATCTGTATACATGAACAAGACAAACTTAAAGTACTATTGGTTCCCAATATTGTCAGCAATCTTAGTGCCGTGTTATTTCCTGGTCTTCAGTATAGACTCTCCAGGTTCTCGATCAGCTGGAGCGTTTAGTGCGATGCTTTTATACATGGTAGCTTTTCTGTATTTTTTGCTTATTTCTTGGATATTGATGTTAGTAAAATTCGTCAGACTGTTTTCGTGGAAACGAAAGGGTGACCCGAATTGGGTTCATCAAAAAAGCTCTGTATTGACTATGTTAGTTATAAATATTTTAATGTACGTTGTCGTATTTAGTGGAGGTTTTTTCCTTTCAGTATAATATTTTCATGCGAAATTTTTTCAAAATAATTGGTCTCCTGTTAATAGGGTTAGTCCTCCTTGTGATAGGATTAATTGCCTTTGTTGGTGGTTCTGAGACACCGTATCACCGAGAACTATATTCTTCTTGTAAGGGTCAATTTACAGTTGATGGCCAGACATATGATTGTGCGCATAAATATGTTGCCGAACCAGTCACAGTGGTGTCACGGGTTATTCCCACCGTAGAAGAAGGTAGTCGAGGACTCAATAGTGAGGGACAGTATAGAGGCATTGTATCTGTAGGGACATCTGAGGATGTTTTGGAGGAAGTGCGGATTGGGAAGGTATCAATAAAGAGCTACATAGATGATCAACTGAACAGAGAGATGACTGTCGATGATATAGTTGTGCCTTCAAAGAACAAATCAAATCATGTAGAAACTATATTTGAGGACGTAGATTTTTTATTTGACCAAGGTGAAACTGTATATATTGAATTACACGGTGTAGAAGTTGGTGATATAAAATTTGATGAAGTACTTCGATATTATCATGTTCCAAGACTCGAAGAAGGAACTATAGATATTCCACTTTTGTCTGTGTGACACAAACGGGAAGCAGTATGAACTGAATACGGTCTTACAAAATCTATTTCTTTAGTGCAGTACGAGGAGCTAGTAAAAAACAGAATGAGCCGTACATGGGGTACGGTGAGAGATATTTTTTACGCAGTGACGAAGTAATGTACAAAGAAATTGGTTTTGTCTCATTTGGTGTCTTTTAGGGCCATTGTGAAAAAAATTCCTGGCACCATTAGAATCCCCAACACCACAAATATCAAATTAAAATCAAGATACAAAAGTGCGGCACTACCTACGAGTGCTCCAAACACAGTCGACAGAGGGCGTAGGAGGCGGAAGAAGCTGATTGCGTGTGCGTCGCCTCCTTTGGTGTGTTTGAAGAAGTAACTCTCTGTGGTGACCTCTGTAAGGGAGGCACCGAGGCGTGTTATGAAGACTAAAACCATCCATCCTAAGAGTGTTGCGTCACTCATAAATGCGATGTATGCAGATGAAACAGCCAAAATCACAAATCCAAATGCCATCAGTTCTTTCTCTCCGATCCACTTATCGGCAATAATACCAATGGGCCAGTCAAAGAGTACATATGCAGTTAACCCTACTGCAATTATATAGCCAATTTCACTCCACGCTAAACCAATAACTGTTGAAAGATAGAGCGGTATATATATACCCGCCCACGTAAAGAACGTTTGCAGTGTGAAGTGAGCTAAGAGCACATTCCGAATATCACTCCGGGCCCAGAGACTACGCAGTGTCGACTTAACATGCATTTTTATGTACGCCGGATCGTTGAAGTTTTTAAATTTTGCAAGAATAAAGAGAATAAAGAAGACAAAGAAACCAGCTGATGTGAAGTACACGGCAGATAAGTCGTCCCCGTCGCCAACGACGAATGTCATCGTAAGTGGGGCAGCAACTGCAGCCAAGCTCATAAGTGTGAGCGTAAGTCCTCGCTTGCTTCCTGTAGCGGATTCGTCGTTGCCTATAATAGTCTCTGAGAAAATATCAATACATAAATATAAAAGGGGATTGACGGTAAGAAAGACGACAAATGCAACGATTGCGGTTGCTGCGGTCTCTGAGGCCCCCAGCACAACAAGAGCAAGTACGTCTAGAACCGCAAGCGCCAATGTGAGCTTCACATTTCCAACTGCCCGCAACGCGTGCGAGAAGAACAAAAAAGCGATAACTGCAATAGCAGAACCAATTGAAAATAACGCCCCAACTCCTTCAGGGCTGATATACGCCTCCATGTATGAAGAGTGTATGTATGCAACCAAAAGTACATGAAACGAGAAGATGATCGAAATTGGATAGATCAACCAAAATCCCATAGTTTTTGGATGGGCTCCGTGTAATGTGTGGTGACGGTGAATTTCCATAGCTTAGTACAGTGTATCAAATCAAGAAAAAATTCAGTGCGGAATTAGGAGGAGTCGGGGACAGTGGGAAGTAGAAAGTTGAATGAACAAAGGAGTGTAACGACTATTGTGAATTTTGCTCTCAATCTCCTCCTTTCCCAGAGGAGATTGCTAGAGCAACCAAGTCAAACGCTAATCCATTTCAGTTTACTCAACCAGATTGTCAAAAGCAGAAAGTAGAAAAAGAAAACAGATCACACACATGAATAGACCCTAGTTATCTCTCGGGTTTGATATCATCAATGATATCAAACCAAATTTTAGTTAACCGTTTCATATATCATTGATGATATAGAGACTATTGTGTTTTTTTGATGCTGTTGGGGTGGGTGGTTGAAGATGAAAGCTTGAAGTAGAAGCGCTAAAAACCGCCCGGAAAACCTGATTGCGGGACCTCCTTTTTGGTGAGGTTCTCCGGGTTGGTTTTTAGACGGCGGTGGCATGGTGTGTCTGATTCATGAAACAAACGCCTCAAGAGCACATTTTTGTTATTATGTATGCGCCAAATCCTACGAGTAGTAGGATTATGATGATACAGCTGACCAAAGGCTTTCGCTCGGCGGGTTTGATGTGCCAACCAAACCGATTTTCAAGTAATTTCCACATTGAGCTTCCTCTCAATAAAGGTGAATGACACAGTTCTTTATACAGGAGGTCGTTTTTTTTGCAACTGATCAGGAAAAAGAAAACAGGCACGTGCGTACGCACGTGCCTGTTTTCTTTTCTACTTCCTACGATCTACTATCTACCAACTAACAAACTATATTCCAGTCAACACCGGGATCACCCACTCCATAGTATTACTTCATCGCTTCAGCAAACTACGGGGCAAGCATCGGGGTAGCTATATCCCGATCAGTACTGGTATAACCATCGGGGTCTTGTCGGTTTTTTGCATGAGGAATCCTGAGACTGTGTCGGTCAGCTCGTCTTTCACATAGTCCAGATCAAGAGGATTCATTCCTTCTGTGTGTTTCTCAACAGTTCGCTTGATCAATACGCGTGCCTCAGACAGGAGTTGTTGGCTTTCTCGCAAGTAGACAAATCCTCGAGAGATAATGTCTGGTGATTTGCGGAGTTTTCCAGTTTTTGTGTTGATCGTTGCGATAATTACAAACATACCGTCTTGCGCGAGCGAGAGTCGGTCTCGCAAGACAACTTCTTGTTTAGCACCAACCGTAAATCCGTCTACCATAATCAGCTCAGTAGGCGCCTTGTGCTTGTGTACAGTGACCTCGGTACCATTCTTGATATCGATGAGCATCCCATTGTCCGGAACAATGATGTTCTCAGTAGGGAATCCATGATCAATCGCTGTGTACTTGTGACTCTTGAGGTGGTAGTGGTGACCATGCACAGGGATCAAGAACTTTGGTTTCACTGCATTTCGAATCCAGTTAAGCTCTCCCGCGTTTCCGTGACCTGAGGAGTGCACGTTTACGGTCTTGTAATTCATGACACGCACGTTCATGCGATAAATATTGTCTTTGAGCTTCTGGACGGCAACTTCATTTCCCGGAATCACAGAAGAAGACAGTACAAGTGTGTCGCGTTCGTTGAGGTGGATGAATTTGTGCTTATCAGTAGCCATACGCATCAGTGCAGCAAACTCCTCACCTTGCGCACCAGTAGCCAACACAATGATTCGGTCAGTTGGGTAGTCAGCCATGTCTTGGGCGCTGATGATAACTCCCGGCTTTACCTCCATCATTTTTGCGGTCAGGGCGATGTCAATATGTGTTTTGATGCTTCGTCCTTCGGGGACAACATACTTTCCATATTTTTCACACATTTTGATAATGTGGATGAGGCGCTCAAATTGCGAAGCAAAGGTACCGATAATCAGGCGCCCCGTCGCGTCTTTAATGATCCTCTCGAGGCTTTCGTATACGACTGATTCAGGCTGAGAAAAACCTTCGCGGTCGGCGTTGGTTGAATCACAGAGCATCACCAGGTTGTTGTTTCTCCCAACACCCTCCCACGAGTCACGCTCCTTTCGAAGTGGATCTTCGTCTTCGTGCGATAGGCGTACGTCACCGGTTACTACGACGTCTCCGTGTTTGGTTTCAATAGACACTCCCATCGCATCTGGAATAGAGTGTGTAACAGGGAAGGTCTTTATCCGTGTAGAGCCTACCGTAAATGATTCCCCTTCTTTGACTATGTTCATTGCAATAGGATCCATGTGTGGGAATTCTTCCTGACGCTTAAGGATCATGAGCGAGGTAAGGTATTGCGTATACACTGGCGGGTTACCTATTCGCTCCATGATAAATGGAATACCACCGATGTGGTCAAGGTGACCGTGAGTGATGACTAGCGCTCGGATTTTATCCTTTCGCTCTTCAAGATATTGTGTATTTGGCAGAATGTAGTTGATTCCCGGTGCGTTACTCTCAGCATTTACAAACTGAAAGCCAGCATCAATAACGATGATGTCATCTTTTGTTTCAATGATGTTCATGTTTCTTCCAATCTGTTCTACTCCTGACATTGGGATGATTCGCACCGTATCCTCATCGGTAACTGGAGGAAGCTCTGGAGCTCGTTGATCACGTTCAGCAAGGCGGTGCTTCAATGGTGGGCTTGTCATCGATCGGCGTCGGTTATTATTCTTTCGGCCCCCTGGCTTTTTTGAACCCGGACGACCCTTAGGTCCTCCTTGGCCACCTCCTGGACGTGGTCCAGCAGATCGCGGGCGACGCGAAGTATTTCCACCTCCTGCTCCTGGGCGTTGCGGACCTGTTCCACTTCCTGGTGTTCGTGCTGGGGCGCTTCCTGCAGGTCTGTTTGTGTTATTTCGTTCGTTCATATTGTAATTGTTATTCTACGTTGTAATTAATTTGCGAAAAATGGCCACACACTGCTTTCATTCATATGCCATATGCGGATCTCTCTGAAGCGCTCACTTGGCCGTACGATTCGTTTCATCTGAGGTGCATTGACCTTATTGCTCGTGACGTACGTGAATGTTGGGCTGTATAAAAATATTGCTGGTGTCTCACTGATAATCTCATCTTCAAATGTCCTAAGCGCACTGATCTTCTCAGCTTCGTCTCTTGTGGTTCTGATTGTTTCCAAGAGCTTGTCTGCAGAGATGTTTGTGTACAGTGCGACGTTCAAACCCGGATCATCTTTTTGCGATGAATGCCAAAATGGATACAAATCCAATCCTCGCCCTGTTTCAGTACCAAACAACAGTGCTTGGTAATCGCGTGGTCGAATGATCACTTGTACAAGGTCTGATTGCTCAAAGATGGCAACGCTCACATCAACACCCAGCGCTTCCCAAGCAGATTGGATGTGTTCTGCTGTTTTTATAAACACGTCGGTGTTTACCGTTGTGATTGTAATAGAAAGCTTGGTCGGAACATCATCAATATCTTTCATCCATGAACCATCGTCTTGCTGTTCCCAGTTTCCGTCAGTCAGTAACGATTGTGCGTATGTAATGTCGGCGGAGGTTGTTGCACTGCGAGGTGTTGATGAAGCGTCCACAGATTCTACCTCAAGAAAACCAGGTGGGATAGGTGTGTGTGTGGGGACACCATGACCATACAGTGCCGTTTCAATCAATGCATCTCTATCGATCGCGACACTTAAGGCCTGTCTGACTGATTCATCTCGAAGTGCTGCTGATTTATTTTGGTTTAAAAATACTGAGAATACCCGTGGTAGTGGGTGCTCAATGATTGTGTATTTTGAGGTATCTATGTGATTGAGTGTTTCGTACGAAAAAGCAGCAGAGTTTGAGATTTCACCTTCGTCAAACGCAGTGATTAACGTCTCTTCGTTTGGATAGAAGTTTAGAATTACATTCGAAATCTTTGCAGGGCTTTCTTCTGCTGGAAACGCAGAAAGTATATACGAATCGATCAGTCCAGATTTATTGTGGGCGACATCTTTAAGTAGGTATGGTCCTGACCCGATTGGTTCTGTGTTGTGTTGGCTAAAGGGAAGTTGTTCAGTTGAGAGCTCACTCCACACATGCTTTGGCAAAATACCAACGGTGAGATTCTCAATAAATGGTGTGTAAGGCTCACTCAAAACAAAGTTCAACTCTGTTTCACTGATGACTTCAATCACAACATCATTCCAGTTTCCCTGTAAGGGGCTCTTCAGAGCTGGATCTTGGATAAGTCCGATTGTGTACGCTACGTCATCAGCCTTGAGTGGGACACCATCGTGAAATTGTATGTTGTTTTTTAGAACCACGTTGTATACCAAACCATCGACAGATACGGTCACAGATTCTGCAAGATCAGGCTCATGAAGGCCCTCAGCTGACAATCGCATAAGACCACTGTATAGCAGTGCAACAATATCTTGATCAGCTCTGGTAATGGCAAGAATCGGGTTAGCAAAACGAGGGGTCCCTATCACCCCCTCAACAAGCGTACCGCCATCGGTTGCAATAGTTATTTTATGTCCATCACTTACAAAGAGAAATGTAAATGCAATTGACCCCGCAAGAACAAAAAGCGTTATATATAGGAAAAGGCGATCGCTTGGCTTCCGTCTCTCGAGATATGCAAAATATCTATCAAAGATTGGGCGTTTTTTGCCCGTCGAAAATTGTTCCATGAAGTGGGGTACAAAAAGTAGTTACCTGTAAGTGTGGAAAGAAAACAGTTTGTTGTCTATACCGCGAGACTCACCAGAGCAGAAAGGACAAAGAG
>JBLHGD010000014.1:0-19209 GCA_047616585.1 Candidatus Azotimanducaceae bacterium
AAGCAGTTATCCGTACAGCTATAGAAGAAGTATTGAAAGACCTTCAAATTGAAGGAGTAGATTTTGTCGTGGAACACCCAAGTGAACTCTCTCATGGTGATTATACATGCAACGTTGCTATGGCTGCTGCACAGAAGCTCTCCAAGAATCCACGTGAGGTTGCAGAAGAAATTACTTTAAAACTCGAAGGTCAGATTGAGTATGTAGAGAAAATTAGTGTGGCCGGCCCTGGATTTATAAACATTCACCTGTCGCGTGATTTTTTCACTACAGAAATCTCGCGAGCTAATGAGCTTGGGGAAGACTGGGGGAAGAATACCCTCTTTGAAGGAAAAACAGTGGTGGTTGAATACACAGACCCAAACCCGTTTAAAGAATTCCACGTAGGACATCTCTTCACAAACTCAGTTGGTGAATCAATCGCTCGGTTGTTTATGGTAAGTAGTGCTGATACTAAGCGAGTTAATTATCAAGGGGACGTAGGGATGCATGTTGCGTGTGTCTTGTGGGGGATGGAAAAACTTGGATATGCAGGAACCTATGATTTTACTGCTCAAGAACTCGGGAAGGCGTACGCGCACGGTGCAACAGCCTATAAAGACGATGAAACCGCACAGGTAGAAATTCGATATATCAACAAAGCGGTTTACGAACGAACTGATCCTGTTACCAATGCCTTGTATGACAAAGGCAGACAGATTTCACTCGACTATTTTGAAAGTGTGTATGCCGTCCTTGATACAAATTTTGATCATTACTTCTTTGAGAGTGAGGCCGGGCCACGTGGTAAAGAGCTTGTAGCTGCGCACGCGGATATCTTTCCAGAAAGCGACGGCGCCCACGTCTTTAAGGGTGAGGATCACGGCTTGCACACGAGAGTGTTTCTTAATTCTGAGGGACTTCCTACATATGAAGCAAAAGAACTAGCGCTCGCAAAAATGAAAGAAGAGACTGTCGGAGCATATGACCTTTCAATTATCTCTACGTCGAATGAAATCACCGAGTATTTTAAGGTGCTTAAAAAAGCTATGAGTTTTGTGTATCCAGAACTCGAAAAAAAGACTGAACACATCGGACACGGAACAGTACGCCTCTCTTCAGGCAAGATGTCGTCGCGAACGGGTGAGATTATTCGAGCATTAGACTTTATTGATGAGATCGCAGCAGCCGTCGAGCAAAAAATGACAGATGCGGGAACTGTCGACGTGGATAGGCAGTTGGCACAGAGTATCGCTGTTGGCGCAATCAAGTACGCAACACTCAAAGGAAATATCCTTCAAGACACTGTTTTTGACAAAGACCAAGCACTTTCGTTTGAAGGAGCCTCAGGACCATATTTGCAGTACACGCACGCCCGCATTTGTTCGTTGCTTACAAAAGCTGAAAAAGTCGGAGTGAAGCCGAGCATCACACATGCTCCAGATATACCATACGAAGTTGAGAGAGTGCTGTATCGTTTCCCTGAGGTCATAGAAGAAGCTGTCACTGCTCGCGAACCCCACAAGGTTGTCACATACCTCACAGAACTCGCCGGACTATTTAATACATTCTACGCCCACGAGAAAATCGCTGACCCAGCTGACGAGTTTGCGCCATATAAAGCAGCAGTAGCAGAGGCAGTAGGACAAACACTCAAAAACGGCCTATGGGTTTTGGGAATCAAGGCTCCGGAGAGGATGTAGTAAATGCTTGACAACTGAGGTGTAAGTTACAAGACTGGATATATCATTTTCATTTGAGGTGAATACCGTGAGTGTAAAGCGGACGGAATGTGATCTTGTTAAGGTCCTCCACAGTGACGTGGAAGAGACCGAGCCAGCAGGGTCAGGTGGCTACAACTGGTCACGTCGACAAATTGTGACGCGACAGATCGCAGCTCTGGATTGCGAACGTGAAGCAGAAGCACTTCTTCACGGCAACCGCACGAGCTCTGAATGATGCAAGACCCCGCAACCACGAACACATAGGCGTTCGTGGTTGCGGAGTAAGGAGATATGGCCGTAGGTAAGACCACGGTCTTTTTTGTATCAAATTTTAATACTCACAAAATTTCAATACCAGACACCCTTGCAATTGCTGGGTTTTTGTCGTATAAAGACTGAGTCGCCCAGGTGGTGGCAACTCATTTTTCTGAATAAAAGGAACAAAAATGAAAGGTGATTGTGGGAGAACATCAAAGGAGGTTCCCGGTGTTGCTGGGAATGGTATCTGGAACAGCATATCGCACGATGGCGCTCAGAGTCAGGTTCCAGTGCGACCGCCGTGTCAGGTTCCAGTGCGACCGCCGTGGACGGTCACCTGGACGACTGCGTCGGATGAAGAAAAGAAGAATCATCGTCCAATGCTCTGTCTTAACTAAGGAGCGCTTGGAGCAATAAATACCAGGTTCACCAATGAATGGTGCAATGATAGGTATGTCTCAATAAAAATGAAGATATTGGGGGGCCATGATGGACGCGATCCTGATTGGCCAGGTCGTAGGTACGAATGTAAGAAGAATTCACTACGGTCTTTTTAGTGTCTGAGAAAGCTCGTATATGTGTTTGCCCATGATTTTTACTTGCAAACAGTGGGTATGTGTTGTATAAAATGTATAACCGCTTTGCAATGTTGTGGGTGGTGGCAAACAAGTCGAGGTTCGAATGGAGTACTTATTGATAGTGGGCACAAACGAATAGATCAAGATAGATGTGTTAACTAATGCTGAGGCAGCAGGATGTCTGGCGGACATGCTTTGGGCGTTCGTTTTGCAGGACTTACTTAAGTCAGGCGAGACTTATGTTGTCAAGTTGGACAATTCGCAGGAGTTGCAGTTCGAGTGTGAGTGCGGTAAAAAGGATGCAAGAGTGGCAAGCGTTTCGAAGTTTTATAAGAAAACGTTAGCAGCATTTGATGCTCGCACACATATGAAGGAAGAAGGGGGGAAACCGGGAGTTGTACTCCCGGAGTAAAGGTCGCTTTTAGTTTCTACTGGCGGCTATTTTTGTTCATCAAAAGATGAAATCGTGGTACCATGCAAGGGCATATCTGATACATATGCTTATTAACCCCGGGGGCATGTAGAACTGCTCTGCAGAAGGGGCATTTATGTCTGATATACATAACCAAACTATGAATACTAACGATGCAGAGGGTTTAGAAAAAAGCGAGGTTGCACTTCGTGAAGAGGCGGTACTCGAGTTCTGGAAGGAGCACGATATTTTTAATAAATCGATACAGAAGGAGGCTCCGAAGGGAGATTTTGTATTTTATGATGGACCACCGTTTGCCACAGGCTTGCCGCACTACGGGCACATTCTTGCCGGCACTATAAAAGATGCAATCCCACGGTTTTGGACAATGAATGGCTACCGCGTGAAGCGGAAGTGGGGGTGGGACTGTCACGGGTTGCCGCTGGAGAACCTGATTGAAAAGAAATTGGGTCTTGGTACAAAGCGAGACATTGAAGAATACGGTGTACAGAATTTTAACGAGGCAGCTCGGGATGCGGTTTTGGAGTATGCGGATGATTGGAAGGAGATTATTCCACGCATGGGCCGGTGGGCAGACATGGAGAATGACTACAAAACCATGGACAGTAGCTACACCGAAAGTGTGTGGTGGGTATTTAAGCAACTGCACGAGAAGGGTTTGGTTTATGAGGGATTTAAGAGCATGCATCTGTGTCCTCGGTGCGGCACGACACTCTCGAACTTTGAGGTCAATCAAGGATACAAAGACATAAAAGATATTGCGGTTACCGTGAAGCTGGGGCTTCTTGATGAGAAAGGAGAAGTAACCGACACGTCACTGTTGGTGTGGACCACTACTCCCTGGACACTGCCGGGGAATATGGCTGCAGCGGTGCATAATGAGCACGAGTATGTGAAAGTAGAGGTACAAACTGATGAAGGAGTAGAGAAGGTAATTTTGGCGAAGGGTCGCCTTGCCCAGTTGGGTGACTTGGAATACAAAATTATTGAAGAAATGAAAGGCGCGGATCTGGTTGGGAAGTCGTATGTCCCGCCGTTTGATTATTCGCTCGATAAAGAACTCGAAGGTAAGGAAAACGCATGGAAGATTTATCATGCTGATTATGTTGAGTTGGGCGAAGAAGGAACGGGGGCAGTCCACTTAGCTCCTGCGTACGGTGAAGATGATATGAATCTTGGGAAAGAGCATGGGGTACCGATTGTGCACCACGTGGACAATGAAGGGCATTTCATGAGTCATGTGGTAGATTTTGCAGGAGTGCTCGTAAAACCAAAAGATGACGATGACGCTGGAGTCACACACTTGGACGCGGACATTGAAATCGTAAAGGCACTTAAGGCAAACGGAACACTTTTCAAAAAAGATAATATTACGCACAGCTATCCACACTGCTGGCGCTGCGATACACCACTTCTCAATTACGCAACGACCTCATGGTTCGTTGAAGTCACAAAGATTAAAGACAAGCTTGTTGCAGAAAACAAAAAAGTAAAGTGGGTCCCGGAGCACGTCGGGCGCGCGAGGTTCGGTAAGTGGCTTGAGGGTGCTCGAGATTGGGCGGTCTCTCGTCAGCGGTATTGGGGTGCTCCATTACCTATTTGGAGAAATCCAGAAACCAAAGAATACAAAGTGTTCGGCTCACTCGCTGAACTACAAGAGTACGTACCCAAATCAGGCAATCAGTATTTCTTAATGCGACACGGAGAATCAGAGAGTAATGCAGGAGGCTTCTCAAGCACAAAAATTAACGCTGCGAACCCTGTAACGCAGAAAGGTATTGCGCAAATCAAATCTGCAATACCAGAGCTTCAAACTAAGGATATCGATCTTATCATTGCTTCACCATTCCAACGTACAAAAGAGACGGCAGCACTTGTTGCAGAAGGTCTGGGCATGGCGGATGATCAGATTGTATATGACGACCGGGCAGGTGAGATTCAGCTCGGCTCTATGGACGGAGTTTCGTTTGATGAGTATCACGCGTTTCTAGACTCAGGTGGCGCGTGGTGTGATTGTGCACCCGATGGAGGTGAATCGTGGGACGACGTAAAACGTCGCATGGGCTCACTGTTGTATGACATAGAAACAAAATACAAAGGAAAGAAGATTCTGATTATTGCGCACAATAGTCCTTTGCGGATGCTCGGAGCGATTAATGATGGAATCCCGCTTTTGGGTTCAGCCTTTGATCACGATGAGGACGGTCAGCGATACGGTAATGCGGAAGTGCGAGAGCTGCCGTTTACACCGATGCCGCACAATGATAACTATGAGCTGGATTACCATCGGCCATATATCGACGATATAGAATTATTTGAAGAGGGAGTAAAACTTGAGCGAGTGCCCGATGTGTTTGATTGCTGGTTTGAATCAGGATCAATGCCGTACGGACAACATCATCACCCATTTGAGCATGCAGACACCTTTGAGAAAGAACATTTCCCAGCGCAGTTTATCGCTGAGTCAGTTGATCAGACTCGGGGATGGTTTTACTCCATGATGGTTTTAGGTGTTGCGCTGTTTGGCAAATCATCATACGAAAATGTGATCACAAATGGGTTAGTGCTCGCAGAAGACGGAAAGAAAATGAGCAAATCACTACAAAACTATCCAGATCCTATGTATATTGCCAATACATTGGGTGCAGATTCGATGCGGTTCTACCTGCTTTCATCCTCAATTATGAAAGGAGAGGATTTGAATTTCTCAGAGAAAGAAGTGCTTGAATTACAGCGTAAAAATATTGGACGTTTGCACAATGTGCTCGCGATGTATGAGCAGTTCGCTGATGGGACAAACTGTATATCAGATTCAGAGCATGTGCTGGATCGATGGATTATGGCGCGAAGTAACGAACTAACAAAGGAGGCGACGCAAGGGTTTAAAAATTACGAAATTGATAAAGCAACCCGTCCGGTGACAGATTTTATCGATGATCTTTCTGTGTGGTATCTACGCCGATCACGCGATCGTCTGAAAGGCACAGATGTGGAAGATAAGAAACTCGCACTTGGAACACTCCGGTATGTACTTCAAAATCTCTCATTAGTGATTGCTCCGTCGATGCCATTTTATGCCGAGTATCTATGGGGGAAGGTAAAGGATGATACCGATGAAGAAAGTGTGCATTTGTCGAGATGGCCAGAAGCAGGGGTGGTAGATGAAACAATTCTTGAAGCAATGCATGAGGTGCGACGAGTTGTCTCAGAAGCTCTTGAGATTCGTGCGAAGAACAATGTGAAAGTACGACAGCCATTATCAGAAATGACCTTTGGTTCTCAAGTTGCGAGCATGGATGAAACTATGTTCTTCCTGATACAAGAAGAGATCAATGTGAAGGAGATACGCAAGATTTCAGAAGAGCAAACAGCAGCTGCGCTTGATCTTACGATTACTCCAGAACTGAAAGCTGAAGGCGATTCGCGTGACTTTATTCGTGCTATTCAAGATATGCGAAAGAAAGAAGGATTGCAGGCAAGTGACCGCATTACATTAACAATTACAACTCCTGAGGAAGGACGGTCCTTACTCAATGGGTTTCTAGATGAGATACAAAAGACAGTCGGAGCACAGAGTATTATATTTGCCGATACAGACGGACAAGAGATCAAAGTGGGAGATAACACGTTCACAGTCAGTATCGCAAAAATGTAATTTTTGGTGAACGTATGTATAAAACGTATATTACAGATGCGGTGGTCTGCGGAAGTAAACAATCGTTTACTTCCGACAAATCATATCTTTTGTTTACCTGTGATGCTGGGATGTTATGGGCGAATGCTCGGAGTGTTCGTGTTGAGAAATCAAAGCAGCGGTATGCACTTCAGGATTTTTCAGTCATTCGTGTTTCCCTTGTAAAGGGAAAGAATGGGTGGCGTATTGGAAGTGTGGCAGCAATGAGTAATCCGTTTATGGAGGCTACTTCACAGCACGCACGCGCTTCAATTGCGGTTATTGTGAAGTTACTCCGTCGGTTTGTGCAAGGCGAAGAGCTACATCCAGGCATGTTTGAAGATACTACCGCCGTACTCTCGTACATTGTCGGGGCAGAAAAAGAAACATGCTACAACCTTCAAAATCAATTTACACTTCGAACACTCTATACACTTGGTTATATAGCTCCCCATACATCGTATGCAGAATTGATTGAGGCAAAAGACCCGTGGTCTGCACCTACTGAGATTTCCCGCGATGCGTGCAAAGCAATCGAGAAGGCCCTTTCCGTAAGTCATTTATAGCGTGGCATGTCCCACCTTAACATCGGGTCAGTTTTATATTTTGAATATAGAATAGATACTAAGGCCATCTGACACATAGACATTGATGTGTCTATGAACATCACTTCAACGAAGTGATAGACCCAATGTTGGGGTCGGGGTATAATCACGTTATTATATGAGTAACTTTAAAGACGATGAAAAGCTAAATGCATTGCGAGAACGTCTGTATTCGCGCGGTAGTGCCCCAAAGAAACGCGAAAAGTATGTTCTCCCTGATACAGAGGTGCCTGTCTCGCATACCTGGAAACATCCCCCACAAACTGCAAAAAAACCTACGATTGACGGAATCCAAGCTGGCGCACATGTCCCCGCGACAGAACAAGCATCACAACATATAGAAACTGAAACCGAAACTATAAGTGAAGTAGTATCAGAAATCGAACCTATGATACCAAAAAAACGTTCACGCAAATATCGACTTGTTATCGTACTCGCAGGTCTCGCTTTTTTTATACTGGCACTTGGTGTATCAAGCATCTTTTTCTTTACGGGAGGGAACTCAATCTCAGGAGAGAATATTTCGATTAGTCTTAATGGACCATTTACCATTGGAGGAGGCGAGTCGATCCCGTTGCAGATTGGCATTACCAATCAAAACACCATCGCAATTGAATCAGCAACACTCATCGTGACGTATCCCGATGGTACACAATCCGCTAACGAAGAGGGTAAGGAATTATTTACTGAACGGTTGTCACTGGATACTATCGGCTCAGGTGAGACACTCAATATCCCATTGCGCGCTATTGTATTTGGTGAGGAGAACGACGAGAAGAATATTTTTGCTGAAATTGAATATCGAGTTGAAGGCTCAAACTCAACGTTTGCAAAAGAGGCTGAACCACTACGATTTAAAATTAGTTCTTCTCCTGTTGTGATCAGTGTGAAGGCCATACACAAGATTTCTTCAGGCCAAGAAACAGATGTTGAGCTCACGATTTCATCGAATGCCCCAAATACCCTCACGGACGTACTTGTAAAAGCTGAATATCCAAACGGATTTGATTTTACAAAATCTGAACCGAGTCCTGTTTCCGGACAAAATGTATGGCTCATAGATTCTCTGGTTCCTGAAGAGAGCAAGGTTATTACACTCACAGGTGTCGTTGTCGGAAAGGAAACCGATGAGCAGGCTATGCACTTCTCTATTGGTATACCAAATGAACGTGACCGTTTGAACTTAGCGTCTGTTTTTTCTACCGCATCAACGGAGTTCCTTATTGAGCATCCGTTTATTGACGTTGTGTTAGAACTTAATGGAGACATGTCAGGTACGGTGCCAGTTGAATCAGGTGAAGCAGTGCATGTTGATATTACAGTTTCTAACTCACTTGAGGATACAATCTATGATGGACGAGTTGAACTCAGCCTCTCAGGAAATGCACTCTCGGACTATACCGTCGAAGCAAGTTCTGGTTTTTATGATTCAACAAAAAATACAGTTTTTTGGGACGCATCTTCATTTGAAGCATTGCGTGAGATCGTACCAGGAGGAGAAATGAATATGAGTATTTCACTTCGTCCCGATCCTGATATTGAGACAACACCCCAGCTTGCGTTTGATGTTGATGTCCGTGCACGACGCGTCTCAGAAGGGCGGGCTTCTGAAGAACTCATCGGGACTGCTTCAGGAGTTGCAAAAGTATCGAGTGTCGCAGTACTCGCATCTGAAACAGGAAGAAACACAAGTGTCTTCACTGACACAGGTCCGCTCCCTCCTGTAGCTGAGAAGGAAACCACCTACACCATGACACTATTTGCCCAAAATGGATCCAATGATGTGGGAGATGTTGAAATGACTGCGTCACTACCGGTGTATGTACAATGGCTCGATAAGACCTCTGGAGCAGGAGACATAACGTTCAATGAAACATCGCGTACAGTCACATGGAACGTTGGTGACATTGATGCTAATCAGTCAAAGATTGCTGGATTCCAGGTATCTCTCTTGCCAAGCACGTCGCAAATTGGTACAACTCCAACATTACTTGGGGAACAACGCCTGAAGGGAATGGATCGCTTCACCGGAAGTGTTGTACGAACCAGTAGTGTCGCTTTAACTGCTCGCCTCTCAATTGAAGCTGGCTTCCCAGAAGGTATTGGAGAGGTTGTAAGAGAGGAAACACCCATGCCTTTACCACAGGGCGCTGAATAATAATCAATATTAAGATGACTGGAAAAGAAACTGTGCTGAAAGATGACAAAATGGAGAAGATTGTATCGCTGTGTAAGCGACGTGGATTTGTGTTTCAGGGTTCTGACATTTACGGAGGGTTACGTGGGACATGGGATTTTGGTCCGCTGGGAGTTGCGCTGAATAACAACATTAAAAACCAATGGTGGAAGATGTTTGTTGATGGCCGAGAAGATGTCTATGGATTGGATGCGGCAATTTTGATGAATGAAAAAGTATGGGAAGCTTCGGGGCATACCGGCGCAGGTTTTTCAGATCCTGTGATTGAATGCACGAAGTGCAATCATCGGTTTCGAGCAGATCATCTTGAAGACAAGAAGGTATGTGCTGACTGTGGTGGGGAACTTGGTGAAGAACGGCAGTTTAATTTAATGTTTGAAACACAAGTGGGGGCTGAAGGAACACAAAAATCGTATCTACGTCCAGAAACCGCACAAGGTATTTTTGTGAACTTTAAGAATGTGGTGGACTCAATGAGTCCAAAGATTCCATTTGGTATTGCCCAAGTGGGGAAGGCGTTTCGGAATGAAATTGCACCGCGAGAATTTCTCTTCCGAGTACGTGAATTTGAACAAATGGAAATTGAGTATTTTGTAAAGGAAGAAGATTGGAAGGAGCAATTTGAATTATGGAGAGAAACAATCATCGCCTGGAACGACCACCTGGGCCTTTCGCGCGAGAATGTGCGCGAGCTTGAGGTTGCAGAAAACGATCTCGCACACTACTCAAAGCGTACGATTGATTTTGAATACAATTTCCCTGGTAAGGGATTTGATGAGCTTTCAGGTTTTGCGTATAGAACAGATCATGACCTCAAACAGCACATGGAAGCAAGCGGTACTACCATGGAGTACATCGAGCCTGACGGATCACGTTTTATCCCGCATGTACTCGAGCCATCATTCGGTGTTGGGCGCGCATTTACTGCAGTGTTGTGTGAGGCATACACAGAAGACGAGATGGGAGGTGAAGTGCGTACGTATCTGAAACTCCCGGTGCATTTAGCTCCGTATCGTGTTGCAGTCTCACCACTTCTGCGGAACAAGCCACAACTTGTAGAGAAAGCTCGTGAAGTATTCACGATACTTAAAGAGGAGTTTGGCAATGTCGCCTGGGATGACAATGGCAACGTTGGCAAGCGCTACCGTCGTCAAGACGAAATTGGAACCCCGCACTGTGTGACCATCGATTTTGAAACACTCGGCGAAGAAGATCCTTCTCTGAAGGATACAGTCACTGTCCGCGACCGAGATACAGGAGAACAGACAAGAGTTCCAATCACTGAACTTGTCGCAACACTAAGTTAGAAATGATTCCAGAATATTTTGCAGGATTGGGAATAGCCTTAGAGATACTAGGAGGTTTGTATTATTTATACTGCACCATTAAAGGAAGCGTGCGTCCTAATAGAGTCACGTACTTTTTTTGGACAGTAATTCCAATGATTGCTTTTGCTGCTCAGATTGTACAGGGAGTCGGGCTTGTTGCGTGGATGACATTCGCAGCCGGCCTTACTCCACTTTTAATATTGATTGCATCGACGTTCAATCCTGATGCGTTCTGGAAAACACGAAAAATCGATTTTGTATTTGCCGGTATTGCCATAGTAGGCCTTATTCTTTGGTACATAACCGACAATCCAAATTTTGCAATAACGTTTGCGATCTTAGCTGAAATAGCTGTGGTTGCGCCTACACTTGTTAAGACCTATCAGTTCCCTGAAACAGAAGCTTGGGCTTCGTACGGACTTTCGCTGCTAGGGTATGGGTTAGTGTTACTGTCTATCCAAACGTGGACGTATGAAAACTATGCTTTTGTAACCACTCTCTTTGTAACAACTCTTCTAATTACAGTATTCGCGCTACGTAAGCCCTCTGAAGAGCGCATTTAAGGTGTTTGTGATACAGTAATTTCTATGTCAAACAAAGAATCCCGATATATAACTACAACGCTGCCGTACGTCAACGCTGATCCGCATGTGGGGTTTGCTCTTGAGTTGGTGCAGGCAGATACACTTGCTCGATACTGGAGACTTGCGGGTCACGAGGTGTTTTTTAGTACTGGAACAGATGAGCATGGACAAAAGATTGCTGGGAAAGCAGACGAGGCTGGACAGAGTCGTCAGGAGTATGTTGACCACTTCGCAGGTGAGTTTGCAAAACTGAAAGACTCCTTGAATCTTTCATACGACAATTTCATTCGTACTTCAAACGAAGATCATAAAAAAGCAGCTCAAGAACTTTGGAAACGTTGTGAAGCGAAGGGAGATATATATAAAAAGAAATATAAGGGACTCTATTGCGTGGGGGATGAGATGTTTATGAAGGAATCTGATCTGGTAGATGGTAAGTGTCCAAATCACCCAAACATGGAACTCCAGGAGGTCGAAGAAGAAAACTATTTCTTTAAACTCTCAAACTACAAGAAGGATATCGTTGAGTATTTGTCGAAGGAGGGCGTTGTAGTGCCAGAATGGAGGCGTTTGGAAGCATTGAGGCTTGTTGAAGATAGTCCTGAAGACTTTAGTATCTCACGCGAGAAGTCTCGAATGGACTGGGGCGTTCCTGTGCCGGGAGATGACGATCAGGTGATGTACGTATGGTTTGATGCGCTTACGAATTATATCTCTACGCTTGGATGGCCGGCAGACGGGGAAGGTAATTTCAAAAAATTCTGGGAAGAAGGGCAGTCACTGCAGCTTGCTGGAAAAGACCAGATTCGATTTCAGTCAGTCATGTGGCAAGCGATGCTCAAGTCAGCTGAGTTGCCACACACGGATCAGGTTTTGTATCACGGGTTCATTAATAGTGGAGGACAGAAAATGAGTAAGTCACTTGGAAACGTAATTCACCCGCATGATCTCGTGCAGCGGTACGGTACTGACGCTACGCGATACATCCTGCTTCGTCATTCCCACCCATTCGATGATTCTGACCTGACTCCAGAACGAATGGACGAGTACTACACAGCAAACCTCGTAAATGGGCTTGGGAACCTCACGGCACGGATTATGAAGATGGCTGAAACGCACCTCGATGCACCGGTAGATATTGAGGCATTTGATTATGAGGATATTGCATTGTCTGCCTACGCAATACAAATGGGAGCAGATAACATTTGGACAAGAATTGGTGAATTAGACGAGTACATTGCAATAAATGAACCATTCAAAATTGTAAAAGAAAACCCTAAGGAAGGAAAGAGAATGATAGATCTTTTAGTAAAGGATTTACATGTCGTAGCAACACGGTTACAACCATATATGCCTGATACTTCAAAAAGTATCCTTCAAACAATAAAGGAAAACAAAAAACCAGAGAATCTGTTTGCTCGATTAGAAGATTAGTATTTACCCCGTTAAAATCTTACATTTTTGGACACACAGAATACAAACAAATATACTATTTATGTCAGACAATACACAAACAGCAGATAATTCTAACGGGGTGAAGAATGCTTTTATCATCCACGGTGCGTATGGGAATCCTGACGAGAACTGGATCCCGTGGCTTAGAACAGAGCTCGAGAGTAGTGGATATAACGTGTTTGCGCCACAATTTCCAACCCCAGAAGGGCAAAGCTACGATTCGTGGATGAACGTTATCGAACTGCACCTTTCTGAGTTTAACAAAAAGACAGTTCTCATTGGTCACAGTATCGGTGCGACGTTCGCACTGTCAATCCTCGAGAAACTTGATGTGCAGATTGCCAAGACAGCATTGGTCGCTGGTTTTGTGGGTTCCTTTGAAGGGAAGTATGCGAATCAGATGTTTGATAGTATCAATAAAACGATTGCGGAAAGAGAATTTGATTGGGAGAAAATCAAAAACAACTCTAAGGAGTTCTATATATTGTACGGAAACAACGATCCGTATGTGCCTCCAGAAAAACCCCACGAGCTTGGGAAGCATCTACAAGTCGAACCAATCGTCATCCCTGGAGGAGGACACCTCAACGAAGACGCAGATTTTCTAAAGTTCCCAGAACTCTTACAGGTCATTGAAAAATAAACATGAAAAGTGTTGAAGATATTCTAGAGAGAAATAGTCGAGTCGAGCTTGATAAAGCATGGGAGAGTAGCTACACACGACGAGGGATTATCGCGATACTTACATATAGTATTGCCAGTGTATGGCTTATGAAAATTGGCAACGACGCACCCTTGCTTAATGCGCTCGTGCCAGTAGGAGGATACATCTTCTCAACGCTCTCACTTCCCATAGTAAAGCGTTGGTGGATTAAAAAGAGAATGTAGATAACACAAGTCAAACACAACAACTAATACACTTTTAAATACTCCAATCGATTGGAGTATTTATATAAGTGTTTTAGAGCTTGTGCCGGTCTATTCCATTATAGTGGGGGAGGATTCCTCCGAGATGCAAAATATCATCAATGATATCTAATACCGCAAAGTAGTTTTTCTTACTTTTTCCAAGTACGTGTAAAATTGTTTTGTAATCACCATGCTTTAATTTCAGTGCAGTTCGAGATACGGTACTTTCACTCAGTTTAAGTATGCGACTGATTTTGTATGAGGAAAATTTTTCAGAAAGGAGGACTATCGTAGCTAATCTTTTTGCCACCATAATCTGCTCTTCTCTGCCAAGTATTTCGCTGAGGGCTGCTCTCGCGTGCGAGGGCTTGTTCGGTGATAAAACTTTGGCAAGTTGTAACAGCAGATCTTCAATCTGCTTAGTCTGAAGATGTGTTTTATTCAGTCGGACCATTACTGAAAGTGTATCACAATTACTCCAATCGATTGGAGTAATTGTGGGTATTTTTGTATGGTAGGATTCTATGTATATATGCAACAGACATACAAATATATCGACACACATGCGCATGTGAATATTAATGCCTTTAAGGATGATTTTAGGGAGGTGATTGATCGGACGCGGGAAGCTGGGGTGGCGCATATTAATATTGGGACACAGCGCGACACGAGTGCTCGGGCGGTTGAGATAGCGCAGATGTACACCGATGGGGTGTATGCGATTATTGGACTGCATCCGGTTCACACGAGCGCAAGCTATCACGATGAGAAAGAGCTTGGCAAGAACATGACGGGATTCACGTCCCGCGGTGAAGTATTTGATGCAGCGTATTATAAAGACCTGGCAAAAAGTAAGAAGGTGGTTGGTATTGGTGAGTGTGGGCTTGATTACTATCGTCTGGAGTCTGATACGAAGGAAGTGCAAGAGAAGGCTTTTATAGCTCAAATTGAACTTGCAAATGAGCTCAACTTACCGCTAATGATTCATACTCGAGACAGTAAAGGTAATTCTGAAAGCGCTAAAGCTGAAGCTGGGGTGGGGAATATATATGACGATACGCATACGATACTAAAAAAATACGCGAAGGTTAAAGGTAATGTGCACTTTTATGCCGGAAATTGGGAGCAGGCAAAACGGTTCTTCGATATTGGATTCACTGTTTCGTTTACAGGAGTGATTACGTTCGCAAAAGACTACGAAGAGGTGGTGCGAAATGCACCGTTGGATATGATCCATGCCGAGACCGACTCACCGTACGTTGCTCCGGTGCCACACAGAGGCAAACGTTGTGAGCCACTGTTTGTGACCGAAGTGTATAAAAAGATTGCAGAGATAAAAGGAGAGGATGAAGAGAAGGTGTGCGTGCAGTTGATGGAGAATGCCCAACGTTTGTACGGTATTGCACTCTAGGTGTGCTCAGACTCGGTGCTAGTTTTAGGCTGTGTGAGTTAATCCCAGATGAGGGTGGACCTGTCTATATTGACCTGTCTATATTGATGGGATTCGCATGTATACTGGTAGGTATATCACATAAGCTACGCATATGGAGTTCATATTATTATTGATTTTTGGGTATGTCATATATCTGGGAATAAAAGTTGGGGGATTGGAGAATGAGATTAAGGAATTGAAATCGTCGCGGCCTCATGAATCTGAGGCTACGCAGTTAGTGCATGCAGACTCTACGGCATCAGTTACTGCGCCATCAGCTGCTTCGCAGACGGATTCTTCTGATCCTGCACGGCAGATGTATGTTGGGCCATCTCCAGTACCTTCGGCAACACAACCTTCGGGTCAGACTACACCACATGCTGAGGAAGGATTCTCATTTATAGAGTGGCTCAAGGAGGACTTTTTCGTAAAGTTAGGAGCGCTTCTGCTTTTAATTGCATTTGGTTGGTTTGTAAATTATGCGTTTGCAAATGACTGGATTGGACCAGCTGGTCGAATTGCGCTTGGACTTTTGCTAGGGATTGCAATTATGGGACTTGGTGTTTGGCGTATACAGAAGTATCGACATCAAGGGAGTATCTTCGTGGTACTTGGCTCAACGGCGGTATTGTTGACTGTCTTTGCGGCACGAAGTGAATACGATATGTTTACTCCAGCAACCGCTTTGGGGCTCATGTTTTTGTCGATTCTGTTTGTGGCGTTTATGAGTGTCCGCTATCAAAGCGATCGATTGGCTTTAGCAGGGCTTGTTCTTGCAGGGATCGCACCATTTATGACCAATGCACCTGACACAAACGTTGTGTTGTTATTCTCATATCTCATGGTGGTTGTGCTGGGTACACTTTGGGTTGTACGTCTGACGGGATCACACACGCTGACGTTCGCGTCAGTACTACTGGCGTTCTTCTACAGTCTCCCATTTTTTGACAGTGGAGTTGGTGTGGAAGACAAGATCGTAGCGCTGTTATTTGCGTTTGCCTTTACGGGTGTGTTCTTTGTCGCAAACGTGACGAGTCTCGTGCACGATAAGGATGAGAAAGCGAAGCAAGGGCACACGTTCACCGCATTCTTCTCAGGAATATACTTAGTGTGTTGGATTGCACTTGCAGCACCAGCAGAATGGCAGAGTTTGTTGTATGTAGCGTGGATGCTTGTCTTTAGCTCAGGTGCGTTTATCGTCTATATGCACTGCGCTCACCGGACACCATTCTATATATATGGAGCGGTTAGTACTGGCTTGCTGGCCGCAGCAACAGCAGCCGAGCTCGATGGAGCACTACTGACTATTGCATATACGGTTGAAGCAGCAGCCTTGGTGTATGCAGCAAGTGCGTTACGAGACCCGCTCTTGGCTGGACGCATGAGTTTGTTACTCATTGCGCCGGTCGTGATGTCATTTGAACACGTCGCTTCGCGGGCATGGCGTGATGGCTTCTTGCATGAAGATTTCTTCGCCTTGTTGATTCTATCGTTCGTACTCTTCATCACGGGTCTTGTGCTGTATGCAACAAAAGAAGAGAGTACAAAAGACTCTCCGATTTCTGCGGGCCTCATATTGGCGGGTTCTCTGTATGCATTGTTGCTCGTGTGGCTGGTTACGCACTCAGTCATGGGTGACGATTCAGCGACAATGATTTCACTTGTCATATACACTATCCTGGGCATCACCTTGTTTGTGCGAGGACGTGTGTATGACCATAAGACGCGCCGCGTGCTTGGCGGACTGCTGCTTGGATTTGTGACACTCAGATTATTGTTTGTTGATGTGTGGCAGATGGAATTAATTGGACGCGTTATTACCTTCGCGGCCATCGGTGTATTACTGATGTCGACTGCGTTTATCGGAAAGAATAAAAAACAGGATACTCCTGTGCAAGAATAGTTATATGAATAAGTATATTTTTACGGGGTTATTGGTGTGCATTTTTTCGGTACATATTATTTCTGTGCATGCGCAGTCGAAATTAGTACCATCAGTGCCCCAAGGAACGTCTGTACAGACACCAGATAAAAGAAGTACCTTCACACAGACCACGACGCTCACAGCAGATACTATCACTGTACCAACGGTGCTTGAGGTGCCACTTAACGTGCATATAAAGCAAAAAGAGTTTGCGGTGTATGAACGTGAGTCAGCTACGTACTTACCATCCCAATACATCGTTACGGCAGATGAAAATCCTTCGCTTGTATCGGCGCGCGCAAATACCTCTGGCAGTGCTCGAGTACTTGTTGATGATAACTATACAACGAATCTTGACTTTGCCCTCCCTGAAGTAGGGCAGGGGGAAGCTGAGATCACTCTAAACGGTAACGCACTGACTGAATCGTCTAGTATGGTGTTTGCGTTTGCTCGGAATGTTGCGCGTCCGCTTACGGTCGCTCTGTATGCAGTTACTGAAACTGGGACAGAGGAAGTAATAGTTGCTCAAAAACGACTTTCAAGTAACCAGCTTTTGTTCCCCGTAACAAAGGCAACACAATGGCGTTTGGTATTCACCTATGCTCAACCACTACGCATATCTGAGGTAACACTCGTGCAGGACAGTGTAGAAAGGGATGTCGCAAGGAACCTTCGCTTCCTTGCACAGCCAGGCAATTCGTACGATATATATCTCAATCCAGACAGCTCTGTATCCATTGTCACTTCTGAGTCAGGGGATCTGCGAAGTGATGTAGGGGTTGTTCCAGTACTTTCACCGATTGTTATAACTGACAATCAACTGTACCGACCCGCTGACAGTGACGATGACGGAATACCAAACACTATCGATAACTGTGTATCGCTTGCGAACCCTGAGCAGTTTGATATCGACAATAACGGGCGCGGAGATATGTGTGATGACTTCGACCGCGACGGACGAATCAATTCTGCTGATAACTGTCCAAATGATCCAAACAGAAGGCAGGCGGATGAGGATGGTGATGGTATTGGTGACGTGTGTGACGATGAAGAAAGTCGTATCACTGAAAAGTACGCATGGATACCATGGGCAGGCTTTGGATTTGCTGCACTACTGTTAGGAACCATGTTCGCAATTGTCGCTCGACGACCAAAAGAAAGCGAGATTGTTGAAGACCGGGTAATTGCTCCAGAAGATCCAGGACCGTCTGATTCTGAGTAATCAGTTTACGGCCCAAAAATTTCCCAAAAAAGAAAGCACCCGCGACTGATCAGTCGCGGGCTTTGCTTTTTGGTCGATGCTCCTTGGTGATGATGTACCAAAATTTGGTGTGTACATGCTTAGCCCAGATTCTGTCGATTTCTAGTGTGTAGACGCCCACTGCGTCTTCAAAAAATCGAATTTGAAGCTGGAACACGTTTTGCTCAGTTGATTTCAAGCATCCTTCCGTGAGTCGATCTCCCCGAGCAGAAATACTTGTCTGTCCGGCGCCACCTCTGTCAAGAGTAAGTCGCATACTTACTCGTGTGATAGGGTGGTCTTTTTTTGGTCTAGTGTCCTTGATACACAGCTGAAATATTGGTCCGTGAATATTCTGTGTCATCTCAACGCTGGCGACGACGAATCTTTGCCCATCAGTCCAGTCAGCGCTGACTGGAACTGATGTAAGAACGAACGCAAGAACTAACAATAAACTCAGTGATTTCATTGTGCAGTCTCCAAAGTTCTGTCTGTGGTTGTTGAAGGTGAAAAAGTACACCACTTTTCATCATTTCTCAACCAGACCTCCCCGATTAGAAGATCGGACTTTGCTTGGACGGGCCCAAACAGGAGTACGGCGTTTATCTCCACCACTGAATTGGGTGGAATTAACCATACGTCCTCTCCCCTAAGGGTGGTTTTTTGAGCTTTGCTCTCAAACATGGGCAGATACCGCACACGACATTGACAGAACAATTGAAAGAATTGCTCGAATACAAAGGTACTTCATCAGTCTCTCCCGGGGGTTGTTCAGGGGTTGATGTACTTACATTTATACTGCACTAGGCGCAATAGTCAATGGCAGAAGCTGAATCAACACCTCAAACGCACAAACAACATACCCGCAGGTAAGATAGTTGTGTTAGCAA
>JBLHGD010000015.1:0-18833 GCA_047616585.1 Candidatus Azotimanducaceae bacterium
AGTTCCCTTAGCATACGCTGGAAGACTCGACCCGATGGCGTCGGGGAAACTGTTAGTGCTTATAGGTGAGGAGTGCAAGAATCAAAAGGCGTATCATCGACTTGATAAGGAATATGAATTTGAAGTACTGCTTGGTGCGCAATCGGACACAGGTGACGTACTCGGTCTGATTCAGACGTGTCCACAGCAAGAACAGTCCCAACACAAAATTCAATCGGTTGCAAAAAAGCTTATTGGAGATATTAAACTCCCTTACCCGCACTACTCATCGAAAACAGTTCAGGGTAAACCACTGCATGTATGGACGCTTGAGGGACGCCTAGACGAAATTGAAATCCCTACCAAGCAATCAACAATATACAAACTTGACCTACTAGAAATCAAAGAAATTTCTAGTACTAAGGTCTACGAACACGTCACACAGAAAATTGAAACAATCCCAAAAGTAACTGAAGTAAGTAAAGCGCTAGGCAATGACTTCAGGCGGCCTCAGGTCAGGGAGTCATGGAAAGCGTTCCTTGACTCGAGTGCCAATGAAACATATCAAATCGCCAAGTTCCGCTGCGTTGCAAGCTCTGGCACATACATGCGCACACTCGCCAGCATAATTGGGGAGGAGCTTGGCACATGCGGTTTAGCATACTCAATCCACCGTACAAAAATTGGCGTATACCAAAAATTGCCTTTTGGCTATGGTTTTTGGAGAAAAAAATTCTCGTGATTCCTTTACTTGGTATCGCCACTGAGTTCTGCGTGTTTTTTAAGATACTCATCGACGGTGATGACAAACTCTGCATGACTCCACGTGAGTGGAGCGGTTGAAAGGTGTTCACGGGTGTGCGGATGCATTTGCTCTGCTAACACTCCACTTTTGGTTGCGTGTCCGCATGTCCACTCTAGTATCGTATACGCTTCTTCAAGGTCCTTAACTTTTTCGGCTTTCATAATGTGGTACTGCGCCATCCAGAGCGTTGTGATAACCCAGGGGTTTGGAGTCCCCGCATCTTGCATCGTGTAATAAGTGTCACCCTCATATCGTACATACCCCTCACTCGCACCATGCACCTTAAGTGTTCGCTCAATTGTTTCATAACTCTGCTTGATTCGTGAATCACTTGGTTCTAACACTCCAAAAATGAGCGGGCCAAAAAAACTACTGATGTCAATCGTACGGTCAATCTCGAGCTCGTCGTTCTTGTCATAGCGCACCAACTTCACAAACATACCCAGGTCCTTGTCATACAAATGCTCAAGGATGCTTGCATGCATACGCTGGGCTACTGCTGCACTCGTGCGGGCAGCTTCATCCTTACCTAGTAAGTTCGCAAAATGTGTTGCAGCATTAAGTGCCGCATACGTAGCACACGCAGTGTATGTTGAAATACCATATTTCTCCTCCCATAAATCATATGAGCCATCGGGTAAACCAAGTGAAGCTTCAATATGTGTGGTCAAAAATGCCGTAGCCGGCTCAACAAATGTGTTGTACATTGACTCAATAAACTCTAAATCTTGCGCACTTTGAAAATGTTCCCACAGCATGATGAGTGTCAATGCTGTCTCGTCTTCTTGAATAGGTAATTTTTCTTCTCCATTGTGAAACCATGAATGCCATGAACTTCCTAGCACACCATCAACGCGGTACTTATGAGCGAGGTATCCGCCACGCTCAAGTCGAGCCGTCATAAATGTAAAGTATTGTTTTGCAATATCATGATGCCCAGACCGATCCAGCGCGTTTGCGATAATAGATGCGTCACGTGGCCATACGTAGCTGTATGTATCTCTCCCATGATGAAGCATGTCAGTATCACTCGATGCAATAATCCCCCCACCGTTGTCAGTATGTACTCTGATAGTCGTCAATGAACGGTAATAGAGCGCTTTTAAATCATCCGAAAGAAGTGAAAGATCATGTTTATCAACTCCAATCCATGCTTTCCAATAATTCTGTGTTGAACGAATTAATACTTCAGGTGTCTCCTCAAGTACATGCGCATTCAGGTCATGTACCACATCAATAGTCTCACCACACGCAATCCAGTACTGTACTTCCGTGTGTGTATTGGGTGTCATATCACAGGTAATACCAATCACAGAGTCAACTGATCCATGTTCAATTGGATTTCGTTCCAATACTCCATCCTCGGCATCATGATACGTCCCTTCTAAGCCCTCGATGCCAAATAGACCAATGTTGTAATCGGTAAATTGTCTCCCTTCATGAAATGCATTCACTAAAAACTTCACATGACCCTTGTAGTGAATAATTGATCCCACACGAGGATCATAAAACCCAGTGTCTCCTCGTCTTGATTCTGAAATACGAAATTGCTGCGATAAAAATAATTTTACTTCGCGTGATTCTTTTTTTTCGTTGCCGATTACAAATGACCGCATGAGAACATTTTCTTCATTGTGCACTACGTCCACACTCGAAAGTGTTACACCCAGCTTTTCGTTGACTGCATGCATTGATCCCACCACTGTTTGACTATCGCACCCAATGGTAACCTTCCAGGACGGATCATCAAGCCATGCGAGTGTACCATCGACATACACACCGATTCGATGCATAAATGATCCGCTTGCTCCACTGACATGATTAGCATGGCCCACATGTGGAAAATAGAAATCACGTACCTGACCATTATTATCAATTCCGATCAACATATTTCCATTCCCTAGTGTGACTGCTCGTGCCATATAAAATTTATACGCTATAAAAACGTAGATGTCGTATGACAACCGTTTTTGCCGTCTTTGGCTTTTTAGACTTGCGCAGTGCTTCAGCGCACTCTTGATCCTCCAAGACTGAAGCTACCCAATCTGCAAAATCATTCTTTTCCTTGTTTACGTGATGCAGAAATGCTTTTTCCTTCATAGTATTCAACGCTTCGGACAATTGCATCAAATCACGCAGTACTTGTCCATCAGTCGTCCAGAAACAAGATTCTCCATTTGCACGCACAAGTGCCCGACCAGTTTTAGTGGTTTTCTTTGTTGTCTTTGTTGTCTTTGTTGTCTTTGTTGTCTTTGTTGTCTTTGTTGTCTTTGTTTTGACGGATGTCTTTTTAGGGACAACTTTTTTTGCAGCCACTTTGGGTTTTTGACTACTTTTTTTAGCGACCGTTTTCTTTGCTACCGTTTTCTTTGCGGCTGCTTTCTTTGCGGCAACATTTTTTGTAATAGGTTTTTTTATAGCCATACTATTATTTAAATGAGGGACTTTTAAAGAACTCGACAAACGTTTTATACTTTCGGTGCAGGTATGCAACCAGTCGTTCCCAAAACGTTTTCGGGATTTGCTCCAACTCCATGCGTTTTTGTCGTTCTACATTAGACACTGCATGGGATATACGTAATTGTAAGTCACTTAAGGCATTCATGAAAGCGATATATGCATCATATGGGGATTTGTACGGAGAGAAATATGCATGTACATCACCATCGCTAAACCACTTCGTACACATATAGTAGAAGTGGTCTGATGTCTGTAGCTTACGCCATGTTTCAAGTATGTCAGGGTCTTTAGTTTTCAATACATCATCTTCAAGTCCATAGATAGCTGCGATCGCATCTTTCTGAATATCATTCCCTGTCCACGCAGTTAAATCGCGGTCCGTATCAGCCCACGTCAGAACATGCGGCACATCAAACTCGCCGACATGATCGTAACTCTCAATAGTTTCAGTTGGGGTTTTGAAACTAGTTTCAGGATGACGCATAAGCATTTCGGGTAGCACGCGTACAAAATTAAAGATACCCGTATCTTCCCACTGATGCTCTCCGAATGTCTCATAGTCCATAAAGAGATTGATGGTGTGCCCGTCACCGTGGTGTGCGTGAATCCAACTAGCGTATGTCTCAGCATCAAGTGGGTACGAAGCCCAACCTTGATTGCCGAACCGAAATGCAACGTCATCTGATAGCTTGTAATTCTTTAAGAGTACTTTTATCCGATTACATCCCACAGGTTGATACACGTAATTTGGACTGCGCCAACCCAGCACCGGATCCCATCCTTCTGCCATAATACCCAGATACCCATTGTCTTCACACCACTTCGCAAGATCATTTCGATATGAAAGTTCAGTATTCCGAAACACTCTTGGGGTCTGTCCAAAAAGTTCGTAGACGCGTTTCGAGTGCTTTGCAACCTGTCGCTCAAATTCAGGTACTGAGTAAAAAAACGAGAGTGAGTGATGGTACGTATCGGCAAGAATTTCAACTCGACCGCTTTCTACCAATTTTTGAAAACTCTCCAGCACATCTGGTGCGTACGCTTCAAACTGATCGAGGACTGTACCCGAGAATGATAGTGCAAATCGAAATTCTGGATGCTTATCAAGAAGCTCCTGCAATACACCATTCATTGGGCGATACGACTTGTCTGCCACTTTTTCAAGGATCCTTCTGTTGTTTAAATCTGTATCGCTAGCATCGTTAAAATACTGATTATCGTTACCAATATCAAAGGCTCGATATTGCTTGATGCGATACGGTTGGTGTACGTGAAAATAAGGGCAAACAGATAACATATTATGATCTTACTAATTGTACCAGACGCTGGTAGAGGCACTGTATTTTAATAGCAGCTTTGCGCCAGGTTAATCCACGCAACTCAATTTTTCCCTCTTGCACGAGTTGATTATTCATAACAGGATAACGCAATGCTGCAATAATTTTATTTGCCATCTCGTCGATGTCCCAAAAATCCACTTTCAAAACATGCGCCATAACTTCAGAGACGCCAGACTGATGACTGATGACTGACGGGGTGCCGTGCCGCATTGCTTCAAGCGGCACAAGACCAAATGGCTCTGACACCGACGGCATCACTACCAAGTCAGCACTCTGATACATTTGATCCCGCTCTGCATACCATAAGGCTCCAGCAAAAATAAAATGTTGCGAGAGACCAAGTGACGCTACTTGTTCCATAATTTGACCGGACATGTCACCCTTACCCGAAACTACAAACACTACGTTTGGCTCAACGTCCAGCACACGCTTTGCAGCACGAACAAAGTAGTCAACACCTTTTTGCACCGTAATACGGCCGTGATACAAAACGATTTTTTTACCTTGCTTCTTGTGCTCACCGAGAGTCGGCGGATGATATTCGGGCTCATCAGATTCACTTCCGTTGTGTACAACCGTAACTTTATCTGGATCTATGCCATATCGACTAACGACAGTGTCCTTTGTGAGCTGACTCACTGCCACAATACAATCAGCAGCTACAAATCCCTCTAATTCAATTTTATATATCTCTGGATCTACATTCGTACCCGCAGCTTGATCAAATGATGTTGCGTGTACATGCAAAACTAACGGCTTCTTTGTAGCGATTTTTGCTGCAACGCCAGCAAGGTAGGCCGTCCAATCGTGGGCATGAATAATATCAAAATTCTCTCTCAACGCGATTGCCGCAGCAGCATGCGCGTACTTGTGCACCTCTTCTAAAATAGTACGCGAATAGAGTATTCGTTTTCCCATAACATCATATACATCAAATGAACTCCCGGAAGCTTTATATGGAGTTAATGGCGAATTAATCTCACGTACCCGAACATTCTTCTCAACATCAGCAAACACAAATCGAGAGGGTCCCATAACCTGTTGCGTGCGCGGCAGCACAAAAATCACCTCAGTGCCCTCTTGAGCAAGCTGAGAAGTCAGACCATGACATGCAAAGCCAAGTCCACCGTCAGTATGTGGTGGGAAATCCCACCCAAATGTAAGAACTATCATGTGCTATTACTACTATATGTACAGCACCCAGAAAAGAGACGGGGTGCAAAACGCATACAGTTCAAAGTAATAATACCACGCACGCACTCCGACTTTGTTATCTCTACTGCATATCTCACCCTTGGTCCCACGCAAATTTTCTCCATAGTACACAAGGGATTGATCCCACCCCCACGCTCGTGTTTCTTCTGTTGTGGCAACAATGCAAGCTATACTGAGTGCCGGTACTTACTCAAATATTAATAGAAATCTTAATTCTTCAGAGTAACCACGACACGAGCGTGGGGGTGGGATTGACCAAAATACCCCTTTCTGGTACTATTGCCGTCACTATGTCACAAGATAGACTCATACGAATGGTTAGCAAAGGAGACGCAGATGGCGTTGGAAAAGGTCACGTCTATTATTCTCGTTTTAACAACAAAAACAAGAAAGATCCGAGCGCTAAGCTTGAACTTAAGAAGTTCAATCCAGTTTCAAAATCACATACGGTGTACACACAAAAGAAATAACAAAAAACCGCACATATGTGCGGTTTTTTGTTATGTGGCTCTCCTACGTCTCCATATTTGATTCGTACGCACCTTTATCAGCCAGCACATTTAAACGCAATCGTTCAATAAGTGCTTTTTGCGCTGTCTCAATATTCTCACCTTTCCCTTTCCATGCTTCTTGTACGGGTTTTTCTAGACCTCTTGAGAATGAGAACGAGAGCTCCCATGGCAGCCCACCTTCTTGCTGTTCTACTTCTACAATTGCATTCAGGTTCTGTGTTGCCTGCTCTGGACTTTGTCCGCCAGAAAGAAACACGATGCCAGGAACTTCATGCGGAACTGAATTCTTAAACGTGCGGACTGTCGCCTCTGATACCTCCTGTGGCGTAGATTGTTCTTGAGAATCTGTACCTGCAAGTACCATACTTGATTTTAAAACAAGTGCCTTCTGGTCAACCTTATACCAAGATAGAATCTCAAATAATTTTTGTAACACTTGTGTCGTGACTGCCTCGGCTCTGTGAATATCGTGCGCTCCAGAATACAACACCTCAGGTTCAACCATTGGCACAATTCCAGCTTCTTGGCACAAAGCTGCATAGCGCGCGAGTGAGACCACATCAGACAATATATTCTGTTCTGTTGGAGTCGTATCAGTGACAGTGAACACTGCACGCCATTTTGCAGCGCGGGCTCCCATTTGATAATACTCCTCCAATCGCTCTTGTAGACCATCGAGTCCTTGTGTGACAACCTCAGCATCAAATCCAGTGTGCCCGACAGTACTTTTATCAGCTTTTATAATTGGGATAATACCCTTGGAAAGTAACACATCAACAAATGGTGTTCCGTCGTCAGTCTGATTACGAATTGATGAATCATACATAATAACTCCAGAGACATACTTCTCTATATCAGGTGTCGTAAATAAAAGCTGCCGATAGACTCTACGCATCTCAGCTTCCTCTGGCACGCCCAAAAGCGCGAGCTGTTTGTTCATCGTTTTTGCACTTTGATCAGCAGCAAGAATCCCCTTTCCTTTTTGTACTAATTTTGCTGCTGTCTCGTATAGTTGTGAGTGACTATGCATCTATATAGTGTACCAACAAAAAACTTTTTTTCGTATGTATAAGTGCGTGGAAAACTTTTACAGAGTCCGGGGCAAAGCCCCAGACTCTGTAGCAAAAGAAATATTTTATGAACGAATACGCCAGCCAATTCTAAACAGATGTACAACAAGTATCCCGAGAAAAATAACCAACCCCGAGATAACAAACATGCCGACAGTTGTATTTGCTTCACTGATACCGATCATGCTGCTTCTCACTCCGTCTGCGAAGTAGAAAAACGGATTATAAAGCGTTATTTTTGCAGCTAGTTCTGGCAGCATAGTAATGGAGTAAAAAACACCTCCAAGGAACGTCAGCGGTGTGATGATGAAAGTATTCAATATATTGAGCTGTTCGAAACTATCAGCCCATAATGCAACAATAATACCGAGCATTGAAAAAATTGCTGCAATAGCTGCGACATACAGCACAAACTGCAAAGGGTGCGCGAGTGTCACAGCACCAAATAACAACCCAACAGCCAGTATCAAAAATGCAACCATCAATGAGCGCATAATCGCACTGCCAACAAATCCAAGCAACATTTCAATATATGAAAACGGTGCAATAAGCATCTCTTCGATACCTCGCGTAAAGCGCATAAAATAGAGGGCGCTGCTGGCACTTGCAAACGACGCATTAATTATTGAAAGCATCAACACTCCAGGAAAAACAAATGAAATGTACGGTACTCCATTAAAGCTTTCAATTCGAGAACCAATAACAGTTCCAAATATAAAGATATACAGGGCAGCAGAAATCACTGGTGCAACAAGCGTTTGAATAGCAACACGAAGTGTTCGTTTCACTTCGCGTCGTAGCATTGTATAGAGACCGATCCAATTTATTCCCATCATATGTTATGCAAGCATACCCTGCTCATTTTTATCATCTTCTCGTGTAATTTCTAGATACCGCTCTTCAACACTTTTACCATCCTTCATAAATTCTTCCTTACTCCCCTGCGCAACAATTTTCCCATGGTTAATAATGGCAATGTCATTGCACAGGTATTGTATCTCTTCAAGATAGTGTGACGTCAGAATGATTGTTTTCCCGCGTTCATTCATTTCTTTGAGATACTCCCAGAGATCGCGTCGTTGCTCTACATCCACCCCTGCTGTTGGCTCATCAAGTATCAATAAGTCTGGTGTGTGCACCAAGGCGCGGCCGAGTATCGCTCGTCGTTTTAATCCACCCGAGAGCTTCTGGAATTGAACACCTCGGTGTTCCTGCAAATCAAAACGGTCAATCAGTTCCTCAATACGCTCTTTTCGTACAGCAGACTCTATCCCGTAATATCCTCCCATATAGTCCATAAGTTCTACAGGTGTAGAAAAAATATCAACATTGAACTCCTGCGGGGAGAGTCCCACCTTTGTGCGGGCTTGCTTATAATCCGTTACAACATTAACACCGTCAACAAGGATTTCGCCTGAAGTTGGTTGCGCAATACCAGTAATACAATGGATAGTCGTGGACTTACCAGCTCCATTAGGTCCTAAAAGGCCAAAAAAGCTTCCTCTAGGGATAGAGAGCGAGATACCGTCTACAGCCACTTTTTCACCGTATTTCTTAACGAGATTCTTTATTTCTAGCATTGGACTTGCATTCATACGTCCATAAGCATACCATGCATTTCTATGGGTACGGAAGAGCAATGGCTTTTGGACGAGAAACACAACGGAGAAACTACTCCAGGTTTTTTTACTGATGTACAGAGACTCCAATCAGGCGAACCACTAGGCTACATTATCGGATATGTACCATTTCTCGACTGTCAGATCCATCTCGATTCTCGACCACTGATTCCCCGCCCCGAGACAGAATATTGGACTGAAATTGCACTGCAAGAAATAGCAGATTCTAAACAAGTGCGAGTACTTGATCTGTGTGCTGGATCTGGCTGTATTGGAGTGAGTGTACGTAAGGCACTACAAAGCACACGGACTAATATGCATGTAGATTTTGCCGAAATTGACATTACACATCACGCGACCATACACAAAAATCTCACTGAGAACGTTTCAGACACAAACCACAACCAAGCACAAAGTAGCGTCTACGGGGGTGATTTATTTGCTGAAGTACCAAGTGATGTACAATACGACTTTATCCTTGCCAATCCACCGTATATTGATCCCGCTCTTGATCGAACTGACAGTTCAGTCAGACAGTACGAACCTCACAATGCATTATATGGCGGCGAACTAGGCATAGAACTTGTTACAAGGATTATTGCAGAAAGTTCGCTATACCTGAGTCACGCTGGACAGTTATGGGTTGAACACGAGCCTGAGCAGTCAGTCTCTATTGCTGCTTTAGCAGAAAAATACAACTTTTTATGCACTACGCACAAAGACCAGTATGACCTCGAGCGCTACAGTATATTGATGCTACAATAATCCTATGATCGATCAGCCCGCGATACTTTCACTTCTCTTTAGTAAGGGTTTTGAACTCGTTTTCTACCTTACCTTACTCTTTTTTGCATTGTACACACTGTTTCTTGCGTATCACTGGTTTGCGTACGGAACACACAAAACCATTTCGCTACTAGCACTTGCTGTCTATCTCATGGGTAGCGCACCACTTTTTATTGTTATGGCGGCCAATTTGTAATATGTTGTTCGAAAAAATAAAACTCGAAGAAGATGAACCGATACTGTTAATGGTGCGCAGACACTGGTTTGTGTTGTTCGCACGAATGCTCACGGTTGTTTTTGCAGCAGCAGCACCATTTTTCATACTCGGTATTGCTTCAATGCAAACAGCAACCATGGGGATCGTTGATACCATACTTACAAACTACTCAAATCAAGTATATTTTCTGAGCGCTTTATGGCTATTACTTAACTGGACAACGCTCGCATACATTTGGACTGACCATTATTTAGATATGTGGATCATTACCGACAGGCGTATTATCGCAATTGATCAAAAGAGTCTTTTTGTGCGAAGTATCGGCAGCTTTAGGCTCGAACGCCTGCAGGACATGAATATTGAGATCTCAGGCTTTATCGCAACCATACTTAATTATGGAACAATAGAAGCGCAAACAGCCAGCGGCAGCGAAGAAGAATTCCGTGTGCACAATATGCCAAACCCACGCGAAATCAAATCTCTCATCCTCGAAGCAGCCGACCACAGGATGCGTAGCACAAAAACCGACTCTTTGTAAACTAAAAGAGGGGCGGTTTCCACTCACTTTTATTACGTATACGTTATGCGCTGGGTACTATTCATACAGTACATGCTTTCGTGTGGTAGATTATAATGCTGCCTCAAGTGCTGCCTCCATTGCATCTAACTCCTCATCAAAACCTTCGAGATCGACGTTAGTGAGAGCCGCTTCAATTGCATCAATACCGGCAACAGGTGCTAACTCTACGACATCAACAGACTCCACTTTTGTTGCGGTACCTTGCTCTTGCCCAACTGAAGATGTTGCATTCCAATACATAAATGATGCTAATCCCAATATAAGAACACCGACTATCAAAATAAGGAGCACATGCTGCTTCGATCCATTCTCACTCGAAAGATCTGAATTTTCCGGCATCTTCATTTCTAGATCCGAATCATTTAGACCATCTAACACTTGTTTATTTTTATCCATAGATACTACAAATATTATATAATAGTTTGTTCTTCATAATCAAAAACAGGAACCTGTTCTTCAGGAGCATTGTCACCCCTACCATCAAAAATATCAGAAGGGCCAATGTCTGAGTCATCAAACTCAGTAGAATCAGTAGGCGGGCCGATCGGTACTCTTTCTGTATTTTCTTCAAGATTTTTAATCTGTGTAACGACTTTTAAAAGTGACGCTTTTACAGTTTGCATAGTCGAAACCATATTTGCATAATTTGCCCTCGACTCCACCCAGACAGACTTTGGATCTTGCGTATCAGCAACAGTAGGTACTACGGGAGCTGGCATCATGTCCTTAATTGTGTTTGTATAGACAAGCACAATCGCAAGATCTTTTTTAACTCGCTCAATCTCTGCGGCCAGTTCATTTTTAGTTTGTACATCTATACCCTGAAACGGAGACACAGGTTTGTTGTAATTGGTGACGCGTAGTTCAAGTTGTGAATGGATGGTACTCAAATCACGTGCTGCATTACTAATGCGATTAAAGATATTGTACTCAGTCGCGTAAATTTGATTACGAGATTCTGTACTCAGAGGTGACGAAATAACTCCAACAGGACCTCCTGCACCAATCCCATCAGCAGGGATAGAATCTGATGCTGCCTCCTGTATCAGCTCAATGGAGCCTCCCATACCACCAACCCCTTGATCAGGCAGAAGATCTAATAGTTCCTCCTGTGTCAGCTCAACGGGACCTCCTGCACCAATTTCTTCAGATGTTACCTCCTGTGCAAATACAGGCACAGCGAGCAGAGACGCGCTCAGTGCAACAACTAAAAACACGTTGAAATTTTTTAGTATTACAATATGGTACATGGATATAAGTAGATTATTTGGAAATAAGTAACGCAACTATCGATTATACCTAAGTATAACTCGCCGCAGCAATAGATTGTGAGGTGTTATACACAGTACATACATTCAGGCATAAGGTACATAAACGTACACCTAAAACAACTTTCTCATGGTACGGTTAAGCCATTAAATACTCATTTGTTAATTTCATGATTAAAAAAACAAACGGGTTGTTTTTTGGTGTGCGAAACCTTTCAGCTCAAACGTACACTTCTAATTGTTATCTATGTTTGGTGTGACTTGTAGGAAGAAATCATCAGCACCAACCCCCGCACACGTCAATGTATCCACACTGATGTGTTGTGCTGTGAAACACTCTTCTAGATCACCATTGTATAGAGCTGCATTAAATATCGTCGCATTCGTCCCAGTAAATACACACGCATCAGGGTCATTGCCGTTAAGCTCCCATACAGGACAGACTTCAGTCCCTTTACGTACAATAGGAGGTTTTCCAGGAGTGCTAATACTTGGAGGACCTGTAGGTGCGGTGCTATTTGCTACCCAAACGCTATCGGTGATACCACCGTCACATGAGATGATGTATTCCTTCGGGTCAGGGCCTGGTGGATTAATTGAGTGTGGTGGATTAAGATCAGACTCATCAGATTCAGTACCACTTGGTGGCAATGGAACCGATTCAGGAGTCCAGCCTGAATTATTGCAATTGGCTGCGTCAGTTGATGACCACTCAAGTCTAATCGGTTCCGCGTCAACAATAAGAAGTGTATCTGACGTACAATCGGATGTAGTCATCCCATCCCATCTACATACCTCAAGATTAACTGATGGGGGTGGGGGTGGGGAGACTACTGTGAATGTCTCGATAAGACAATTGTCGCCATTTACGAGGCTGTTTGATACTTCAGGTATAACATTGGTCGTGTCAGCACAAAATTCAATCATGAAACTTTGTCCTGCGGCACCGAGTGTGAAGGAGTCGAAATCTGTTACAGGTAAGCTTGACGCAATCTCCACTCCAGGATTTGCAACTGTCACACCACCGCCAGTACGGGTCATTTCGATGTACTCATAGGCAGTTTCAAATCCACCGGTGTAAGCGCCAACTGGAGCTGTGCCGATATTGTCAATTACTGCACTGAAAGTTGCGACTGCTCCTTCAGACAATGTGCTTGGTGTAATGGCAGATACAGTAAGGTCTTGATCAGTAACAACTATTGGTAATAGATTACTTATTCGATCCCAACTGAAAGCAGAACTCGTTTCAGTGTCGCGCATTACATAGAATGTGTAATAACCTACAGCAAGTCCTTCGCCAAACTTTGCAGGAGCGTAACGTCGACTCAAGGCACTTTGCCCTTGATCAAGGCCGTTTGGATTTTCAGGACTTGAGAGATAGGCATAATCAAGCCACTCGTTGGAAGTACCAAGGTCAGTTGTAAGTCTTGCTACAACGAAATCACCAGTAATTGTTTGGGGGTTCGGCATATACGGATTTGCCTGACCAGAAAGGAAATCCCAATCTGCCACAACACCATCACCCTCAAGTACAACAGGCGGTGCAGTAATTGTCACAAGATCTGAAGTGATTGTAATTGGGGTACTAGAGCCGAGTCGTACCCATGCGTTTTTGGGAGTACCGCTTGTATTGTAAGTATGGTCTACATCTCTCCATACTTCAAGCTTGTAGTCACCCGAGGGCACAGTCGATCCAAATAACGATGCTCCAGTATCTCCTGTGTATGTAACTACTCCGTCTAATACGGCGGATCCATTATCCACACTACCAAGGCGTGACCAAGTTTCATAGGAGTCGTTCCACGTATCAGATTCAGTTGCATCTCGTATAGAGATAAAATCACCAGCCCAAGGGCCTGTGGCACTAGGAGGCAACGCTCGCGCATCGCCTTCCAGATCCCATGGAACTTCTATGGGTGCTCCCTGAGCATGTATTGGTGCGACACCTGAAAGATCAATCGTAGGGCGAGTGAGGGTTACTGGTTGTGAGGCGAGGAGCGTCCAGGGGTTTGCAACAGTCTCGGTTGAATCTGTATCTCTATATACACGTACTTCCCACTGACCGTCTGACCATCCACCAACCACGCGTGGACGTTGCGACGGGCCTGCCTGAAAGATACTAGGGCTAGAATTATCTTGAGTATAGTCACCCAAAGTAGCAGCACCGGTAGTAGTTAGCGTACGGTTGAAGTCACTCCAATTAGAAACCTGTGCCGGGACACCATACCCAGCCCAATACAAGCCTACAAAATCTCCACTATAACCTGTCGTGAGCTTGTCTGCATGATCAGACGGCGCACCAGTTGCATACGTCCACTCCACGTCAAATCCACTATCGGTAAGTTCTGGCTTTGTTGATGGGGTAACGGTAAGGTTGACCTGCGGGAGTACGATGGTGATTGGAACTGGCTCATGAATTACAAACCACTCTTTAGTGTCTGTATTACGTCTGAATGTCCGCAATTCATAATCACCAGGAGTAACCATTGATCCAAAAGGTAATGTCGGACTAGGTGTACTCAGAAGTATGGACCCAGCTGTTGTTGGATTAGTATTTGCAGGACTTGATAATCTTGCATAGTCCAAGAATCCAGTATATCCAGTAGCCCCTCCACCTCCTACAGGCAGAATTGCGATAAAATCTCCCCACGGTGCAACCTGTGTGCTGCCACTATATGCTTGCGTGACAGCCTGCCCCCCTGCAGTGAATTCCCAATTAACGGGTATACCATCACCATGAACATACGGTTGGGCAGTAGTAATTTCAAGATCTGATTCAACAGTAACGACTATGAGGTCATCGTCGCCGCAGTCACTGTACGCAGGGGCACAGGTACTTTCTGGACTCGCTACCGGATCCCATTCACACCATGGGTTTGCAGAACACCTTCCTCCGTTTGCGTTAGACCCAACACTGTGTGCAGTAACCGAAAGGTAATGCTCTCCGGGCGTGTTCCATGTAACATCAGCAGAGCACGACGAGCCATTGGCATCACATTTTACATCCCAAACGGCAGCGCTGGTTGGAGAATCATAAAACAACGTTTTCTCTACACCAGGACCACCAAAACATGTTACTGCAAAGGTGTTAGGTACCCCCGTAACTACTGTCGCTGTCCCTAACCCATCAGGACCATTTAAAATACACGTTGGCGCCACAGGTGGTGGAGTACATGAAACGACGCCGCTACGGCCATAGCCACTACACGCTCCTGCTGCATTACACGCAGCTACAGACCCAGTGTATCCGTACGAGTCTGGGTCCATGTATCGAGTAGTGGGAGATACAGTATCATAGATACACCAGTCACCCGTATCATTCGTTCCCCGTGTACGGCAGCCAGTCCAAGCAGTGTCTCTATTATTTGAAACTACAAAATAACTTGTAGCGCCAGACACATGTGAGAAGTTAATAAACCCTAAATCTGGACTGTTACACGATACCGATACGGAAGATGGTACTGCTGGGATTGGGAGAGTACAGTTAAATGTTCTCGGGCTTGCTAACACTGGATTATTGATATTCCCACCACTGCCGTCATTAAGAGCGTATGCAGTGGCTGTGTGGTTGTTACCATCCTTATACTCATTAGGCATTGGTATCCAGAAGCGATGTGCGGTCGTTCCACCGCAATAAGGACCTATAGCAGGTTCTCCTGCTAAATTAGCTGCACCTGCGGCGGTGAAAACACCATCCACATACACATGCACCCCTAGTTGCCAGCTCGGATTATCAGGGTCACACGTCCAACCGTACGCGACATAATCACAAGTAGTGGAATCATGATATCCTATAGGATCTGCTCCACCCGCACCCGAACCTCCAGAAGCATGATACGCATACCCGCCACTTTCACCTTCTGGTGAGAGCGTTCTGATGCCAATCTCAGAGGAAAACGATTCGGATTCGTCTGTTTCAACGAAAATTTGTGTTTGGCTGATGTACGAATGCGTGAACACCACAAACGTTAAAATGAGAAGGGTGAGAAGCGTCAGTCTTCCGCTCACGATTCGTGCAAATGTATGTAGTATCATAAAATTAAAAATATCAAAGATTTATTTTATTACATTGTAACAATTTATTTCATGAAATACCTGCTTATCAACACTATTCTTGTGATTGAATATTCTCCACATATTCATCACTCGTAATCCCAATATTCTTCTCGATCACCTCCCGAAAGTCAGCAAGACCACGAGCAGCATTCCCGGGATCATTTCCAGGATATGCCTTAATCCAATCTGAATTAGTTAAAAGATCGGCAGTTGTTTTTGCCTGTATAAACAAACCATGCGCTTTTTCAGTCTCTTCGAGGTTATGCAAAGCAAGTGCATACATATTCAAAACCCATGGGTTTTCAGGGTAGCGGCTAAATCCTCCCTGATCAAGGACTTCTATTTCCTGTCCGTCTTCCCCTGTTGTTTTTAATCTAACGGGACTTGCTTCCCCGCCCTCCATCACATTTTTTATATCCTCAAACCTCCCCTGCTGAAAATACACCCATGCTAGGTCAGTATAATACGCCCAGCTCCGGGAATCATTAGCATTAATTTCAATCAAATATTCAAACCCCTCTGCCGACTCATTGAATTGTTTTGTAAATCCATACGTGAGCGCTTTCAAATAGTAGCTGGTGTATGGAATATTTTCAGACGTTGATACATCGTACAAATTAATTTCTTTATCAAAATAAACCATTGCAGAGGTAAAATCACCCTCAACGAACCTCGCCATACCAAGCAAAAACCACGCTCCTTCATATGTTGGGTCCAGAATAGCAGCTCTGCCCAAATATGTAATTCCTTTTTGAGCGTCGTACTCATAATTTGGTTTACCAAACAAATATCCCGAACCTATCTCATACGCTGTAGCGGGATTAATAATAACTGAGGCTTGTGGTACGATATCAAATTTTTTCCACAAAAATATAGATATACTGGCCTGATATTGGGCGTATAGAAAAGCTCCAAGAAACACCGAAAAGATAAGCACCAAAGCCAGTATCGGTTTTTGATTTTTAAAATTCTGCGTCATGATCGACAAACTTAGGAAAGTGGGTAGCCATCAAATATAACATGGATACGAGGTGTGTCAGATTTATTATGGGCCCTATGCAATGCTTTGTTGTCAAAAAACCATACATCACCCTCTTTTGCAGTTACAGTCTCATTACCTGAAGAAAGAATATTGTCTGCTCCACACTGTAACACGAGGTGATAGCGTTTACGCCCCACCAAATGCTTTTCAGCATCATAATGTCTATACACCTGACTCTGTGGTGCTAACTCAACAACTCCGACACGTCCGAGTCCGATATGTAATTCAGTAGCTAATTCTACTATTGCCGCATGAAGCTTCTTAAGTTTGTGGCCGCCTGCAGCTATACGACTCTCATGTACACCGTCGACAGGTGTATACTCAACATCCTCTGGCCCCGAACGCAAACAGATCATTTTTGTTGCGGCATGGTGCGAGATTTGTTCCTGTCTGCCTGTATTAATTTGCCACCAGTATAATGACAGACTACTCAATTCTTTTTTCAAATCACTTACATCGACATTTGCAACTAATTTTAAATGGTTGTCGCTGACAAGTATTTCATCGACAGTACATTCTTGAAACAAAGACGGTAATGTTATTTTAATAGTATATAAAAGAGGATACTGCATAAACAACCTCTTACTATTTAAAAAAATTAGATCTATAATCTCAAGAGCTGCATCTATCTCAACCTTTGACCATCTTTTTTTCAAATTTTTTTGCACGTCGCGATTAACATACATTGCAAATAAACGTTGTTTGGCTAAAAAAAGCAGCTTGCGATACATAGAATGATCTCCTCGCTCCTCTGCTCTCCATAACATTTCTAAGTAAGCAGGAAAAAAAAACGAGTCTTGATCGAGTATCTGTGCTACTGCACAGTAAAATTCTGATGTGTTTAAAGATTTTTTTAACAGGTCAAAATATACACTGCGCAAATCTGTTAATGACATGAATTACAAGAAAAAACCAAAATAATTAGTCTGAAGAAAAGAATGTGACTGATAGGGTGAAGAATTAAAACTATCCACCAGGGCCACTTGATCCACCCATACTATCTCCACCGCCACCATTAGAAGCACCGCCATCAGTGCCTCCACCATCAGTGGCTCCATCTGAAGCATGTACATTTTGGAACATGGTTAATTCGTTAAATTGACCGACCGCATAGTCATCATCATTACTACCACCAATCCCAAAAATCCCAATGAAAAAACCTGTTACTAGACTGAGTATATAAACTATATGCTTTTTCGTTTGTTTTATTTTTTTTGACATAATATTTTGGATAACGAAATAATTAAGGGTCAATCACTGTACCTTATCATATACTAGAAATAAAGTTATTTTCTGACCAGTTTCCTACACCGTTAATCAAAAAATCTTTAAAATTAGAATCAATTTCATTTGCAACAAAAACAAAAGGTTCGTAACACGTATGTCTAGGTTTATTTGCAATACTTGCAAGACCGGTGCGACGCTTTCTGTCTTCCTCAGAAAGACCATAGGCCCGATCTAGTAATTGCATAATTTTTCCAGTATCTAAATTTTCAACATTGAACTGTGCATCATGAACAAGTGGACAAAGCGTGCGCAACGAAGACTCTACTATAATAATTGCAGTCAAGTAACTTTCTTCTTGATGCGCATCAGCGTACTGTGTGATTTCGCTATTAAGACGGAATATATCATCACTGTTGTCGAACCCAATTTGATGTAGCATTTCGTGTGTTCTCTGTATGCTGTATAATGAGATCAGCAAACGTTGGTTATATTCAGCTTCAATATCAGCTGCGATAAATTCAGTTAGCCTGATCTCAAAATCGCGTATACTCACTATTGTTTCATCAAATAATTTTGACAACTCAACAGACTGTTGTAATTCAGCAAGCTCATAACTAGTCCTGCCGGATTCTCTGATACTATTATTAAAATCAGCAA
>JBLHGD010000016.1:0-17844 GCA_047616585.1 Candidatus Azotimanducaceae bacterium
GTCGTATGTGTGTCGGGATCGCACTTTGGTGTGCATAAAGTGTTGAAAGACCGTTTGAATGATCGATAAGTGTCCATTTACCCCATGCGTAGCAACCCGCTATTGCGTCTGTGTTGTCAGTCCAGCGTACTGTGCCCGAAAGTGGTGCATATATAGGTGTACCAACAGAGGCTCCAAAATCAACCCCAGGATGATATCCGCGTCCATAGATACCTGGATTGTTTTTAGCAAACTCAGTCCCCCCGAATAGTTGCGTGACTACAATATTTTTAAGTGGCCAATTAAATACAGCAGTTCCTTGTGGTGGAATAGTATTCGGATCAAGAATAAATTGAAGCTCTGCTTCAAATGATCGAAGCTCTGCATTGAGTTGCTCTTGTACAGATTTTTTCTCAGCAAGTAACGCCTGGTAGCTAGCTTCTTCATTCTTGGTCGCCTGTAGGAGTCTGCCCTTTTCAGTTTTATTATTTGCGAGAACAGCTTGTTGTCCATCGTACCTATCTTTCAAGTTAAGAAGCTCATCTCTTTTTTCGGTTTCGTTATCGCGCTTATCAATAAGCAGCTTCTTAAGTGAAATGAGACTGTGGATTTGTGATTGAATCCCGTCACGAACAGTTTCCAAGTCTTCGATTTCGTTCCAGAACCCAGATATATTTTCGTGTCGCAGCAATAATTCAATCATCGAAGCTTCATCGTTCACATGCAGATTTCTGATAATATCACTAATTGCAGCTTCGTTTGTAGTGATGTCTGTTTCAGTGACGTCAATTTCAAGAATGAGCTTGTTGATCTCTAGGTCAGTGTTGTCGATCTTGCCTTCAGTATATCTGATGTCTGTCTGAACTTTTTTTCGTTCCAATTCAAGTGTATTGATCGCGCTTTGCAAGGTGTTTTTCTCGGCTCCGACTTCAAGAAGTGCTGCCTCGTACTGAGCTATCTCAGCTTCAATTGTACCCAGTCTGTCATTTCTGTTGATGATCTCACTTTGTAGCCGCTCCACTTCACTTTGAGCATTAACAAAATGTGTCCCAAACGCAAGAAGTGGGATCGCGAATAAACCGAAAATAAAAGCAAAAATTCTACGTTGTGCCATTTGCACTTATTTTATCATATGCAGCTCGTATTCTCTGGAGTGTCTTACTTTTACCTAAGATGTGGGCGCATACAAACGGATCAGGTGAACGTTCGCTTCCTGTTAAGGCTACGCGTACTGGCCACAATAATTCCCCTCTACCAACTTCCTCAGCGTAAGCCCATAGAGATTCCTTGATTGAATCCGGGGTAGCAAAATCAGCATTTTCAAGCAATGACATTGCCTTTTTCAAGCGTGGCACAACATCTTGTATGTGTGTGTCCTTCTTCCACATAATCATATTGAGATCTAGTTCTACCTTAGAAAATACAAAATTAAACTCCCCGTCCATTGCAGTAGTCACTTCACTATATAGATGGATTCGCTCGCGTATAGATGGAAGTAGTTTGGAAAAACGATCAGAAAAATCTTCACTCTCAGTTATTTCGGTAGGTACATATTGTGTGAGTGCGGCTGCAAATGTTTCATCATCTATTTTTGCAAGATGTTCTTTATTCATCCAGAGAAGTTTTTCTTCATTGAATGCACCACCAGACTTTTGGATTTTATTAATGCTAAATTCCGCAATCAATTCTTCCATTGAGAATAGTTCCTTGTCTGTCCCCGGGTTCCAGCCGATGAGCGAAAGAAAGTTCACCATTGTTTGTGGAAGGTACCCTTCTGTGCGGTACTCCAAGATATCCTTTGCTCCGTCTCTCTTCCCCAACTTCTTCTTTCCGTCGGCTGCCATGATAGGAGGAAGTGAGACAAATTTGGGATACTCGAAACCAAGTGCGTCGTAGATACTGAGAAATTTGGCTGTGCTTGAAATAAATTCATCACCTCGCATAACATGAGTTACCCCCATGAGATGGTCATCAATGATATGTGCAAAGTTATACGTTGGATACCCGTCAGTCTTAATGAGTATGATGTCGTCGAGTGTTTCTGCCCCAGCTTCAAGTGTGCCCCGCACTTCGTCAGTCCAAGAGTATCGTTTTATTTCAGGTACTTTGAGTCGTAGTGGTTTCGTCCCGTCCCAACTATCAAATGTGTCGGGTCGGTGGTTTCGGTATAAGAAAGGCCGTTTCTCGCTTTGTGCTTGTTCTCTAAAATCTGTAATTTCATCTGCTGAGTACGGGTCTGGATACGCCAGTCCTTTGTCTATAAGTGTTTGTGCGTATTCTTTGTATGTCTCGAGACGTTCAGATTGGATACATGAGCCAAATGGACCTGGTTTTTCTGGACCAAAATCCCAGTCTATCCCAAGCCACGATAGTGAATCTTGAATATGAGCTATAGAACCGGCTACCTCACGAGCTTTATCAGTGTCTTCTATTCTCAAAATAAAAGTACCGCCTGTTTGGCGCGCAGAGAGATACGCAAAGAGTGCGGTGCGTACACCACCAATATGCATAAATCCAGTTGGAGATGGTGCGAATCTTGTAACGATTTTATCAGACATGTTCATTACCAATACCGAGTAAAGTATCAGCGAGTGTATACGCTGCGTTCTTTTGTGTAAAGCCCGTTGCTGCTACTGCCATGGCATTATACACATCAGAATCGCCCAAAATTCTGTTAATTTCAGCCTCTAAAAGGCCATCTGTCAGGTTTTTTTCCTCTATAACGGCCGCTGCACCACTACGAGCATACGCATACGCATTTGTACGTTGGTCGTGACTTATGTCTTCTGGAATTGGGATTAAGATTGAGGGCTTGCCATTGAGCGCAATCTCAGCAATCGTGCCGCTTCCTGCACGAGAAATAATAAGTGTTGCAGACTGTTGTGCAGCTGCAAACATCTCGCCTGTCATAGTTCCATGAATGAAGTAGTGATCAAGAAGATTTGTGTCTTGTATCAACGATGCAGCTGATTGCGAAACGCTCGATACGTGTGACTCCCCTGTCTGATGAATGATAGTAAAACGAGGGAGTAGCTCATCGAGTGAATTGAGAATAAGATCATTGATGCGTTTCGCGCCGAGTGATCCTCCGGTGACAAATATCACATGACGATCTGGAGAAACACCTAAGAGTGATCGCGCATTTGGGTTTGTGACAAAAAAATGTTTTCGCATTGGGATACCTGTCTGAGCCGTTTTCTCTACCGAAAAAAATTTTGCTGTGTCATCGTATGAAATTGCAATGTACGATGCAAATTTCGCAGCCAACTTGTTTGCCTTGCCTGGAGTTGCGTCTGACTCATGAATGACTATAGGAATTTTAAGTATGTATGCAGCAATGACTACAGGCACACTCGTAAACCCTCCTTTACTCATCACGGCATCAGGGTACAAGCTGTATAGTTTGTATATTGCAACGAAGGTGCCGTAGAGAATTTTAAAAGGGTCTAGGAAATTCAATAGAGAAAAATAATTACGTTTCTTACCTGACGGACAGTATGTAAAGGATATATTGAGCCTGGTGAGAGCATCTTGGTTATACGCATCAGGACCCATATAGAATAACTCTGTTTGTTGTGCAAGTGCCTGGTCTCGATCACGAAGAGCTTCCGCTATTGCAATAAGCGGATAAAAATGACCCCCAGTTCCACCTCCCACAAGAACAATTCTCATAACAAAATTATAGCATCTACCTGATTATCTTCTTTTGATATTTCGAAACATTGAGCACAATTCCCAATGAAGCAAGGGTCGCAAAAAGAGCGGTACCTCCATGACTGATAAACGGCAGGGGCAAGCCCGAGAGTGGCGCCAGAGCAAGCATGGCGGCAATATTGAGAAACGCTTGGGTGACAATGAGTGTCATAAAACCCACCACTAAAAGCATTCCAAACAAATCGGTAGCGTGCGTGGCGATTTTGTATCCCCTAAAAGTGAAAAAGGACAAAAGCAGGATCAAGAAAGTTGATCCAATAAAACCAAACTCTTCAGCGTAGACTGCAAAAATTGAGTCGCTGTTCGGCTCGGGCAGGTACTCGAACTTTTGTATGCTTTGTCCAAATCCTCTGCCAGTTAAGCCTCCTGAGCCAATGGCAATTAATGACTGATTAATCTGATACCCTGATCCGAGCAGATCAGATGTTGGATCAATAAACGTCATGATACGATCTTTTATGTATGGTCGGGTCATCGCAAGAACACTTATGAGTAAAATTGCAGTTAGTCCCATAACCAATACGTCTCGCCACTTCCCTCCAGCGCAAATAAACATCGAAGTAGCCGCTGTTGCCATGATGAGAAACGTGTCGGTGTCTGGTTGTAATAGCATGATAAATCCAACGAGTCCCACAATGCCCACAAATGGGAGTGTGCCGCGCAGTGTGTCTCCAACTTGTTTCTGCATCCCGGAAAGCCACGTGGCCATATAAATAATAAAACCTAGTTTAAGTAATTCTGAAGGTTGAAAGGAGAAATTCCCAATAACAATCCATCGGGAAGCTCCTCCGTGACTGAAACCAAGTCCTGGTATGAATACGAAGAGTGTCAGAACGAGGGTTACTAAGAAAATATAAAATGCATATTGTCGCCAATTGCGGTAATAGATTTGGCTTATGATGAGTAGCGCAATAGTGCCTCCAAGAATACCGAACACGATTTGACTGAATGCAACAGATGAAAAACTGGCACCCGTTCGCGATAGGAGTCCGAGTGACGCAGAAGAAAAAATGAAAAAACCAATGGTCACTAAGATCACGATGATTCCTAAGAGTATACGGTCGACTCCCTTCATAGCTATAGTGCGATAGTGAGTAAAATACCAAGTATTGCGAAGACAAACCCAAGTACCCAGTACCGCATTGCTACTTTCGCGTGTGACCAACCAAGCGCTTCAAAGTGGTGGTGGATTGGTGCTACGAGAAAAACTTTACGTTTCAGAATCTTCTTTGAAAAGACTTGGATTATGTTAGTGGCAACAGTTGCAACAAGTAAAAATCCTACAATCGGAAGTACAGAAACCCCCTCTCCTTCTCCGAGTACGTCGGTCATGAATGCAATGATAGTAAGGCATAGTGTCAGCGCCATAATGCCTGTTTCAGTCATGTAAAAGCGGGCGGGCGGTATGTTGAACCATAAAAACGCAAGAATTCCTCCAACGATTGTGGCGCAAAAAGCTGCAATATCAAATTGGTGTTGATAGAACGCGATTGCGCTGTATGCAGTAAATATGAACAGAAAGACTCCTCCGGCCAAGCCGTCAATTCCATCTATGATGCTGCTGGCGTAGACTGCAACTGCAACTAAGACAAAAAATGGCATGAAGTACCATCCTAGTTCGATAGGTGCGTAACTAAAAAAACTAACTGACGAGACCTCAAGTTTGTCGTAAAACCACCACGCACTGAAGCTTGCGGTGACTGCAACAACAATCAATCTCTGTGAAAGCGGAAGTCCGCCAGCAAAATGTTTACCAGTTCCCTGTACAACTAACAGATCGTCAAAAAATCCAACGGTCGCACCTACAAAAAGCGCAAGCAGTGGAAGGAGTGTTTGTGATCGGCTGAGGAAATCCAGTCTGCCAAAAATTGAATTTGGCATGAGAAACTCCAAAAAAGCTATGAGGAAGATTGTGAGAAATACACTAGCCCAAATAACAATACCTCCCATACGTGGCGTGTCTGTGTCCTTCTCTTTATGAAGTTTGTCAAATAAAGGTGTTTCGCCACCGCCATACCCACTCCCCTTGCCAGACTTCTTTTTCCAGGCTCGTAGTCGGTACAGGTGGTGGCTTACAAGCGGCGTAATTAAAATACCAATCACAAAAGCTATTGCAGTTGGTGTAAAAACTTTAATGATACTTTCTTCCATATTACTGTGTGAGTGTGTTATGTGTCGCGTCAACAAGTTGTAGTACGTCATCAAACCGCCCATTCCTACTTGAACCAAGAACGACTACAATAAGTGGCCTGTTAAATGCAGCATCAAATGCTATGACAAGATTACCGCCAGCAAGCTCGGTGTATCCAGTTTTTGAACCAATAAGACCATCGAGGCTATCAATTGCTCGATTTGTATTCTCAAAACTATGCTCCTGTCCCTGGCTATTTGCGATACTTGCGAATTGCTCCTGTGTTTGCTCGAGGATGTGTGGGTAGTTAGTAAGTATGTGCTCCATTAAAAATGCCACGTCACGGGCAGACCCGTATGCGCCGCCTTCTGTTTCTGATATGTCCAGACCGGTTGGATTTCTAAAGTATGTTTGAGAAAGATCGAGGTCTTCAGCTTTGATATTCATCGCTTGTACGAATGTTTCAGCAGCGTGTTCGGTATCACTAGAAAGTTCAGCTCCCACCGCTGTAGCAATAGCGTATGCTCCGTCATTGGAAGAACTCAGGAGTGTAAGGTCGAGTAGTTTTTTGAGTGAAAAAGTTTCGCCGTCACTGAACCCACTGTTCCCATCTTGCTTGATGGCAGAAACAGTAATGGGTATCTCGGAGTCACTTTGTAACAGCTCATGTGCTAAAAGCGCCGTCATGAGCTTTGTTACTGATGCAAGCGGAAGTTGCTCGTCTGCATTTTTACGATACAAAGCACGTTGACCCTGCACATCCCACACGTATGCTGACTCAGCTAAAATTGAGATCTCAGCAAAGTAATCAGTTGTGTCGGGCTTCGGAACCGGTTTCTCAACAACGGTGTCCGGCACACTGGCAGTAACTTCGTCAGAGTCAACATCGATCGACTGAAGTGCTTTTGGAATTTGTGTATTGCCAAAAATGAGCAACATAATAACAGCCAAAATAGCCAGTTGGCGCTTTACAGGAAGTGTGTCAGTGCTGTCTTGAAGTTCCTGCTTAAGCGAAGTCTTCTCAGTTGCGTCCAATTCTTCTGTTGTGTCGTTTGGCGTTGTCATATAGCTATGCAGATTCAATTTCAAGCGCTGTTTCCTTTTCGTATGTATCAAGTGCATTCATGATAGTTTCAAACTCAGGCAATTCTGTCATTTGTGAGATGCCCAAGTGCGCCATTAGAGATGAGGTTGCTTTGTACAGTATATTTTTTGTAGTTGCGTCTTTTTCGATTAACCCCCGAACCATTAGATTGCGAAGAATAAACGATGAATTTACACCTCGAATCCGGTCTATGTCGGCTCGGGCTACCGGACCACGATACAGGATAATCGCGAGTGTTTCAGCCCCAGCTTTTCCGATGTCGCGTTTCATCTCGTCCTTCCTGATCGATTCAATCAGTTCATCAAGTTCCGGCATGGTTACTAACTCGACATCAGTATTGATATGGATTAGCCGTGTTGCACCACTCTCCAGTCGTTTTGAAAGCACTTCCAAAGCACTCCTCAGCTCTTCCTCCGAACACTCAAAAAGCTTACTCAAAATAACTTTCTTCATTGGGGTTGCCTTAAAAAACAACACACCCTCGATTTTTTGGTCGAGTGTCATAAATTTCATTCATTTTACCAGAAAACACCCAATTATACTGGTTTTATGAGGGGATATTGACCGATGCGAAAGATATTGACTAAATCATTAGTTATGTCATGTTTAAAGAACCAGTATTTTTTGCTGGGTTTTGCAAGGAGAACTCCATGATTTGGCTCAGGCAGAGGGTGCACGACTAAAGTCGTGCACCAACGGACGAGCTTTGACAATCTGGCTAGCGCGCTCTTCTTAATTTGCCCTAATAATATTTTGGAGTTGCAACTCCATCCCGTTCAATTTCAATATCTTGGAATCTGTTTGTTTGCACAACGAGAATGTTTCCCTGTTTTACTGACTCAAGCACAGCAAGGAATCCAACTACTATTGTTGTTCGGTCAGTGTCGTTTTCTAAAAGTTCGACAAATGTGAGTTTCATTTGATTTTCAATGCGGTTTTTCAAGCGATCTATCATCTCTTCAAGTGAGATCACCTTCCGAACTCGAACCTTTGGATTCTCAACTTTCTTTGGGAGTTCATGCAAGACGCGGTACATCGCGTCTTTAATCTCAACTTTTTCAGTGAATGTATCGGTAGTAAAAATTGGGTCACTTTTAGTCACATACTGCCTGCTGTGGCAGACTGAAGTGCCAAAGGCTTCCTCAATGCACCTCCCTGCTTTTCTATAGATTTGATATTGCTTTAGACGTTCTTCCAGGTCTTCAATTGTGTCCTGTTCTTCTTCGGTCAGCTCAAGAACAGGCAGAAGTGATTTTGATTTAATAAGAAGTAGTGTTGCAGCAAGTTGTACAAACTGTGCTGTATTTTGTAGTGAGTTTTCTTGCATCTGTGAGACGTGACTCATATACTCGTCAGTTACTGACGCAAGTGATATATCATTGATCAATAACTTTCGTTTCTCAACCAAATCCAAAAGCAAATCCAAAGGCCCTTCAAAGACCTCAGTTTTAACCGCAAAAGAATTTACCTCAATAGTGACTTCACTCATTACAAAATGATATCACACAGCTCACCCTAAAAATACCACTATGACAGGGGTTCAACCCCTGTCATCAAGCATTATTACAATTAGTGTGTTGTTTGCCCTAGTACTGTTCGAGGAATTTGACTAGAAGTCGCACCGGTTCGCCGGTTGAGCCTTTTGTGAGTTTATCGCTTGGGATTGATTCCATACGTGGTGCCATGTCGATATGCGCCCATGGACACTTTGGTGCGAAGTATGAGAGAAATGCAGCTCCTTCAATAGTGCCACCAAATCTTGAGAAGTTGGGTAGGATATTTGCAACGTCAGCTCTTGTTTTTGAAAGTGCCGGCTTATATTCGTCCCATAGTGGGAGCGGCCAAACATAATCTCCACTTTCCTCGCCTACCTTCCGGAGTGCGTCAGAAAGCTTGTCATCCTCAGTTAATATTGCTGATGCGTGTTGCCCGAGCGCCACAAGCGCAGCTCCAGTTAGAGTTGCTACGTCTAGGACAACTCTCGGTTCGTACTTTCGTGCGTATGATAGACCGTCGGCAAGCACCAAACGTCCTTCAGCGTCTGTATGGAGTACTTCGATTGTTTTTCCTAAATGAGATTTGATGATATCTCCCGCACGCATTGCACGGTCTGATACTGCGTTTTCAGCCGCAGGGATAAGCGCTACGATATTCTTTTTCAGGCCAAGCTTGGAAGCACACACAATAGACGCCATAACAGAAGCTCCTCCTGACATATCGAGATGCATGTCATGCATTGAGCCTGATGGTTTTACATTTAAGCCTCCCGTGTCGTATGTAATACCCTTCCCAACCAAGACAATTGGCTGTTTTTTCTTATCAGTACTGCTTTTTGTTGGTTTTCCAAGTCCCCAGTACTCCATGACAATAAAACGTGGCATGTCGTCAGCTCCTTTCCCTACTGCCCACAGTGCGTGCAGTCCTTCTTTTTGAATAGCCTTCTCATCCATGACAACGACACTCACCTTTGTTCCTTTTGCGAGTTTTTTTGCTTCGTTCGCCAGTTCGTTTGGAGTGAGATCAGATCCTGGAGTGTTACAAATGTCACGTGCTTGGTTTACACATGTTCCGAGTGTCATTCCTCGATCAAATCCTTTTTTAGCTTCTGCATTCAGTCCACCGCAAAGCATCACTTCAGTAAGAGTTTTTCTGCTTGTCTTTTTGGTTTTAAATACGTTGTACTCATAATCAGCAAGTAGAATATTTTCAACAATAGTTGAAACAGTCCAGGACTCCCCATATGTTTTGAGTTTCGGAAATGGTGAGTTTTGTAGCTGGATTGCAAGGTGTTCAATCTGATGGCTTTTTGCAGCTTGTACAATTGATCGAACGAGTGTGATGAACTGTCGATGGTTTATTTTATCCCACTTTCCAACTCCCATGCGGTACTCGAGTGTCCCATCTTTTGTTTCTACGAGTCTATGGATGCTCTTGTCGTCATTTGTGACAATCAGCCGCGTGAATTTCTTAGGTGCCTTGTTGAGATCTGTTTTTGATACAGTGATTTTTGTCATAGTGTTGGTCTACAAAATAAATGTTAGTAAATGGATTGTAGCAAGAAAGATGCAAAATCTGAAAGATTTTGCATCTTATAGGATTAGTCCTCGTCTTGTGCGGGCTCTTCTTTAGAGAGAAGTGTGTCAATACGATTGATGTCTCGTGGAAACAACGCTGCTTCTTTCACACTTGCTAGGCCAAGGAATTTTTGTGTAAGACGTTCCAGTCCCATGCCCCATCCCCCGTGTGGCGGAATACCAAACTTGAAGGCTTGTATATAGAATGAGAAATTCTCTGGATCAAGTCCTTTTGCTTGTGCCTGTTCAACGAGCTTGCTGTACGAATGTACACGTTGCCCTCCAGTAGTGATTTCAACGCCTCGATACAGTAAGTCAAAACTCTTAGTAAACCCAGGGTCTTCCTCGTCTTCATAGGTGTAAAACGGACGTTTTGAAACTGGATAGTGTGTAATAAAAATAAAATCTGAATTTAAATTTTCCTTGGCATACTCGCAAAGCCAACGTTCGTCTTCTGGCTCCAAGTCAGGTTCGCGAGTTTTGTCAGCTCCGGTTTTCTCTTTAATAAGCTCCTGAGCTTCACGCAACTTCATATGAGGGAAAATATCAGTCTCAGGAAGCAGTGGGAGTGTTGCGCCCAGACTTTCAAATTCAATCGCACAATTTTCTTTTAGATGAGCAACAATGTATTTTAGCAAAGCTGTCTCGACACGCATCACGTCAAGGTGATCTTGGATAAATCCAAATTCTGCATCTATCGATGTGTACTCATTGAGGTGCCTTGTGGTTGCATGCTTTTCAGCTCGAAAGACGTTTCCGACAGTAAATACGCGTTCAAATGCTCCGACCATTATTTGTTTATACAATTGTGGGCTTGTAGCAAAATAAGCTGTTTGACCTTTGAAATAGTCAGTCTTGAATACTTCTCCCGTACCTTCAGCGTCTTCACCAATGAGTTTTGGTGCTTGGAATTCCGTAAAGCCGTCACTTGTTAAGTAATCTCTGTATGCGCGCACAATTTCGCTTTGTACCTTAAAAATTGCGCGTTCCCGACCTCGTTTGATTGTCAGAGGTCTAAAGTCCAGCATCGTCCCTTGGTTGAGGTCAGTATCAAGATCAAATGGCAAAACTTCTGACATATTAAGAATCTCTATTGCTGTGATTTCCAACTCGATGTCACCATTTTGCGCACCCTCCTTCACCATTTTCTCCGGTCGTTTGTTGACTATACCGGTAATTGCAACAGAAGATTCCGGTCGTAATTCTTTTGCAATCTCTAGTACTTCTGGTTTGCCAAATACTACCCCCTGCACTTTTCCTGTTCGGTCACGAAAATCGAAGAAAGCCATCTTTCCTTGGTCGCGCGCAACATCAACGAGTCCATTGATTGTCACTTCTTTTTCTACGTGCTCACTTAGGTCTTTAATTAGTATGCGTTCCATAGTTGTTTGATTTATAGGAACGAAAAACGCCCCTATAAACATATTATTGAGTAATACATTTATAGGGGCGATTCCTATCATTACGATAAGCCGCGGTGCCACCCTACTTCCTCATGAGTATGCTCATGAGACGTCTCATTTTACGCTGTGTCGGGCGTACCCGGAGAGTTCTACTCTTACTCATGAAAGTAATTTCTTCCCTCACCTTCGCAGTGTCAGCTGCTTCAACGGATTGGCTATACAATATATCCTGAATGACGATTCGTCAAATAAGACAACGCCGTCGCGGATTACTCCAACGACGGCGTTTGATGCCAGCACAAGGTCGCTACTTTTTTTTGGCAGGTGCAGGTACTCCACTCACTTTGCTTGCGCTTGTGTGCATGTTCACGTCCGCAGTATCTGCGCCGCGCTCGGTGGCAATCTTTTCAGCTTCGCCGTGTTGATTGTAAGGTGGTATTTTTCTTGAGGTCTGGTCCCTACTGTCCATGCTTGGTATGTCTCCTGTACTCATTACTAGCGGATGCTAGTAGATTTACTATACCATGAATTATAATCTATGTCGAATCTATAAACTAATCCCGATTTTCTTTCGTACTTCAATCATCTTCGCCTCTGCTCGTTCTCGAGCTTTATTACCGCCATCTTCAAGGACTTGTCGAACGTCTTCGTCTGATATCTGTGATCGCTTCTCTCGCATCGGACCTACAAGAGCTTCAATATCTGCCACGAGAATTTTCTTTAAGTCACCATACCGTCCTTCATTATCTCTGTAGACTGAGTCCAACTCGTCTGAAGATTTAAATAGTCTATGGATTTTGTATACATTCTCAGGCTTGCCTCCTTCTGAATCAGTTACGATTCCCATAACTGCTTTTTCAATTTCCTCTGCTGATCCAAACAAAGGAATTGTGTTTTTGTAGCTTTTACTCATCTTTTGTCCGTCAACACCTGGGACGGTACCTACTGCATTAAGTATTTTTTCCTCAGGTGGAATAAAAGTATCGCCAAACGCAAGATTAAATTTATTCGCTGCTTCACGTGTGTATTCGATGTGTTGTCGTTGGTCTCCTCCAACAGGCACTACGTCAGTGTCGTATAGCAAAATATCTGCAGCCATGAGCATTGGGTAGTTAAACAGTCCAGCGTTTGCTTCAAGACCTTTCGCGACCTTGTCTTTGTATGAGTGTGCTTGATTCAAAAATGGCACAGTTACCAAACATTCAAAAATCCATGCCAGTTCTGTGTGCTGCAATATAGTTGATTGTTGGAAGATAATTGCCTTAGCAGGATCAACTCCTGCTGCCATATAATCCTTTACAACATTAATAGTATTTTCTCTGAGCGTCTGCGGGTCTCGCACTGTCGTTAAGGCATGATAGTCAGCAACCATGAGATGACTATCAAACTCTTCATACATATCAAGAAACGGTTTGAGTGCACCAAAATAGTTTCCAATGTGCAATGTTCCCGATGGCTGTAGTCCTGTTAAGAGTCGTTTTTTATTCATTGCACAAATAGTAGCAAAATAAAGGCTATGTTAAAAGTATGCAGATGCTCGCTATGAGACAAGTGGGAGTTCTAGAGTAAAGACAGAGCCATTTCCTTCGCCGTCTGAGGTGGCTGTAATGAGACCTTTCATCCCTTTTGACATTTGTTGCGCTACGTATAACCCGAGACCTGTACCGGTGACATTGACGTGGTTAGCATTACGCGCACGTACGAATTTATCAAATACTTCCTCAAGTACATCGTGTTGCATCCCCACGCCGCTATCGACGATGTCAATGTAAATCTTCTTTTTCTTCTTGTTGTCTCGCATTCTCACTACAACCGATCCCTTAGGTGTGTATTTCAGTGCATTATCAACCATGTTATGGATGATTTGCTGTGTTTTTCCGATGTCAGCGTGCACAGTTGCGCGACTCGTCAGGTCAGAGGTCTTTGAAGTCAGCACTAGTCCTTTTTTAATTGCCGCAGGGCGTATGTCGTCAGTGATACGTTCAACAATTTCTTTGAGATTAAAATCTGACATTTCATACGTCATTCTGCCAGCTTCAATTCTTGATACGTTGAGATAATCTTCAACTGACATCGCCATGTATTTACTTGAATCCGCAATTCTTTCAACCGCCTCCTTCCCTTTTGCAGACAACTTACCAAATGAACCCTCCAGAAGCATAGACGCATAGCCTCGAATTGAAGTTAAGGGACTACGTAATTGATGCGACGCAACAGAAACAAACTCTGACTTAAGTTGATCAAGAATTTTAAGCCGCTTATTCGCCTTCTCAAGCCGTATTGCAAGTTTCTCTATCTCTTCTTTTTGCTTGATTTCTCGTCGCACACTTCTAACTAGCAAAAATCCCAGGTAAATCATTGCCAGCCCTGTAACTATTGAAATAGTCCTTACATTTTCAATAGTCCTGACAAACGTTAGGCTAAATATGAGCAAAATAATCAAACCAACAAATGCCTCAGTTGCAGCAACCTTTGTTTTAAATAAGTCAAATTTAACTATGTTATAGACTAAGAGTATTTGAAAGATGACCATCCCAAGGGGGCCAACGAGATTAGTCTCATAGGTCTGTGTCAACTCTCCCGCAACATTGCTAAGATAGAAAATAAACAAAAATGCTGTGAGTCCAAGCGTGGTTGTTATCAAAGGACGCTTTCTCTCTGCCTGCTTATAGTTCAGAGCACCAATGATTGGGATTAAGAGAATGATTACAGGTTCAAGAAAATAATAGATTGCAGTCCATAAAATTCCAAGGTCACCTTCACACGACGCGACATCATATGAAGCGATATTGAGTACTGTTGGGGTTAATATAGCGGTTACGATAATTGGCAACGCCAGTAGGTATTTAACAGATACCGATGCGTCTTTGTTTGTAGTGAAGACAATGAAAAAATAAAGCGCAGACACAAACAGTCCTACTTCAAATAACGCAGTAAGTTGCCAACCAAAGAGAAGCGCCGTGTGGTATGAAGCAACCCACTGAACAAGAATATTTATCATCCATAATGCAAACAAACTAGAGACAAGAAAAAGCAGCTTACTGCGCAGTGCGTATTTATCCTTGTGCATTATGTAGGCAGCAAGAAGTATTGCAGCAATTGCAATAGGGACGTATGAGTAGAATAAAAGTGGCGGTGCAGTTGAAAAATCAAAAATCAAAAAGTGAGGAAATTCCTCTCCACAGATAGCATTAAAATCAGATAATATCATATGTCTTCTTCGGAGTTATATGTTTCCATGCTTTTGAGTACAAATGTTTGGTAGCCAGTAGCGAGTACAGATAAAGTAACTATTACCGCTAGTAACACATAGAGTATTTTTTCAAATGAACGAGACATAGGTATTATTCGATATATCCCCACTGTCTAAGCAAGGACTCATCTTTCTCTATAAATTTTGTACCGATGTCGTTTCGGTACATCATTTTCGGGAAATGAATTTCACTAACCCTTTTATACGCCAAAGCCTGTCCATCACTCATTGTTGGACCTTCGGCTGTTACATACAGGATATACCCTCTTGTGTCGGAGATATAGTATGTGCTGTTGATAGTATCGTATGAAACATCCTCTAAATGAATATGATCTTTCACTACATCATATGGTGTGTCAAAATATATACGTTGTCCTTTTGGGTTCAGTTCTGGTAACTTTTTTATATATGGAAATGGTGGTGCAGTAATAAATAGAACTATACCGTAACCAGTTTTGCAGGAGACATTAATTTTTTCCCCATGTGCGCATGCATAAATGATTTCACCCCATGGTGTTTCAAACATCTCACTTTGCAGGTGCACTATTGGTGAACCAAATCGTGCAGTAACTTCCAGTGGAAAAATTCCATCTTCATTCACTATACAATTTATGTCGATTGCTCCACGATAGTTAATTGATTGTAAATGCGGTGCTAGTTTCGCAAGAGTATTTTTAAAAATTGGATTTTCTTCATTATGTGTATACCAGCCAATGGTCCCCATCTCACTAGTAGATAGCCCAATATCTCCCGGCATGAGTGGATTGTGCTCAATATTGAGTTCTATCGGAGTAATCCATTCTGTGCCATTGAAAAAACGTGCTACTGCTATTTCGATGCCGCCGATCCACTTTTGTAAAGATATTGATTTAGTATTTTCAGGATTGTACTCTTTATAATTTTTTAATACATCAATTACATCGGCGCCATTATCAAGCATTCCGACATAACTGACACTATTTGAAGATGTCCCATTTTTTTTAACTACATATCGCATGGGATGTTTTGTAACATGTTGCAGGGCATCATCTATGCTTTTGAAGTCAAGTATTGGGACAGTTGAAAAATTGAGAGAATTAAACAAATCATGAGTCTTTTGTCGGTTTTCTTCAAGTAATTCTCCTTTGAATCCGCCACCAAACACAGCAAAGCCGTCTTGCCTTAGCCTGTCTTGTTCTGTACCTGCACCAACATAGTCAAATACAATGGTGCCACTCTTTCCCACCCAAGAAAGCTGGTCTTTCCAACTTGAAACTGTAGGCACGAGATTCGAAAAATTCCCCCGTCTTTCTTCTTCGTCAATATATAGTTTAACGTCGTGACCCTCTTCTTTGAGGCGTAATGCTACATGTCCTCCGACAAGGTCTTCCGATATAAATAAAAATTTCATATTAGAAAATGAAGTAAAGATCAATATACATTTTCAGATGGGTATTCTGTCCCTCGTATCAGGACTTTGGAATCAAGTTTTGTTGCTGCGAATTTCTCTGCACACATATCCCTAATAGCAACTTCATCTATATCATCATTGCAGGTATATATATCAGCACTAAAAAAAGCCCTCTTAGGAAATGTGTGGATACTGATATGGCTTTCTGCGATCATTACAAAACCACTCAGACCACCAGGATCTTTTTTATTATTGGCCCCCACTTCAACGACGAGTGGTTCACTGATGGGGTGCATATTTAAATTCTCAACAGTGTCTGTCAAAAAACATAATATGCGTTCGCGATCATTCAGCATTGACTCAGGAGAGCCGTATCCGTCGATCAGCATATGTACTCCAAAATGTTTCATATTGATAAATATAACACGTTCTACTGAAGAGCTAATAAAGCACTGCCGATAACTACAATCGTAATCCCGAGTGCCTTTTGAATAATTGCACCTCGTGATATATCCTCGTGTACCCATTTTGGAACAAAAAATGTAAGTAGTAAACCAAAAATGAAAACAAAGACAGGTTGATATGCTTCCGTTGTTTGAATGAGTGCTAATGGTGCGAGTAAGATTGCATAGGCGAAGAGTAAATCACCACATATGGTTAGCATTTCGTTTGCTGCATTAAGAGAAACTCCGAGTCCTAAATTTTCAGTTACAAAACATTTAAATTCATTGCGCCATCTATCATGAAATATCAACAAGAAAATCCCAGTAGCAAATGTGCCGAGAGCTTGCCAAAAAATTGATATCCAGAAGTCAAAATCAATAGCTACGAATTTAAAAAGAGTATTCGTGAGTGCAATGAGCGCGGATGAGAGAACTACGTTTAACACTAATTGTATTTTTATCCTACCTGTCGTTCTTTCAATTGAGAGTATGAATGCTCCAAAAAGCACTATTCCACCAAAAAGTAGTTGAGTAGTTGTTGGCATTTCTGCTAGGACAAAAAATCCAAATAAAAGCGCGAACAAAGGTGTGATTTGAAAAAGAGGCATCACTAGGGATACTTCGTCTGTGTAAAGTGCTGAAAGATAAAAATATAAAAGCCCAACTCCAAGAACCCCTGATATCATAAGGATCATTATCTGAAGAAGAGGTAGAGCGATAGTTTGGTTTGACATCAACACAGCCACAGGCAATATCACTATTGGAAATAGTGCTGAGAGTATGACAAGTGCTCCTATCCCACCATCCTTGCAGTACTTTTGTATAAGGTACTTATCAATGAGGTTAGTGAATGACCAGAGCAGCGCAGCAATAATCGCTATAGCGTAGCCACTCATAAGAAGAAAAGTATGACGAGCGGCGCTAGCAACCACCAGAAGAAACTTTGAGCTGACTCAAAAAGATATGCTATGGGTGAGCCTGGGGTGATTACTTCCGTAATCGGGAGTGCATGATAGCTGTACGCCATCACGAGGATGGTTGCACCAATTGCGTATATAATTTTTCTTGAAAAATTTTCAAAAGGTGGCTCAGAGCTATCCGTAGGCATTAAACGTGCGAATAGAAGTGTAGAGAGAATAATAAACACAGCAAAAACAATAATCATAAGTAGAGATTCAGTTTTTGCGTTACCTTCCGCTCCTTTAAGCAGCACATCGTAAAATGGAAACTGCAGGGAAATAAGTAAAGCAAGATATAATCCCAGAGTGAGGTTCACTATGGATTGCGTACTGCGAACCATGACATAGCTTAGAAACACACTAAAGACGAAAATAAAAAAAAGCGACTCCTGC
>JBLHGD010000017.1:0-17757 GCA_047616585.1 Candidatus Azotimanducaceae bacterium
CCCTTAAGCTCGTAAAGCACAGTCAAAGCTTCAGGATCGTGTGCATTCACTCCAAGTGCGTAAAGTGTTTCAGTAGGATAGAGTGTAATATCTTTCATCACCTAACGATACCAGAAACAGAGTGATTATGGTATATTCCTGTAACCACGCGCGGTTAGCTCAGGGGTAGAGCGCCTCGTTGACATCGAGGAGGTCGTAGGTTCAATTCCTACATCGCGCACAAACCAGTAGAACTAAAAGACATCATTCTTAAGAATGATGTCTTTTAGTTCTAGTAAGCAAACTGCTTTGCTTACGTGCTGGTTTGTGAGACGGAAGCATGTTTTGGCTTTTTCTAATGCCAAATCAGCTGAGTCGGGGCAGCTAAGTACTTATGAGCGTAGCGAATTAGTAACTTGCGCCAAAGGTAGTTTAAATAATTTGCTGCGCACCATAGCCTGAGAGTACTTAGTGAAATAAATACAACGTATTTATTTCACTTAGTAACTCGTGACCACAAGAAACTCCATCAAATTAGAAACTTAACCCCCAATATGCTATAACAAGCACATATGGAAACAACACTCAAAAATATAGTCATCATTTACCACGGGAATTGCCGTGACGGATTTGGTGCTGCGTACGCTGCGTGGAAAAAGTTCGCTGATACAGCGAGCTACATCCCCTGCAAAAACCAAGAAGACATGCCTGAAGGGCTGACCGACAAGGAAATCTATATTGTTGACTACAGCTATAGTAAAGAGGTGCTACAAAAGCTGGTTGACACAAATAAATCGGTTGTTGTCATTGACCACCACGCGAGTGCGCGCGATGCGGTAGAAAGCTTTGACGGAAACATTTTTGATAACGACCACTCGGGCGCTGTACTTGCGTGGAAATACTTCCATCCTGACCTAACAGTCCCCCCACTTTTGGAATACGTAGAAGATCATGACTTATGGCGATTTTCGCTTCCTGAAAACCGAGAGTTTTGCGTTGCGCTTGGATTGTATCCTATGGACTTCGAAAGTTGGGACGTGCTCATCGAAAAACTAAAGTACGAAGACGAACGGATCAACTTTATTGCCAAGGGTGCCTTGATTGCAAAATTTGAAGACAAGATTGTTGACGGAATGATGGAATACAAGGAACGAGTACTTTTTGAAGGAAGCGAGGTGTGGGCTTTGAATGTCTCACGCACATATCGTTCGATCCTCGGGAATCGTCTTGCTGGATTAAACCTACAGGAAGAACAAACACCAATTGGAATCGTCTATTATAGATACGGCGGACACGTACACATCTCATTGCGAAGCCATGGTGACGCGGACGTAATGCAAATCGCGCGGAAATATGGAGGTGGTGGTCACAAAAACGCTGCAGCATTTCGAGTTGACTCATTCAACGATCTCCCGTTTACGTTTGTATAAAACAATATGCACATCCTGAGCATAGAAACGTCGTGCGACGAAACTGCAGTAAGTCTTGTGCGTGCGTCGGGAGAATTTCCTGAGGCAACGTACGAGATTCTTGGTGATGCGCTTCATTCGCAAGTTGATATACATGCAGAATATGGTGGTGTGTATCCCACAATGGCGAAACGTGAGCATATCCTTCGAATCATGCCCCTAGCAGAAGACGCACTCACGCAAGCTGAACTTCTCACAGAAAGCACCGAAGAGATACCGCAGGAGATTCAAGAGAAGCTTCACGAAATTCTCTATCGTGAAGAAGGCTTGGCTGATGCTCTCATAGCATTCGCGGAACGCCACGAACGACCACAGATTGACCTGATTGCTGTAACTGCAGGCCCAGGGCTTGAACCCGCGCTATGGGTTGGAGTTAATTTTGCAAAAGCGCTCGCGTACCTCATGAATATTCCTGTTGTTTCAGTCAATCACATGGAAGGACATATTCTTGCATCGGTCTTTGATGTTGAAAAAGATGATGCCCTTTCAGATATCTCCTTCCCTGCAATATCTTTACTAATATCAGGAGGACACACTGAACTGATTCACATGAAGAAATGGGGGCACTATGAAAAAGTTGGCCAGACACGAGACGATGCTGTTGGCGAGGCATTCGACAAAGTTGCTCGCATGCTTGGACTCCCATACCCTGGTGGGCCAGAGATTAGTAAACTTGCAGCTATCGCTCGCTTTGCGGATCTGCCCCCTTACGCTGAACTGCCTCGCCCAATGCTTAACTCAAAAGATTTAGACTTCTCTTTTTCGGGACTGAAAACTGCAGTTTTATACGCAATAGACGGGAAAGAGTTAAGTGAGACAAACAAGCAATCAATCGCTCGGGACTTTGAGGACGCTGTAGCTGAAGTGCTCACCAAAAAAACATATACTGCAATAGACACACACAATGCGAAAACTCTGATAGTGGGAGGTGGAGTGAGTGCAAACCAATATATTCGTCAGATGTTTAATAAACACTTCCTTGAGCACGCTCCAGAAACAACCGTCTACTTCCCTAACCCAGGACTCTCAACAGATAACGCGATCATGATAGCGCTCGCTGGGCACGCGAAAGTAAAGAGTGCCTTGAGTCCATCGGGATCACAACTCATTAAAGCTGACGGAAACCGGTCACTTGAGGGCGAATAATCTCTTTATATCCAACATATTTCATGCTACTATCGCAGATACTATGAGTGAACAAAAACCCTCTGACACAACACACATTCCTCCGATTTTTCTTAAGCCGTATGAGCCTTCAAATCACGAAGACTCTATATACAAGCTGTGGGAAGATTCAGGTTTTTTTAATCCTGACAACCTCCCTGGAGAGCGTACTGAGCAATTTTCAATTGTAATGCCGCCGCCGAACGCGAACGCATCATTGCACGCGGGACACGCCTTGGTGTTTACCATTGAAGACATCATGATGCGTTTTGAGCGAATGCGTGGCAAAAAAGCACTCTACCTGCCGGGCGCTGATCACGCAGGATTTGAAACCCAGGTTGTATACGAGAAAAAGCTTGAGAAAGAAGGTCGCTCTCGTTTCGGGATGGATCGTGAAGAACTCTACAAAGAAATTTGGGATTTCGTACAAGTGAATAAATCTTTCATGGAAAATCAGATCCGTTCACTTGGCACATCGTGCGACTGGAGCCGATCGCTCTTTACACTCGACGATCGTGTAATCAAAACTGTATACGATACATTTAAAAAACTAGAAGATGATGAGCTCTTGTATCGCGGAGCGCGTATCGTCAACTGGTGCCCAAAACACCAAACATCATTCTCAAATCTTGAAGTAGTACACGAAGATCGAACAAGTAAGTTCTACTACTTCCAATACGGACCATTTGTCATTGGTACCGCACGACCCGAGACTAAATTTGGAGATAAGTATGTAGTGATGCACCCAGACGACGTTCGATATAAGGAATTTGAACACGGTCAAAAAATCGATCTCGAGTGGATCAATGGACCAATTACTGCAACAGTGATCAAAGATGAGGCTGGGGACCCAGAAATGGGCTCTGGTGTGATGACTATTACTCCATGGCACTCAGGAATCGACTTCGACATTGCAAAGCGCCATGATCTCGACTACGAGCAGATTATTGACTGGCGCGGCAAACTCCTGCCTATTGCAGATGAGTTTGAAGGAATGAATATTAAAGACGCACGCGAGAAAATTGTTGAGAAACTTGATAAGAAAGGCTTGGTGGTGAAGATTGATGAGACATATCAAAACTCAGTCCCCTGTTGCTACAAATGTAATCGTGAGATCGAGCCACAGATCCGTGAGCAGTGGTTCGTGAAGACTAAGCCCTTGGCTGAGAAAGCACTAGCAGCTGTTGATGCAGGCGAAGTGACATTTGTAACCGAGCGTGATGAACGGGTCTTCCGCGACTGGATGGGCAAGATCGAAGACTGGCCAATTGCGAGGCAAATCGCATGGGGCATCCCGATCCCCGCCAAAATCTGTACCCTATGCGGACACGGCATGGTTGATCTTGATGATTCTATTACCGCGTGTACGCAATGTAATGGTCCAGTTGAAACTGACCCCGATACGTTTGATACATGGTTCTCCAGTGGCCAGTGGCCATTGGCTACTACCGGGTACCCTGATAGCGACGATTTTAAAACCTACTACCCTACTTCCGTAATGGAAACAGGCAAAGACATCATCTTCTTCTGGGTTGCGCGTATGATTATGCTCGGATTATACCGAACTGGCGAAGTTCCATTCAAGAAAGTGTACTTACACGGGATGGTCCGTGACAAGAAAGGCATCAAGATGAGCAAGAGCAAAGGCAATGTGATTGCTCCAAGCGAGATACAAGAGCGATTCGGCACTGATGCGCTTCGTATGGGACTCATGGTCAACAACGCTCCAGGAAGCGACATGAACCTTGATCCGGACAAAGTAAACGCGTACAAGAAGTTTGCAAACAAAATCTGGAATATTACTCGATTTACGATCGATGCAACGCACGATATGCCTGCTGATGCAATCTATATTCCAGAAGATGCTGGAAACATACAAGATATGCTCACAAAAACTGTTGCGACAATAACAAAACACATGGATGACGATCGCTACGATTTAGCTTCAGAAAAACTTTACCACTTTGTCTGGGACTACTTCGCGAACGACATAATTGAGCAATCTAAGCCAATGCTTATTGAAACACGAAGACCTGAAATCAAAGCATCTCGACAGAGACTGCTGCAAGAATACCTAATTACATCACTAAAGCTCCTACACCCATACATGCCGTTTGTGACCGAGACAATTTGGCAGGAATTACCGAAAGAATTGAAAAAGGGCGAGGAAGAGATTTTGATGGTTGCGAGCTGGCCGAAATAGCGCCAATCAAAAATATCAAAAACACGGTGGGCTATGTCCATCGTGTTTTTGCCATTGACCAAATTGATACGAGCTGCTATTTTACAGACCCATACAAAAGGAGCGGGCAATGGGTACTGAGGGTATTTTCTTCAAAGAAATTTTCGGTTTAATTTTTTTTTCTAATATTCAAGAAGACAGAACCTGGCAGCCGATCTTGAACGAAGTTCTTCATAAGCTCACTGGAAGACTGACTGGAACAGGTGGTTTCTTTGGAGAGGAGGCCGAGATTGCTATCTCAATTCGAGATGGAACAATCTATAATGAAGTGGAGCAGGTTCGAGTTCCAGGCCCGATTGTAATGGTTGCCAGCGCTAACCTCAAGGGAAAAATCAATAACGGTGGTGACCAATACGAAATTGCAGTCAACATCGGTGAAGGGAGCATATCTGGAACAGCTATTCTCTTGCAGAGATAGGGGTAGGCGGGAGTCCGCCACGGACCCCACTACCCCGCGCAATACAGCGTGGGTTTTTTAGTGCCCACACGTAAAGCCCAGATGAACTCCGTTCATCTGGGCTTTACTGATACAATAATCAAATGGAATCAACGCATTTTGCTATTGCGTTTTTAGGCGGGCTCATTCCCGCACTTTTTTGGCTATGGTTCTGGCTTCGTGAAGATAAAGAGCGACCTGAACCATACATTCTGATCGCGTTAGCCTTTATTGCAGGAATGGTGGTGGTACCACTTGCTCTCCCCTTACAAAAACTCGCGCTCCAGTTCTATACTGGGGACACACTGGTGCTGGTGTGGGTCATCATTGAGGAAGTTTTGAAATACGCTGTGGCGCTGGTTGTTATACTCTGGCATAAGGCTGTTGACGAACCAATTGACGTCATTATCTACATGATTACCATTGCGCTCGGGTTCGCAGCCTTAGAAAATGCATTATTTATCTTCAACCCTCTTGTTGCCGGAGAGTATTTGAACACTATTCTGACCGGTAATTTTAGGTTTTTGGGCGCAACGCTCTTGCATGTACTAGCCTCTGGTACCGTAGGAGCACTCCTTGCATTAGCTTTTTACAAAAGTAATACTCAAAAACTCATATATGGGACCTTCGGGTTGTTCATTGCCATTGTATTGCATGCTTTATTTAACTTTTTTATAATGGAGGCAAGTGGTGAAACTATTTTAGGCGTCTTTCTCTTTGTTTGGATGGGCATCATTGTCCTTTTCATTATATTTGAAAAGGTAAAAATCCTCGAATCTCGACATAACGCACCACATCCACAGCACAATTCGCTATGAATCACATTAGAACCGTCCGCGAACCAGATACGAAAATTAATTGTGGTAAAATATAAGACATGAGTACACTAGCAACATTAACAGTAAGCTTCTAACAGGATGAAAAAACCATCATTTTTAGAAAGACTCACCGGATCAGTCAGTACTGACCAGTACGATGACGTTCTTGATGAAGATCACGAATTCGGCGAAGACGACGAGCGCGAAGGAGCCGAGGTGGAAGATGAAGAGTCTGAATGGCATGGTCAAAATGGCGAAGAAGAACCTCAAGAAGGCGAGCTTCCTGTTGATATGTTCCAGACGGGTGATGCGATTGTTATTCGTGCACTCGTTGCGGGTGTGTCCCCCACTGATTTAGATATCGCCATAACTCGCGACATGGTCACGATTAAAGGGGTTCGCGAAGAATACCAGGAATCTGCAGACGATGATTATTTCCATCGTGAATTATTCTGGGGATCATTTTCCCGCACACTCTTATTGCCTGAAGAGGTGCTCATTGACGAAGCTGATGCACAAGAAAAACACGGCTTGTTAGAGATCAGATTACCGAAGGTTGATAAAGATCGGAGTGCGAGATTGAAGGTGAAACCGCACTCGGCGAAGTAGCATATTTTTCGCAATCTCCGTGTAAGGCCTTTTGAATATACTGGGGTCAAGTTTCTAGCTATAATTGTTCACTTCGTTCCAATTCTAACAAGAACTTCCTCCCCGGGCTCGACCGTTTTCTTTCTAGGAAAGGAAAGAAAACATGTCTCCGCCTCACAAACGAGTCGTAAGTGACGCAGGTCACTTACTAGAATAGAAAAACACCATTCTTAAGAATGGTGTTTTTCTATTCTCCTCGTTTGTGCTTGGGGGCGGGCTCGAACCGCCGACCCCTTCCTCTTCAGGGAAATGCTCTACCAACTGAGCTACCCAAGCGTGATGTCTAGATACTTTCTACCTTGTCCAGACTTTAAGAATCGTTCTCGTCGTATAGCTTCTGCTTTAACTTCAAGCGATTCAGTGTAAATAAGTGTATACGGTTTATTACGTCGCGTAAACTTATTTGACCCATTATTATGCTCTGCTAAACGATCCACTGGATCTTTGCCAGTAAAACCAACATAACGTTTACCATTCTTACCACTCTTTAATACATACACAGTAAACATATTGTGAACTCACCCCAGCCGGAGGCTGGTCCGCCTCTGGCGGAAACTGAGCTACCCAAGCATGACGTACTTTGTTGTTATGTGCACTACCAAAGGTAATGTCGAGTTATTGTACCGTTTTTTTCAATTTTTTCAACGCCTATTGCCCTGATCCGAATGCGCCAATTAATGTCTTCAAACCAGGTAGCTCCTGCATGCCTGCTTTAAATATTTCATAATCAGACCCAAGCGCCGTGAAGTACGGCTCAAGAACATAGAAATACAATGCAAACGGCAAACCAATCAAAACTGCGTACCAAACAATGCGCATCCAAAAACCCCACACGGCATTACGATGCAGTTTTTTCAGCAATTTATTATTCTCCTCTATCAACTCAGAATTTCGCTTCAATAGCGCTTTCATCTCACCATGCTCTGCATCATCTGTTTCCATGAAATACTAGTATATCAGATGCTAGTAGCCTAAAATAAGCTTGAGCGAGAGTACTCCAACTGTTATAAGTAAAATGTTACGCAGATATATGTCACCAATCTTGAGTGCAACATGTGCCCCGACAATTGATCCAATAAACATACCACCCATGAAGACAAAGCCTATAAGCCACTCAACGACGCCAGCATATGCAAACACACTTATGGTCATAATAGCTTTTATCAAACTTGGAATTTTTGTCGTGCCTTTAACTTCAAGAATAGTCATCCCGAAAAAATATGCCTGGGTAAATGCCTGCATAATACCTGCACCAACCACAAAACTCGTCCCCCATATCGATGTAAGTGCATACACCACATACCCCATCTTCTCTCTTGCTTTACTGACTTGCGTCGAAACAGTACCAAGCGACGGCTTGAACATTGCAATTGGGATGAAAAGTATTAACACCCATCCAATTATTTTCTCTAAAAAGTCTTCCGGCACAGACAGAACAATTTGAGCTCCAACATAAGCACTGGGTACTCCAATCAATACAAAAGGCAAAATATGTTTCCAGACAATTTTCTTTGCCTTGCTGTAGCTATAGAGACCACCAATCTGAAACCCAAACGTACCCACTCGAAAAATACCCAGAGCTGTCAAAGCCGGAAATCCATAGAAACTAAGCAGCGCAAGCGAGATAAGCGACACCCCTCCACTTAAGACACTACCAAAAGTACTGGCCAAAAGCCCTATTACAAAAACTATGAGAAAATCCACGCCGTTATCTTAACATTGTATGAAGCAGTATTGTCAATTTGTGCTCTTAAACATTTTCTTGGAACTAAATTGTTGAAGAATTAAGAGGATAGTTAGATTTATACAATGATATAGTTGCTAGTTAGTATATGTTGCTTGACTGAATAGATACCAACTGTTAAGATAGTATCTATTCAGTGAGTAAAGCCAACTAAAATGAGGAAGATAGATATATGTAAAAAAATTGAGCAGCCAGCAGGCTACATAGCCTCTGTCCCCGACAGCTTTCCGAAAGCAGAGCTTTTTGACGTGCCGCAAAATATTTTACTGAAAGCAGTCGAGGCTGAAAGACTGATAGGAAAACTAGATGGAATAACTCTAACCCTCCCAGATATAAAATTTTTTCTAAGAATGTTTTCGTACAAAGACGCAACATCTTCTGCTCAGATAGAGGGTACTCAAGCAACAATGGCTGATGCTCTAGAAGTATCAGCGGATATAGAAAACGATCAGACTGACGCCTCGGATATTATCTTTTATATAAATGCTTTGGGGTATGGAATCAAGCGATTGGAAAATTTTCCCATCTCGCTGAGATTCATTCGTGAAATTCATAAAAAGCTTATGGACGGTGCCCGAGTCACGCATTTCGCAGATCCTGGAGAATTCAGAAAAAGCCAAAATTGGATCGGCGGAACAAACCTGGCAAATGCTTCCTTTATACCTGTACCTCATACTGAAATGAATCGTAATTTGAATGATTTGGAGAAATTTATTTACAACGACACATCAACTTTGCCTCTAATAGCTATTGCATATACACATGCACAGTTTGAAACTATTCATCCATTTTTGGATGGTAATGGTCGAGTTGGTAGACTCCTTATCACATTTCTTCTAATGAAAAAGGGTGTATTAGAAAAACCTGTTTTATTTTTATCCTCATATTTCAAAAAACACAAGAAAATATATTACGACAAGCTAAGTGGGTACCACGACAACGGTGATGTTTTTGGTTGGGTAGATTTTTTCCTAGATGGTGTTATTGAGACTGCAAAAGAAGCTATTGAAACATCTACTGAAATCAGAAAAATCAGAGACAGAGATATGGAAAAGATCCAAGGTCTTTCAAAACGTGAATCTGAAAGTGGTGTGAAGGTATTAAATTATTTGTTTGAAAATCCAATTATTACAACCAAAAGTGTTATGAAGACTACTAATTTTACTCGCTCTGGAGCGCAGAGAGTGATAGACAGATTTGTTGGATTGGGAATCTTGGTAGAAGAAAAGAAGGAGAGTAATTATGATGTTAAATATACTTATGAAGAGTACTTCATGGCATTTGTAAAATAAACTCCTTATTGGCTTAATGTATCATCAGTATTCTCTCGGTTCAAAAAGTAATTTTCTTACAAAAATTTATAGTAAAAAATTGTCAAAGCTGGAACCACAAAAACATCTCTAATACAAAGGATGTTTTTGATTTGAATATTAAATTTTCCATTGTTGTGCTCTCACTAGGAGTCGAAACTTACAGTTTCAGTACACCTTGTGAACATTTTTTCAAAATATTAGTCAAGGTCTTCGACTCCTGACGAAAGTAAAACAAATTACTTTCTCTCGAGCCACACATAAAAGGCTTTTTATGTGTGCTCTCACTAGGAGTCGAACCTAGATCATCGCGTTAGGAGTGCGAAGTTCTATCCATTGAACTATGAGAGCGTATTGACCAGGAACCCATCCTTACAGGATCTGTACAGGGTATCAGTATTTTTACAAAATACTAGGTACCCTTCTGAAATAGTCTCCCAGACTATTTCAGCCTACATCTAATCCTTAGGAGGGACTCGTTCTATCCATTGAACTACCAGGGCAAAAGTGCAGATACTGTAGCACAGAACCAGAAAGGGCGTGGACAGTAAACTCACTCCTTTTCTGATTCTCTCTAGGTGCTTAAATTGCTTTGGATACGCGAAGCGACGAGATTTTGGAGGGAGCGGTAGATTACTACCGTGACTGACGAAATCGAAGTCGCGACAAAGTAGACGAAGTGATTTAAGCAGCTAGAAGTTCTTTGACTTTGGATTCGTCGAACCCTACCACTACATCATCCCCAATCCGAATCACCGGGACACCCATCTGACCAGTCATTTCAATCATCTCTTGTCGTTTTTCTTGGTCTGATGCGACATCAAGTTCAGTATATTCAACATTGTTTTCTTTAAAGTATTCCTTTGCAGCCTGACAGAAATGACAAACTGGTGTGCTGTATATTGTTACTTTTTTATCCATCCTGGTGTTTTTTATACTTAATAGGACCCTAGTATAGCAAGTACAAACCCATTCTCAAAACTAAGCTCCATTACCAGAATTTATACCATGGTTCGCGTGTTTTGACTTCTGGCTCAGAGCTTTCGCTCTGCTCTTCCGTTGCTCCCGGATCCTCATCAACAATGATAACAACCTGCTCTCCGTCTTTTGCAACATCAAAGTTTCTGCGTATTTCTGATTCAATGCCACTTTCACCATTTAAGTACTCTACTCGTTCCTGCAACACATCTTTTCGATTCTGCAGATCTGCGTACTCAGCAATCACATTTTCTTTGCGCTCAACCATTTCCCGCTCCACGGTATAGCGTTCGTATACGCTTATTGTTAGATACCCGCACAATAACAGTATGAGTACAGCCATATACTTCGAAAAAAATAGCTTCTGTATATTACCTTTGCGATTATAGCCTGCCATATGGTACTATTGTACCACTGTATATCCCATGAGAAATTTTGGGACCGTTGCGATAATCTTTAGTTATTATTTAAATCACTGTCAGAATGAGTTTTCTATACGATAAACGAGCGAAAAAGGCCATCAAATGGATTTGGATCACCTTTGCGATTGTGATCGCACTAAGCATGATATTCGCCTATTCTGGAGGTGGAGGAAGTTTGTTCTAGAACACTTCACCCACTCGCTCTTTACACAGCTCAGAAAGCCAGCCTTTTTGTCCATAAAACACACCTAGTATTCGCAAAGCGAATACTAGGTGTGTTTTCTATTTATGAGTCGAGCGTGATCCAAGGATGACTAAAAATGTATTTAGATGCGCGAAGCGACAAGATTTTGGAAGGAGATGTACGTATAGTACGATGACTGACTAAATCGCCGGCGCGACAAAGCAGATGAATGCATTTTTAGTCATCCTTCATCATTTTCATGAAAACGTCGGACGATATATGCACCCTCCCCAACCCCTGATCAAGCATCTTCTTTTTTCCTTTCTTTTGTTTTTCAAGCACTTTCTTTTTTCGTGTAATATCCCCTCCGTATAATCCTGCGGTCACGTCTTTCTTCAGCGCTGAAAGTTTTCTTGTCGCGATGATATTCCCCATTGTCTTAGCCTGAATTTTTGTCACAAACTGCTGGCGCGGGAGTGTGTTGTAGAGTTTCTCGACTATTGCTTTGGCATCGATCTCAGCTCTCGCTATTCCAACCACTCTTGAGAATGCCGGCACAACTTCCTCTGCGACTAATACATCCAGTCGGGCAACAGTAGCTGCACGCATCTCAGCTATTTCATACGACAACGAAGCGTACCCGCTGCTCGCATTTTTAAGTTTATCGAAAAATCCTCGCATTAATTCGCGCAGTGGCATCTCAACCGTCAAAAGTGTGCGCCCGTCGCCAAATACCTCAGTATCAAACACACCAGCCTCGTGTTCATACAGCAATGTCATGACATTCCCCATGTAATCACCCGGGAGAATAATTTGCCCCAAGATCCATGGCTCACGAACGGACACCTTATCCCCGTGCTCCGGAAAACGTGAGGCGGCGTAGATCTCCTCAACCTTACCGTCCTGGTCTGTCACTTCATATGAAATGGATGGAGCAGTTACGATCAGTTCAATATTGAATTCACGTCGTAATCGCTCAGTAATAATCTCCATATGGAGCATCCCTAAAAACCCACATCGAAATCCTCTTCCAAGCACTCCTGAAGATTCTTCTTCATACGACAATGATGAGTCAGAGAGTTTAAGCCTATCGAGTGCCTGTCTTAAAATGGTGAAATCATCCTGGCTTTCGGAGAATACACTGGCCCACACAACAGGACGTGCTTCCTGGTAGCCTGGAAGCGCATCAACATCACCCTTAGCCAGCACAAGTGTATCCCCCACACTCGCAACACCCGGCTCTTTGATTCCTGTAACGACGTATCCAATCTCGCCCGCGTGCAACGCATCAACAGGCACCTCTTCTGGCGTAAGCATCCCAACCTCAAGAGCCTGAAACACCTTACCGCTGATCGCAAATTTCAATTGATCTCCTTTTTTAACCGCACCATCAACAACGCGAAGATAGACGATAATCCCCCTATGATTTGAATATTGAAAGTCGAAGATAAGTCCGCGTAGAGAATCTAGTGTTGATGGTGTTGGAGGCGGTATCTTTTCACAAATAGTATTTAAAAGTTCGTGTACTCCTTCTCCCGTTTTACCTGACACTGTTTTGATTTCTTCACGCGTACACCCTAGCAACTTTATGATTTCATCCCCAACCTCCTGAATACGAGAATGCGGAACATCGATCTTCGTTAATACAGGAATGATCGTCAGTCCCACGTCCTTTGCCATCTGCAATGTCGTGAGTGTTTGTGCTTGTATACCCTGAGTACTGTCTACGAGCAACAAGACACCTTCAACGGCATTGAGTGCACGTGAGACCTCATACGAGAAGTCGATGTGTCCTGGTGTATCAATCAAGTTCAATTCATAGGTAGCTTCACCATAGGGAAAAGCCATCCGTGCGGGTTGCATTTTGATGGTGATACCACGTTCACGCTCAAGATCCATGGTGTCTAATACCTGGTCTTTCATCTTCCGTGCCTCAACTGTCTTGGTCTCTTCGAGCATGCGGTCAGCAAGGGTACTCTTACCATGATCAATATGAGCAATAATGCTAAAATTTCGTATTTGATTCATATCTGTATTGGCTCATTGAGAGCCGCTGTTACTCTACCCTAAAGGCGTCTTACAATCCAGCGCTCCTGGACTAGATAATATCCTCCTGCGGAGCAAGCACATCAGTCTTAAAGATCCGTTTATGAAACGACTGTGTAATCTCGGTAAGCTCGGGCGAGCTGAGTGCTGCATAGGCCAGCACAGCTCCTAAAATACCCATCACACCCGCAAGAGCACCTTGGATGAAGATACCTATGAAGGTATCGGGATTGATCCCCGCAACAACAAAATTAAGAGCAGCGTAGGCTGCAAGAGCCGCACACAGCGCAGCAACAACAGAACGAAAGACATGTAGCGGGAGCCACGAGAGTGACATTCGATATGTACGCACAAGCATTACAAACAAGAACAGAGACTGTAATGACATACCAATTGCGTATCCCAATCCTAGGACCAACACTTCGCTACCAGGCACATTATCTATGCGCATAATTGTCGTGAGTACTGTTCTAAATAATTCAGATGTCTCAAATGCATGCAATAAACTAAATGCCGCAACGATGGAGAAACTTGCTCCTGCAATTGACGCGTAAAACGGTATACGTGTAAAGCCTCCAGCATAAAATGCACGTACAGCCAAAAGATTAATCGCTTGGGCTAACAATGAAAGCGAAAGAAGTGCCAAGACAGCAGCAGTTAGTCTGGTATCACTCCAATCAAATGCGCCACTACCCAGAACAACACGCACTAACTGAGCTCGAATGACAAGAATCAGCGCAATGGTCGGTAACGCCCAAAATATAATATGTCGAAGCGTGGTAATAACATGCAGATTAAACAGATCAAAACTCTTTTTTGCACATAATTGAGCTAAAATCGGAAACGCAGCAACAGAATAACTCACCCCAATAATAGCCAATGGGACCGATTGTAGATTGTAGGCAAATTGATATACAGAGACAGACCCCACAGCCATCAAGCTGGCGATACTCACGAATACCAGCATTACTAATTGGTTGAGTGAAAGTGTGAATGCGCGAGGGATTGAGACAGCGAGGATCTCACGCAATTCAGTGAACGAAATCCTGTTTGTGATTGAAAATCGTAATGAACTTTTCTGCACAAATGGCAACTGTATAATCATATGACCAAACGCACCAAGCACCACACCGTACGCAAGGCCCGACAACCCAAACAAGGGTTCCAGTACAGCGATACCAAAGATAATACCCACATTGTACAAAAGTGGACTCAATGCATAGAGTATAAATCGGTGACCAAGTTGAGTAACCACTCCAAACAAACTTGATACACCTAATAAAAACGGCTGCAATAAAAGTATCCGAAGCAATAATACAAACGTTGGATCACTCCCGAGTCCTGGGAAAAACCACGTTGCGATCACTGGTGCAAAAATGCACAGAATGAGAGCAAGTACTGAGTAGACAACAAGGAAAAACGTAAATACCTGTGACAAGATGTGTCGCGCATGCACATCGTCATCATGATTTGTACGAGCCTTTGCAACAAACGGAATGAGTACGTAGACAGAAAGCGTCGAGGCAAATAGCACATACATCAGGTCGGGCACACGAAATGCCGCATAATACAAATCAAGTTCGTACCCTGCACCAAATTGGTGCGCGAGCATCCGATCACGCACCAAAGCAAGTAGCTGTGACCCGAATGCAAATAGTGCCAAAACATACGCTGCCTGATGTAGACCACGTACTTCCTTGTATACTAAACTCAGCATTCTTTTAACCATGCGGCTACTATACCCTATTCAGCATTAACGTCATCATCAGCAATAGGATCTTGATCTGCAACAACCGGATCGTCAGTAAACTCTTCTGCATCAACCTCTCCTTCAGGTACAGTGTTAATAGGCTTCAAAAGTGAAGAACCTGGGTCTTCTGTAGCGGTGACAGCCCCACTTTCTTCTATAGAAGCCTCCAACTCAGTTACTTGCTTCGGTACATCAACTGATTCACTTAAGCGTTCACCTTGTTTTAACTTTTCTAGCAATCCGATTACGTCAGCATTGTCGGGATTCAATTCACGAACACGCTCAAGCTGTATACGAGCATCTTCCGAACGACCCATTTGATCATACGCCAGCGCTAAGAAATATCGCGCATTTGCATAGCTTTCATTTAGTTTGATAGCTTCTTCAAATGAACGCGCAGCATTGAATGAATTACCTTCTGAAGCATACAGTACACCCAATTGGTAGTGTCGTGCTGGATTTTGTGGCTCGAGTGTTATAGCATCACGAGTCGATTCAATCGCGCTACTGACATCTCCTCGTGCAATATCAACTTGTGAGACAAAGAAGAAGGCGTCGGTATAATTTGGCTTCAGTTTGATTGCCTCCAGCGCCTTTGCTTTTGCAGCCTCAAGATTGTTAGCCCGGCTTTCCAGTTGTGCATACATCAACTGTATTTCAGGGTTAGTCGGATCATATCTACTGGCGTTGTCGAAAGATTCAACAGCCTGTTCGTACGCCCCTTCGATTCCAACAACAGTTAGCACACTATACACTTGACCTAAGCTCTGCCAATTAAGTGGCTCACTCGGGTCTATATCAACTGCCAGCTTCCCAGCGTTTACAGCACTCACGGTGATAGACTGAAATTCTAATTGCTGTTCTTCAGTTGGAGTTGGTATTGTCAAAAGTGAATTCATTTTTGAGAGCTGTAATCCTACAATTTCTCGTGCAAATAAATCATTCGATGATGTTTTTAAAGAGTCGGAAATTTGCCATTCGACTGTTTCAAGAGGGATTCCATCCCCGATAGAGGCAATGGCACTGTTAAAACTTTTTAATCCACTATAGTGATCAACAGAGATGTAGAGAACAGACATTGAGCCAAGTAGCACTATCACCGTTGAAGCAATCAGAATAAAACCAGAACGCGCTCCCTCTCCAAGAGAGACGACAAACGTGCGTTGCGGCAGCATCGCAGCTTGGGCAGTGTACAGCACTCCTGTAAATACAGCCGCGAGTATAAGTATTGCAGGACCAGGAACATAAATAACAGACATACCCCACAAGTACAATGCTGAAACAAAGGATGAAGTCCCTACAAAATACCAAAAACGATCGACATGATTGGTAGAAAACAAGACTCTATACCCTGCACGAACAATAAACCCGAGAAATGCTATCCAAGCGAACAACCCTACAACACCTGTGGTCACAGCGAACGTTGGGATGTATCCAAAGCCAGCATCAAATGGCGAGTTCCAGAAAATGGTCTGATTAATGATCGGATCCTTATGGAGTCGCCATGCATCAGAGAATTTATTTGGACCCACTCCAAACAGTGCATTTTCCTTATATACATTTCGTGTAATATCTATAGTTGCCTCAAGAGATGGTCGGACCTCTACGTAGGAAACATTGGTCAGATTTGAGACAGACTGTCCAAGTCCTGATCCGCCGATGATAAATATCGCAGCAGAAACAAACACTACCACTGAGAGAAGTATCGAAGGAATCGATCCGCCGGACTCCTTATCTGCAAGTGCTGAAGAATTAGTTTTGAAACGTTTTTTTGCAAGGGTATACAACAGCACGATAAGACTAACCAAGCCCAGAACGATCCATATCGCAAAAAAATTGACTACCGCGAGAATTATTAACGAAACTGCTGAAACAAACCCGAACAACGCCTTACTCCAATTCGTGAGTGGGAATTGTTCGACCGCAACCATCGCAAGTAATAATGACAGTCCTGAAAACAAAGCGAGGTCATTCCAGCCACCCAATGGTGTAGCTGTAATACTTTCGAAGATGCCGAAGGTCAACGTATCGGGACCAAAGAAAAATCGGATAATATGATAGAGGCCGATGACGACACCGCTGCCAGTTAAAACAATATAGAGCCGCATGATGCTTGTTTTCTGATCAAGGAGCGCTGTAACAATCCAAGTTACTAAAGCCAGCAGACCTACAAAAATAGCGGTGTGAATACCGAACGCATCACCAAGCACCGAATCACGTACGTCTCCCGAGAATGTTGCAGACGCAAGCACAACAATAGCGAGCGCCCAAGCAGAGCCAAGCCCTGCAGACACACGCAGTGATATTTGTCCACGTCGAAATACTGAGAAACTATAGAAAATCAAAGCTGTGAAAACTCCAATCAAAACAAAAAGTATTTTTGTAAAGTTAAATGGCGCAGATTCTGACGGAATGAAGAAAAGTGGGGAAAGACCGAGTACCACAAGCAGAATATTCTGCGCTATCTTCCTGAGCATCTGTGTCACCACATCACTGACCTTGGTGAGGTCGCTTTGCTTGGTGCTACCACGCTTAGGTCCACCCTTCTTCTTCACTCGTTCTTGTGG
>JBLHGD010000018.1:0-17516 GCA_047616585.1 Candidatus Azotimanducaceae bacterium
TCGCCACACTGTGAGTTGTACAGCAAGCTGTACAACTGCCACAACTATTACTATACCTGGTCATCAGTCCTCCTACACCAATCACGTTTCAAATCTCACAAAAGATCACTGACCTGCCATCTTCGGCGTCAGATAATTCGATAGTACGCATCTACGATGTGTCTGTCAAATTGTTTTAGTATAAAAAGAAAAAGCGGCGGGGTCACTTGATTTTCAGGCACAAGTGCTTCTGCGAGTGCATTTTTAAACCCTCCGTAAGCTGCGCCAGAAGCCTTAGTTTCTTCTTCAGTACTAATTTTCACTTTCCTCTTTTCCTTTTACATTTGAACACATTCCTCTGTAACCTTACAGTTTGCAGTAACTTTGGGTCACTTGATTGCGACCCAGAGGTAGTGTCGATTCAGTTATTTCGGCACTATCTCCGGGCGACAAAAGAAAACACCCACGAGTTTCTTGGGGAAACTCGCGGGTGTTTTCTGTTCTAGTATCTATACAGCAGTAACACATCCACAGGCTTCCCCGGTGGTAAATGTAAAACTACAAAATGTTGCTGTTTGTATTGATTTCATACGTTGATTCTAGTATACCCAAAACTATATTTTTGTCTAACTTTTATATATTTCCGACATAAGATTTGAATTGTTTCAAGTCTTATAACGAAAGCGGATGTTTATCGCATCCGCAAAAACATAAGGAACACAATTCTGACAGCCCTGGAAATGCATAAACATATGCATTTCCAGGCAGCGCCAGCGACCTGAGTCCTAGAACGTGCACCCTCTCAATCGAGTAGGGTCATCTGAACGCCAGGGACGTTCTGGGCGGGGATCCTGGGCAGGCTTCCCAAACGACCGTTTGCACAGAACCGAAACAAAAATCTGTCTGGCCAGCGACGCGATTCGACTGTCGGACAAATTTCTCTTTACTACTGTAGAACGAAACTTAACGTCCATAGCTCTGTGACACCTGCCTTGGGAGATCATAAATACGGTTTCAGAATTCAAATGCCTCGAATCCCCCACAACCAGAGTAAATGGTGCTTCTACTCCTGACTCACCAGCAATAGATCCTTCCACTTGTTTGCCAAATTCACAATCAAACCAATCCCCAGCCGTAACAGTGTGATTTGACAAACCATCGCCAGAGAGAATCCTTTGCATCTCCAGTAGGATTTCTTCTGCAATGTCTCCTGGTTGTGCAACCAGATGAACGACCTTGCTAAGGTCACCCCCGCTATTATTTTCCATGCTTATGCTTCCTCAATGATCTAGTGTGGCCACATCTTCCCTTCGGGCATAGCCGTTTTTTGTTGAAGGATTGGAGCACCATTCGATGCTCCTCCCCTCATTTATTGTGCTCGTCGGATGTTAGCCGACTTTTCCCGCAATAGCATGGGTGGCTACGCTGGTGCACACGTTGAGATTGGCTTTATGTGCCTCTCTCATCAAACTCGAGGGTAATGCCTCAGCTTGAGCCTTCATATTTTCACAATCCGGAGAAATGATTCTCTTTGGAGAATCATTTCTCCGGATCACGACACTGCTTCTCTGCACTCTCTCCTGAATTTAAAACAAAACCGGCCCATTACTGGGTCGGTTTTGTGATTCATCTTGGAGAATATTATTCTATGCTATACACAAACTGACCCATCTCTTTGAAAGAGAATGATAGATACTACCAGAATCAGATTTGTGTATGCGCTGTACATTACTTTGAATATACTCCCGTCAGAAAATTCTGTCAACATGCAATTGTGGAAAGTATGCACTAGAGACATTTTGCTTACATTTGGGAAATCTGATACTGTACGTTCGAGCTGATACTAGGCTCGATTACAGAGGAGACGTAGCGTGGATAGTGGAAAATGACCAAAAGTCCCACAATCACATTAGCCGGTGCATTTGCGTTTTGTATGCACGATGCCGCTTTGTACACACCCCGTTCACCAAAACCCGCAGCAAAGCTTACTGGCGATGGTTGGATGCCGGTAGATTGGAATTCTCACAGGAGTAACAACATCTTTGACTCTACGAAAGAGTCGTTAGTCAATTTCAGCCCTGTCATTGGCATAAACTTTTCCGGACACAGCTTCACATACGTCGGATGTGAAATTAAAACACTTGAGGAGGCAAATGATGGGCTGAAAATCCTCGCCAGTGGTGATCAAGTGCTGATAGTGTATGTCGACCTTACCCCCAAGCAACTTTGCGGTAAAGGTAACCCATGGCTTGCTCTTGCGGAGCGAGCATTGCAGGAATGCCTTAATGAGTAGGGTGCTGGAAGGAATAACATGCGCTGACCAGGAACGGTCAGCGTATTATTTTATACAGCTGTTTTGGGATTGGAAAAAGGCCGGTAGATGCTTTGCATCTACCGGCCTTTTTCTCTTTCCTAGACTTCCTCCTCCACTATTTCAACAACAGACCCTAACTCGATCTCTTCTGTCTCTTCAGATATCTCCTCTTTTGTTTCTGTCTCGGTTTCATCTTCTAGAATCACATCCTCTGTTGAAGTGCTTACATCTTCCTCAGACACTTCTTCAAACGGGAGCTCTTCTTCGATAACTTCTTCTATCGAAGGCTCAGTTTCTTCAAGCACCGGGATCGGGCCCATCATATTTTGGAGATCATCAATAAATGCCTGAGCTTCACGTGCCTGCGCTTCTGCACTGTCGTATTCTTGTGCTTCAAGTGCTACTTCTGAACCTGCGGCCAATTCTGTAGCTTTTTGTATAACTAATTCCAATTTCTCTGTACGATCATCTACTTCCCGATTTTCAAATTGTTCAGTAAATCCAACAAGCAAAGCTGCGAGCTCCTGATGCAATGCCGTTAATGCTACGGTACGTTCCTCAAGAGTTAATGTAACTGGTACAAGTTCTTCGATAGTGACATTGTCTCGCACATCTATATCAGTCATAAAACTAATAAGTTTTTGCAGATCAGAAAGCGCCGTACGCAGAAGTGTGATCTCTGGAAGCGCTAAAAGTGTACTTGTTGTTGAGGCGACCCCTTCGTCAACAATCACTTCTGTATTATGCAAGGCAGCTGCTTCTATAATTTTGCGCTCAACATCTGAAAGACGGCGTTGCATGTCGCTTGATTCTTCTTCTGAGGCGATGCTCTTTACTGATTCAAGCAACTCATACGCACGAGTTGTTTCAGATTCCATACGTGCAACAAGTCCCTCATATGAAGGATTCCCGCCTTTCTCGTTTGACGCTGCGGTCTTGCGCGCTTCGTCTACCACACCTACAAGCGCTGCGATAGAAGAACCTGGTGTTGACGAGGCACTTGCGTCATTCACCACTTCACGTTCAAGCGCACCTTCCAATACTTCAGACTGAACCGACAGTGCTGAAGCAAATGTGATCTCAGCAATTGCTGCTTCATCACTATCACTTTCACGAATCTCCGCGATACCCTCTTGTGCAGCATCACTATGCTGCTTAACAGCGAGTGCCACGCCTGCTTCTACTTCAGAAGTGAGCTTACCTTCGCTTGCAAGTAATCGTGCTTCAGCAATACGCCGCTCAAGGCGCTTTGTTTCCCACTCCACTTTTGCATACGGGGATGTTGTAAGGCCTGAGCGCACCTCTTCATTGATATTAACTTTTACTGCATAGAGCACATCTCCCGGCACTGCTCTTTCTGCGACAAGCGGGACCACAATCAAAACAAACGCAGCACATGCGCCCAAAATACCTTTTACATACGTAGTATTAAAACGGAATACTGAGAACTCCTCAGTGCGAATATATGCTTCTGCATTCTTCTGGGCGGCAGTTTTTTGGAGCGGGTGATACTCCATATACGAAACAAGACGTGCTTGCAAATCACGCTTTTCAGAAGCGCGCATTTTGAGCGTTTCTGATTTTTTCTTTAGTTGTTCCGCAAATCGTTTCATTAATTTTCTTTTGTTTTCTTTGTGTTTGTGCGCTTTGTCTCTACGGCTTTTTCTTCTGCTTGAATTACTTCGCGCAAAAGTTTCAAGCCACGGTGGATCCGCACGGACACTACATTCTCAGACTCTTCAATAAGCTCGCTTATTTCTTTTGGACCAAGCTCATCAACGAACCGAAGAATGATTACCTCCCGATACACATCAGGGAGCTTCTCAACTACCTCAAACGCTTTTCGCCCATCGATAGTTGCCGCAAGGGAATCGACGGAGCTCTCTGAAAGCTCATCAAACGAGCCCTCATCAACACCTTCAATCTCAAACAATGCATCGAGTGACGATTCTTTATGCTTACGATACTCATCAATAATAAGATTGTTCAGTACCTTGTACAAAAATGGACGAAACTGCTCGATTTCGTGGCCATTGCGCACATAACTCCATACCTTCGTGTATGTGTCGTGCACGATGTCAATTGCCCGCTCTCTGTCACTTATACGTAACGTTGCATGACGAAACAGGGCATCACCATACTCAGTAAATGCACTCAGAAAACGTTCTTCTTGGCTCTGTGCTATGTTGCCTGTCTTTTTTGGACCCGCCATGCAAGAACCATTATACGTGAAGACGTGGAAATATGCTGTTTCTTACTGACAAGTGAGCGAATAACGTGAACGCACGTGGCGTCAGCTACGTATGTTCATGTTTGAGCGAACGCAGTCAGAAAAAACCTGTATTCATTGCGATAGCTTTGAAGACAGGCTTTTACACTCAAACGCCTATCTAACTCATTTTGACTAGCAATATTGTGTTTTACTTACACTTTTGAGCGAGTGAATCCAGAAAAGCACACAAATCAAACAGATACACTTGACTCCATTCATCAGCAATATATACTGTGTATATATTCAGTACTAATATTTTTTTATGGCTCAAGCAACGCAAACCGCAACGCTCAATTTCAAGACAGATAAGAAACTCAAGGCTGAAGCACAAACCCTTGCGAAAAGTTTCGGCGTGCCCTTAAGTGCTGTCCTCAACGACAGCCTGCGTCGCTTTGTTGAAGCACGTGAGGTGAGCTTTTCTGATGGTCCTCGTTTTCGACCAGAGGTTGCGCGTGAGATTGATGAAATGAGGAAGGATGCCAGAGCCGGAAAAAACCTCCTTGGCCCATTTAGTTCAGTCAAGGAGTTGATGGCTGACTTGGAATCATGATTTTCCGACCCCACAAAAAGTTCAAGAAAAGTTTTACGAAGCTCTCAAAAACAGAAAGACGCCAACTTGACGAGGCACTCAAGTGCTTAGTCGCCGACCCTTCCGACCCAAAGCTTAAAAATCACATCCTTCATCGCCAGTACGCGGGCTGCAACGAAATCACACTCAGCTACGACCTGCGTCTCATCTACGAAGAAGTTGATGGAGTCGCGCTTCTGTTGAAGGTCGGAACACACAACCAGCTATTCGGGTAATCACACCTCTCTCTCACAGGGAGATCTTTCTTTTTCTACCCTCGCACCATCCCCACCAATTCTGGAAATTCTTCCATATTAAAATGCCCCTTATCCTCAAATGTCATAAGTTCAGCACGTGGAAGTGCTTCTTTAAATTTCAAAGCGTGCTCATATGGCACAACAGGATCATCTTTCGAATGCAAAATATGTATATTTTCAACTTTTTCAGCTATCTGCGGTAGGTTTTTAGGATCAAAGTTAAAATCTCCTCCATCCTCCCCTTCGAAATTATCCGACTCATATACTGCCGCAACCAAATAGAGCGAACCTATGGCAACTGACATATTATTTTCAGAGAGATACTTGGCTAAAAAATAACCACCAAGTGAGTGTCCTATCAGGGTCACATCATCTCTCAAAAATTCTAAATGCCTCTCAAGCCAGATCTTCCATTCCTTGTACTTTGCATACTCCTTATTTGGCATTTCAGGGAAACATACTTCGTACCCTTCCCCGAGTTCTGCAGAAAGAGTGTCTTTCCATTTAAAAAATCTTGACTGAAACGGGTTATCAATCACACGTGTTTGTAGTTTGTCTAAAAAAGCATCGTGTGTGCTGTACGCACGACCTCCGTGAATTATTAAAATCTGTTTTTTCATATACTACTATAACCACTTACTTCGCTTAAAGAACCATACAACAGACGAAACAATAATCAGGATAATGAGAAGTACGAGCCAAAACGCATACGCATGATCCATCAGCGGCAGGTGTACATTCATTCCATACAAAGACGCCACAATAGTTGGAATCGTAAGGATGATCGTCAGCACAGTCAAAGTCTGAATAGTTGCGTTTAGATTGTTTGTGAGGATTGCCTCCGTTGCTGAGCGAATATTTTGAATGGTGTTTAAAATTGACCGCGCAGAATCAACCATCTGACTATTTGCAATCATCAAGTCCTCCATAAGTTCCACGTCTTCATTGTAAAACTGCATGTAGTTACCACCAGTGACCTGCTGAAGCCATCTATTGGTTGGGACCATTGCAGAAATCATGTCATTAAGCTGATGCTCGTAGTTTACCAAGCGTGTAATCTCTTTATTTCCAATCTTATTGATGCGAACTTTGTCCTTGTGTACCGCGCGCCGAAGATGTACTAACTCTTGCTCAAACGAATCAGTGACTGCCGACATAATCTGAATAAACAGTTTTGATTTCTGCGTTGTATGCACGACCTCCTTACCAGAAATGAATGCATTCAACTGGGGAACTTCTCTTTGCGCGATTGTAAGGACAAAGGACTCGCCAGTGACAATCAAAAGTGGTGCTGTATCGATATCTTCATCCTTCTGATCGTACGGATACCGCGTGAAGAAATATGTCGCGCCCTGTGAACGCTCCATACGAGGAACCTCAAAGAAGTCCCGCGCATCCTCCAAAATACCATCATCAAGCGCAAATTCTTTCTCGAGTTGCGCCAACTCATCATCAGTAGGAGAAACCACATGCGTCCACACCCCCGCACGCACAGAATCAACCTCCTTAAGTTCGTCATCTTTCAGTGTTCTGTAATAGTGTGTGATCATATTTAAAAATCTTTATTTGGCATTCTGTGGAATATCTTCTTAATTCTCAGGAGGCAGTAGTATAAAAACGGGCTTCGATCGACGCACAACCATGAATGACTCCCCTTTTGAGGCGGCAATAATATATTTCTCCGTATTCACACGCAACTCTTTCAAACCAATGATTTTGAGACTTTTACATGCTTTTCTGTTCATTACACGAGTTTATCTTTAGATAAACATTAAGTCAATTGCATTAAACCACGAAACCCTGCCCAAATATGAACACCCAATAATCAACCTGCAAAAATCTCTTGATATTTCCGATACGCTACCATAGGATCATTTATTACCTCATCAGTATTTATGTGACAAAAGTGAATAATTGATTCGCGCACTTCACCTTCAGCTGCTTTCGATCCATGCCACATTGGTTTGATGTCACCTTTGGTGAGAACATACGCTTTTACGCCCCAAAACAGCAAGACCTCATCTTGTTTTGGTGAGATGTTATGTAGATCATTGCTCTCCTCACTGTCAGTCATATATAGATATCCTCCCTTGTCGCCCATATGTCTTGTGATAATAGATCGATCTACATGTGTCCGCGCTCGTTGCGTTTGCTCTTGTGATGGATAATGAAGAGACCTATTTATTGCAGCCGAATATGGCTCAGGATTTTCATAACACTGTCTGATGGGCTCAGACAAAGACACTGGGTATCTATGACTCTCATCAACTGCACGTGCTAGTTCGAGTATATCCATCTTCGAATGGTCGAATAATGCCTGATTGTTATCTAAAAATATTAGATCGTCGCTCTCTAATGCTACACTGTTAAGATTCAAAAGCTTTCTTAGAAAAAAACCATAATGAAAAGACCATTTATCTTCATGTGATCTACCCTTATTTGTATCGGTAGGATTTGCACCCTTTTTTCTAATGAGTCCACTATCGGGTTTCTGTTCTCCGGCTCGGTTGAGTTGCCATAAAGCTCTACTTTCAAGGGTATTATGACGCTCTAAAAAATCTCTATATCCTTTCTTCACTTTGTTGGTGAGTTCGATTTCCTCAGCAGAAACCTTCTTTATCACTCTACCTTCTTCAATTAACTGTTTTGCACATTCTTCCATTACTGTTTTCATATTTTTCAGTATAACAAATCTGCGAACCAATAAACCTCTTCGACTTCCATAATCTGAGTGGCATCACGACTAAATCAATTCTCTAACATACGATCAGGTGCTGAAATCCTGAACATATAATCTCACTTCTATTCTGATTCTTTTGTTATCGTGCCCCTCCCTCCGTCCACTCGTACCATCTCACCCTCTTGTAAGTCTTTTGTCGCTGATCCAGTACCAATCACGCACGGCTTTTTGAGTTCTCGCGCAACAATTGCTGCATGACTGAGAATGCCACCGTTGTCAGTAACAATTGCGCCTGCTTTTTTCATCAGTGGCACAAAACGTATATCAGTGTTTTCGGTAACTAAAATATCACCTTCTTCAAACGTCACGTCAGTCGGATCAGTAACAATACGCACCACCCCTTGGGCTACTGCTGCATACGCGCCAGAGCCCGCAAGTGTCGAGGCAGAAGTACTCCCTATAAGGACAGGCGCATCAATGTATCTTGGCAGTACACGATTGTAATCAATGTAAATGATCGACCCATCAAGATCTACCATTGTTTCAAAATACCCAGATAAATAATCGTCTGAAAACACTGCCTGCAAAGACTTTGCTAAACTTTTCTGCGCCTCGCTATCTTGTACATAAATCATCTGGAATGTCTCACGAATGACTATCTCCGCCGCATCATCATGCTTTTCCCAAGTAAAAAGCTTTTCTGCAGTATCGTAAGTAAATCTGAATACCTCATTAACTGTATCCCCGTGCGTTAATTGTGAATGTGCTCCCTTTACGATCTCTCCAAAGATAGTTCTCCCTTTCACTACAAAAACTGTTGACCATTTTTTATCGTTCGTATGTGGGCACACATAGGCATCGTAGTTATCAAAATTAATATCCTGTTTCAAAAACCACGTCTCGTAACACTCACGTATGCTGAGTCCTCTATTACGAATTTTCGGAAGTCCCTTTTTGGTAGGAATTAGTCGAATTGCACACAGTTCATCACCCCTAGTGTCGAGAATATTTTGAAATGCTTCTGTTGGATTTACTAAATCTTTTGCATCAAAGCGTTCAGGGCGCAAATACTTAAGACCAATTTCTTGATACAGCATCTCGAGACGTGCATCTTTAGCATTATCTTCCTCACGAAACTCATGAGACTCCTTCTCTTCGCCTATCAAAGCGAACCACTCTGTAATAGATACCTGATGCTCTGTGTGTACTGATTCCATAGTGGATGCACTATATCACAAAGCGGAGAACGTATGCACGTAGGCGGTCATCTGTTAGAATCTGCAGTACAAATAGCTGTATGGATACACTTACAAAAAACCTTTCTGAAATCGACCACACACAGACCAATACCGTTGGCGGAAAAGCTGCTTCCCTGGGTGAGATGCTGAAAGCAGGATTTATGGTGCCGCAAGGGTATGTCATAACGACAGCTGCATTTGATCATTTTTTGGCTTCAAATGAACTTAATTTAAAAATTCAAGAAATTTTGCAGAATATATCTGAAGAAAACCCAACAGAAGCTATTACGAAGGGGTCGGCAGCAATCCAAGAGCTTTTCAACGCAACTGAAATCCCCCCAGAGATTGCGACTGCTATAACCAGCCCCTTTGCTGAGCATGCTATGACTCGTGTAGCTGTGCGTTCTTCGGCAACAGTTGAAGACGGTAAGAACGCCGCCTGGGCAGGACAACTCGATACCTTTTTGAATGTGTCTGAAGAGGCGCTCATGGCGAATATCAAAAATTGTTGGGCTTCATTGTTCTCCGTTCGAGCATTACACTACCGGCTTGAGCAGAAACTGCTGCATACACATATTTCTGTTGCGGTTGTTATTCAAGAAATGATAGACTCTGAAAAATCTGGAATAGCGTTTTCTGTGCATCCGGTAACTAAAGACACTGCTCAGATCATCATCGAAGCTGGTTTTGGTCTTGGTGAATTGATCGTTGCTGGAGAAGCCACTCCTGACAGCTACGTAGTCCAAAAAGAATCTCAGGATATTCTTGATATAACTGTAAACACCCAAGACAAAGCACTCTACTCAGGCGCTGGAGAAACAAACACGACATTACTAGACGAAAAAGGTAGCAAACAGGTTCTCGCTAGCGAAAACATACAAGAACTCGCAACGATCATTGAGAAAATCGAGAAACATTACGGATTCCCCTGCGACATTGAGTGGGCATACGCCAATGAGACTTTTTACATCACCCAAAGCCGGCCTATTACTACACTGTAGATTTGTATCCGAAAGGAAAACCCCAAGCATCAAAAATGCCGCACAGTTGTGCGGACTTCACCAATGTATATTTCCTAAAAGAACCTTCATGGGGAGGACTACGTCCTCCCCATATCCACATCCCCACCACGGCGCAGCGCCCACTATCATCCCCACCAAACCGCAAAAGAAGCTCCGTCTGCCATAAACCTGGCCAAATCCGGGTGAGCATCGAGATTAGCCATAATCTCTTCGCTGAAGTATTCGTACGCGTCTGCACGATCCTCGTCATTAACGCTGAACAACCCATAGTTCCCATAATGATCACCCGACCTGACAGTCTTGCGACGTAGCAAGAACATAACAAATCGGAGGTTGTGCTCATCCAAGAGCACAACTTCTCCTTTTTGAGTACCAACGTCGATGCAAAATCGGTTAACCCTATGCGAAAACTCACTGCAGACCGCTTGATCGTCAGAATCCTGTCGCACATGAAGATGCAGATAACCCAAGCACGCAGCGAAATTAAAAACGAGATCTCCCTCCTTCAGGAGAACACCGTGCAAATTCGACATACCGTTCTCCCTATTGTTTGATGGACAAACATAACTACGCACCGCGCGTCGTTGTTATGATAACAAAATGCCGCACTGTGTGTGCGGACATAATCTGGAACATGAATCCTCAAACACCAAAAACGCTATACCCAGCGGTTGAAAAAAGTTTTGAGGTGCCGGACTAAGTCCGACACCTCGCCACCGTCATGCCAGAGTGGAAGATTAGATCTCCTGGGCGACATTCGCCTCAAGAAGCGCGGTGTAGCTTTTGTAGGTTGGGACTTTACACTCCAACCCATTAGCCTTCGCTACCCGACTCACCCAACCAATGAACAACGATCTGAATCCCGTGACGGGGTACAATTGACCTTCACGGAGCCAGTACAAAAAAGCGGACACTCTGCACAGAACTTTAGGCTTGAATTTACCTACCTTGGCCATGATCTTCATCTCCCAAAGCAATAGAACAGCCTACTTTTTAACATCTGACTGACACGTGGTCAATCAATTTCATTCTTTCTCTCGCTTTTTTTGATTTGTAGTGGTATGATTTGGCACGCGAAACCGCTTGCCTAAGCCATTGAATACGGTGTGTGGCACAGTGGTAGTGTGCGCGCTTTGGGGTTCATTTTAGTAGTTTTGTTTCACACAATTCACAAGTTGAGTCGGGGTGTAGCATAGTGGTAGTGTACGCGCTTTGGGAGCGTGTGGTCCGGGTTCGATTCCCGGCTCCCCGACTTAGCTTGGGAACAAACAAAACTACTAAAATGAACCAACAATCTGGGTGAGCGATGATAGTAATCATCGCGCAAGACTTTCTGAGATTTTGTAAAAATCCAGTAAGTGGACAGCTTCTGTAAGAAGATTGTTGTGGCTTTCGAAGAAAGGTGTGGCCCGGGAATCGAAAGACGGAGCGCTGCGAGTTTATGAACAAGTGAGTCAGGTGAGAAATGCTAAGAGCATTTTGCAAGAGGTTGCCAGCTGCCTAAACAGCGACAACCTGAATAGAATCTGTAAGATTCGAGAATACTTAGTAGATTTTAAGCGTAGCGCAAAAAATATACTCAGTAATTCGTGACAGATTCGTGTGTACATGACATTTAGAAAACCCCCACAGACTCTATAGTCTGTGGGGGTTTTCTTATTTTTCAATCTCCTTACTATTCTGGGTTACTAGTTCCCCATGCCGTATACGACGTACGCTGCACCAGCAAGATTCCCAACAGGGCCACCAGGCGCGTCCGAAGATGGCGCTCCTATAATGAGGTCATCGAAGCCGTCGTTGTTGAGGTCGCCGCCGCCGCTTACTGAACTACCGGTCTTCGAGTTAGTTCCACCAGTCATCATAACGCCAGAACTACCAAGCATGTTCACGTCAAGATTACCCAAAGAGGCATCTCCATACACGAGGACAGCCTGGTCTCGTTCTGACATTCCAATCACAATATCCTGCAACTGATTCGAGCCGTTGGTGTCGCTATTGAAATTACCAACCAGTGCAATCGCACTTCCGAATCTTGCATTAGAATCCGGCCCCTGAATCGTAATAAATTCCGATCCAGCAACCGCGAGATCTACATCGCTAAAACCTGTATTGGTTCCAAACACAACGTACACAACACCAGTTCGTGAAAAGCCTGCCGGTCGCGCTAAGGGTGCTCCAACAATCACATCACCGAATCCATCACCATTCATATCTGCAATAGTGAGCGCCGATCCGGCTCGCTCTACTGATGAGCCTACAATAACAAATCCTTTGCTGCCGTTGCCGTCCAGAAGCGTTTGCAGATCAAATCCAGCCCCAAAGACGTTCGGCAAGCTATTAGGCGTTGCAATATTTCCGCTCTTTTCTGCCATAGCAGCTTGCATAGCCGTACCTCTGATCACATACACATTTCCAGCAGCCCCATCAGTCGGCGCCCCGATCACAAATTCATCCAATCCGTCACCGTCGATATCACCAAGTGCTAGCGCACCGCCAGCCAGATCACTGACTCCGAAGTCAAGACCTGTGCGACCGAAAAATTGCATCACTGAGGTGTCACCATTAACATCCGTTCCGTCCAAATTCGACAAGGTAGCCTCACCGAGTACCAATGACGCAAAACCTTGGCTGTCTGTGCCAATGTCGGGTTCTCCGATTGCCGTATCAGCGAGGCCATCACCGTTTACGTCACCCGATGCAACAAGATAGCGACCTGCTGTATTAGCTGTACCATTTAATTCAAAACCGTTGATGCCATTGGTGCTGGTAACAACAATCGCATCATCCCCATCAAGAGACAGACTACCCTTTGCGCCGCCAGTAATGACATTAACCACTTGCGATTGGTTACTCGTTGGATTTTGTCCAATAATTAATTCTTCCCTGTTGCCTGCATTGATGTTGCCGGTCTCGACAAACGATCCAAGTGTTTGTCTGAACGCCGTACTGTCAGCAAACACGTAGAAGCCACTTGTACCATTCAACGTAGCAAGATCAAAGCCATTACCACTAACGCCAGAAAGCTGTGACGGGTTATCAACGCCATACAGCACTGAAACTTGACCCATATCAACGAGCGCTGTGGCACCATTTGGATCCGCTGTCGGTTCGCCAATAATCGCGTCTGCGTTACCATCACCATCAAGATCTCCCAGCGCCACAGCCGTACCAGCTCGGCCTCCCGGAGCTGAGCCACCAGCGCCAACAACCGAACCCAGGAGAGTAAACCCTGTAGAACCATCAAGTGTTGTCAGATCAATCGACGTAATTGCACCAGAACCACCCCCCGCCTCAACGGTGATCACTACGGTGTCAGTGTCAGTAGCTCCGTCGTTGTCTGTGACAGTAAGCACGAGTACGTGAATACCAACGTCAAGGGTAAGCGTTGGGTTTTGTGAAGTAGAGAGAACGTTTGAAGCTTCTCTCCACTGGTAACTTGCGATAGAACCATCGGTATCTGTTCCACTACCTGAGAGCGTTACTGAGTCGGTTACGGTTTGTGCGTTTCCTGCGTTAGCTGTTGGTTCAAAATTAACGGGAGCACTACCAGCTGTTGCGCTTCCGAATATAATGTACGCTGAGCCAGCTCGACCATTTGCTTGTCCACCAGGTGTCTCAGCAGTCGTTGCACCAATGATTACATCATCAAATCCGTCTCTATTGAAATCGCCGCCACCGCCAACACTTCCTCCGAACGTGCTGCCAGAGGCGCCCGTCAATGCAATGCCTCCAGTGCCGAGCGTATCTACACTCATAGTATCGATGTTTTCATCACCATAGATGATGAAGGCTTGATTGATGCCTTGTGCGCCGATCACAATATCTTCTAGGTCTAATCCTGTACTGCCATTCATATCATTGTTGATATTGCCAACTGAGGCAACAGCTCCCCCCATAAATGCCGACGTAGTGTCGGTACTGATTACAAAACCTCCAGAACTAGGTGAGTCTGCACTGATGTTAGCAAAGCCATTGGCTTTTCCGAGGATAACTGACGCAGCTCCTCTAGAACCACCACTGAAAGGACTACCAATAACAACTTCATCAAATCCGTCACCATTGAGATCAGCTATAGCTATTGAGCTTCCACTTAACGACGTTAGTGATGAAATTAAGAAGCCTTTGCTGCCATCTGAGCCAGCGTTTGAGTTCAGGTTTGCCAGTAGATCAAAGCCGGTTGTAAATACATTTTCTAGAGAGCTCGGTGTATTAATATCGCTACCACTTTCAGTAAGTGCAGCTTGGATTGCAGAGCCGAACACTACATACGCTGCAGCTGGTGATACTGAGGAGCCTATAATTAAATCCTCAAGTCCGTCACCATCGATATCTCCAACTGCAAGTGCACCACCGATCTCGTGATCACTTCCAGAAGATCCGACAAAAGTTAATACTGCGTTGTTACTGGCCAGTACTGTGCCATCTATGCCGGACAACGGTGTCTGGCCAAATACAACATGCACACTACCATCATTGGCGCTCGGACCTCCGGATGGGTCGCCGACAATGATGTCCATAAGCCCATCGTTATTCAGATCACCACTTACAACAAGCATATCGCCCGTTGCACCTGCTCCGATTCCATTTGTTCCTCTTCCGTCTAGGACAAAACCATTGGTTACGGTGATTTCGTCAGTGTCGAATACGCCGTCGCCTGTCACTGTTTGCAACGTTGATTTTGAGGCACCGCCCAATGCGTTGATTTCTAGTCCATAGGTTGTGCTTGTGTTTGATTCGCCCCCAAGCAGTTCTGCAGCTCCATTGTTATCAATGTCCGCCCCAAAAACAAAGCTCCCGAGCTTTTGGCCGCTGTGGTCCCCACGAACTGAAATACCATTACTACCATCAAGACTCGCCATTGCGAAGCCATTTCCGGTTACACCTGGCAAAGATGTCGGCGCCGTAGTTCCATACACAATTGAAATTTGACCTTCATTACTTATTTGACTACCACTACCCTGTGGATCAGTTAACGCTTCTCCAACCAAGGCATCGGTTCGGCCGTCACCATCAATATCAGCAAATGATACTGACGTTCCTGCAGCACCTCCTGCAGCACCGAGTAATCCCTCTACTGAGCCCAGAAGAATCACGCCTCCGGTGCCGTTTAAGGTTGTAACATCAATTTCTACTTCAGTTACAGAACCACTCCCCGCCTCAACCGTAATCACGACAGTATCAGTATCAGTAGCTCCGTCATTGTCTGTGACGGTGAGTTTGAGTGTGTGCACGCCTTCAGACAGTGTGAGAGTTGGATTCTGTGAATTTGAGTGGACTGTTGATCCTTCTTTCCATTTGTAACCCCCAACAGAACCGTCAGAGTCTGATCCGCTTCCGCTAAGCGTCACACTCTGCCCTTCAGTCACGACTTGGTCACTTCCGGCGTTTGCTGTTGGTGGAGTGTTTACCGTGCCACCAGTGCTACCTGCGCCGTATCCTGAGGCGAAATCACCTCCGAAGACGACGTATCCAATGCCTGCGTCAGATGTTGCAACTGGCGCTCCAATAACAACGTCGTCATACCCGTCATTGTTGATATCACCACCGCCGGACACTGCTTGTCCTGTAGAGAAAGCACCATTTGAGAGCGTGATCCCCACGATTCCATCAAGATTCACCCAGTTACTTCCCGTCTGAAGAAAATCCCCAAGAGAACTTACCGCACTGAGGCGACCCGCTGTAACAGTGCTGTCTGCTCCAAAGAATACTGCAACGCGTTCATTAGACGATAACGTATCCCCGATAATAATATCGTCATACCCGTCACCATTGAAATCTCCAGCAGTTGCAACTGATGTACCAAACTTTCCGCCTGACAGATCTCCTGCGAGACGCACACCATCAGTTCCATCCAGTGCCTGTAAGTCAATTGTTGCAGTAAATCTATTTGTTTTTCCATATACTATAAATGCAAACCCTATTGCGCTTCCAGTTCCAGGTGCGCCAATGAGCACATCGTCAAATCCATCATTATTGAAGTCGCCCGCTGAAGACACTGATGTGCCAGCTATCCAGTTACCGAATCCTAGGTTCAGTTGCAGCGTGAATCCATTTGATCCATCCAGATCTGATAGTTGGAAATCTGTGCCCACAAGAGAGCGCAGGCTCGGTGAGCCAAACACGACATACGCAGCACCATCATCAGATGCTAGGTTATCAGCTCGTGGCGCACCGATGACAATATCTGCGTACCCGTCTCCATTAATGTCTCCCGCGCTACTTATGGATGTACCAAGCTCACTTAACGCGGGCTCGATAAATGTAATAACACCTATTCCACTATCCAGGCGTCCAAGGGCATCTAAGGTTGTATTATCGCTACCGAACACCAAATAAGTGACGCCCGCCTCATCAGCAATTGGATTTCCTGCAGAGTATTCAGAGAATAATATGTCATCAATCCCATCACCATCCACATCACCTGCATTTGCTACATTGAGGTGCATGCGCGTAGTATCCGTACCATCCACCACCACACCATCAGCAAGTGAAAGCGTATGCATGTCGCCACCATCAAGATCAGCCAAATGGGTCCCGTTGCCACCAGAAACTACGAAGGCATTTGACGCAGTTTGGACTGATTGTTGTCCAACAAGAAGATCTGAAAAACCATCATCGTTGTAATCTCCACCACCACCTACGTATGTGCCCGAGAACTGTGACGGGTATCCGATACCTGTTGTTTCGAGCACCACCACATGACTATTGCCGCCACCCGCATCGAGTCCTGTTACACCATTTGCTATGCTTGCTAGATTTGTGCTTGAGTCTCCTCGTAAGATATATGCTACGCCGCGGTTTTGGTTGTCCTGCACACCATCCGGTTCTGCATTTGGTGCACCCAAAACCAGATCGTCGAACCCGTCACCATCAAGGTCTCCAACCATGCTTACTGAAGCACCCAGGTGATCATTATCAGTTGCACCATTGAGCTTCAGTCCATAGGTACCATCCAGTGTCGAAAGATCAATCGACGCAGTTGCTGCAGAACCACTTCCAGCTTCAACCGTAATCGTCACAGTATCTGTATCGGTCGCACCATCATCATCAGTTACGGTCAGCGTAAGCGTGTGCACCCCAACATCGAGTGTAAGTGTTGGATTTTGTGCTGTAGACAATACAGTTGATCCTTCTCTCCACTGGTAACTTGCGATAGAGCCGTCAGTGTCAGTGCCTGATCCAGAAA
>JBLHGD010000019.1:0-17230 GCA_047616585.1 Candidatus Azotimanducaceae bacterium
CTGACACTAAATAATACTATACAAACCACGAATATTAGAATAATACAACATAAACTACACAAGTCAATACTTGACACATACTCTCGATATATTGTTGAAGGTGTGCTATAACTGCACAACTATGAAAAAAGAACTTACAAATACTGAGCTATTCCAAAAAACAGCAAAAAAACTCGGCCTCAAGTTCAAAAAAACACCGGTGGAGAGAAACAAGGGACTTTTTTCTATTTCCGGGAACGGACAGCACTACTTTGGAAGCCCTAATGCTCCTGGTTTTTACCCAAATGTGACACGGTGGAATGGCGCATTTACAGTAAATAAAAAGTTGGCCCAATCAACGCTGACTCAATTGGGTTACAAAACTATCCCATCAAAATTTCTTATACCAACTGCACATGCAAGTTTCAAAAGTTTTTGGGAAAAAGCTCAAAAGATGAGTCCCCTATTCCCTATCATCATTAAGCCAAATGCCGGATTCCATGGGCGAGGTATACAATACGTTACTGACAGCCCTCAGTTGAAGCGAGCTCTACAGTTGCTCTATCGCGAAGGGCGGGAGTTTATGTTGCAACCAGTGATTGACCAAGAAGAATACCGAATTCTCATTGTTAATGGCAAAGTTGAACTAGTCAGTTCAAGAAGTGCCCCAAGCGTACAGGGCGACGGAACAAAAACCATAGACGAACTACTCGCGACAATACCTGAAGATTCTAAAAATACTGATTTCATCCGTAACCAGTATGCAAAAAATAAATTGACTCCGAAAACAATATTGGAAGAATCCATGCTGTTTCCATACCACATATTAAAAGACACTGACTGCCGATACTATCAATCAGAAAAGTTACCAAAAGAGTTGGTCAAATGGGCAAACACACTGAGTAAAACACTGTCAGCACCAGTTATTGGCATGGATCTCTTTGTAAACGGTCAGTTAAGCGATCCCGACAACTATACAGTTATCGAATTGAATAGTAATCCAGGACTGGCCAATTATTACAACAAATGTGGTGACTCGAGCCAACCGCTACGAATTTGCGAAAAAGTGCTTCGAGACTACTTTAAAATTTAAGTGCTTTATACAGTAACTATATGCAGAATATAATCCTTGTAGCCGGTTATACAAAGCAGGAGCATCTCGAAATTATTCGGGGGTGTTTTTCGAGTGAAAATATAGTACTCGGATGTGCATATCATAGAGAACCGAAAACTGACTCGAAGTATGAATACTTACAGAAATTTGATGTACTATTTGACCTCAAACAGCCTGCAGACATCGAAAAACTGCAATATCAAGCAGAAAATGTGTTACTGGTTACCTGTACACAAGAACGAGACATGGAAGCATATATCGAATCGTTGGCCTTATGCGGCAAAATATCAGAAGAACAGAAGCAACTGTATATAGCTGCTGTTGACAAGCACACATTCAAAGCCGAGCTTTCAAAAACGCATCCTGAACTTGTGCCCGGCGCGCATGTCGTGGATGATGCACTACTGCAAAAATTAGACACCCTTTCCTATCCTCAGGTAATTAAACCAAGCGGCCTTGCAGGGAGCATACTGGTGCGGATAGTTGACTCTCCTGAAATGTTCAAGACCCATATTGATTCATTTGCAGAGAGTATGTGCACTATCGCAACTGACAGTTATGAAAAATCAGTTGACGTCATTACCGAGGAGTACATTTCTGGCCCGCAATACTCCGTAAACGTATACATTAATGCAAAACAAGAGATCACATTTTGCCCCATCTCACGCGTCATAACTCCCCAAGAAATGGGTCAGGACGACTCGTACAGCGCTCTGCAGTACACGACAGATGAACTAGACAACCAGACTCTGGACGCTCTATACGAAGGAGTAAAAAAAGTAGTCCAACACTTTGATATTAGATCAACATCGGCACACTTCGACTCAGTACTTCATGCCTCTGGTTGGAAATTTTTTGAAATCGGGCTCCGTATTGGCGGCAAACGACAAGAGCTCTACACCCTAAGCCATGGCATGAATCATTTTAAAAATGACATCCTTAATCGACTTGGTAGACCAACAGTGATTCCATCCCAGAAAAATACTGTGTGTATCGTACAAAAGGCAGCTGTTACAGAAGGTACCCTCAATAACATTTCATACACTCGAACCATTCAAACTGAAAAACCACCACTTATAAAGGAAGACAAGATGGCTAAAGCTGGAAATGTGGTGATGCCTCTCTCACATGGCGGTGGCACAATATCAAGACACTTTGTATGGGGAAAAGATCACACTGAAGTAGTAGAGGCAGGCAAAACTCTCTTTCATTCAATCAATTTCGATATTACATAAGATATCCATACAACAAAAAATACCTCGCAGAGGTATTTTTTGTTGTCTAAGTATTGTTACTGCAATCCTACTCAACAATAAGGTTTCCAACCATTCCGTTTGCTCGATGGCTTCCAACTGAACAATAGTATTCGAATATACCTTTTTTGTCTGCGACAAATGTAAATGACGTCGGTGTACCCGGACGAACTCGCTCTGTTGCTGCATCAAACTCATCAACAACCCAATCGTGGAAGCCGTCATTACTCTCAAAGTTAATCGTAACAGTATCCCCTTCTTTCACTTTGATTTCTGTTACGTCAAACGCAAAGTTCACACCACCGACGTCGAACACATGTGTCTGCGCAACCGCCTCTTCAATTTCATCTGAAACAGCAACAGCCGATGCCTCATCTATTACTGACGATTCTTTACTCACTGTCGTATCCAACATCTCATCCTCCGCGTCAGACATATCCATGTTCGCATGATCTTCTGTGGTCATCGTGTCCTCTTCTACAGCGGCCTCTACTTCCACTTCTGTTTGTGACACCATAGGTGCAACCTGTGCATCCTCCGCCTTATCAGACAGTGCATAATATCCCCCACCCAGAACAATCACCGCTATCAAAATATATACAAAATTCATATGCAAACTTTAGGTTAATTATTTAATGCTGATTGATGATATCACAAAATCAGCAGGTCTTATCACTTGCACTAGTACGCATCTATTAGGATAAACTTTCAGGATGTTGGACGCTCCATGCATAGAGTGTTACAGCAGCAGACACTGATGCATTAAGCGATTCTGTGCGAGCATGCATCGGAATAGTCAAAATAGTATCGCACGCTTCGTGGGTTTTAAGACGCATTCCTGTTGCTTCGTTACCAACCACAAACACTGAAGGTTTCGTAAACTGTTCCTCCCCTAGCTTCACATCCCCTTCTCCGTCAAGTCCATACGTCCAGAATCCTTGGTCTTTAAGATCGCGCAGCGCAGTATTCACGTTCGGCACGCTCACTAACGGGACCGAAAATGCCATACCGGCGGAGACTTTGATCACCGTACCAGTAACCGGACAGCCTCGGTGCTCAGGAATTAACACAGCTGTAGCGCCAAACGCTGCTGCGCTTCTGATGATTGCCCCAACATTATGTGGATCTTGCACTTCTCCGAGAATCACCAGTGCAGTGTGCGGTGTAACCTCAAGTGTCTCCTTAAATCCTTTAAACGGACGTACAAGTGTATCAATAGCAATCTCTGCGATCAGCCCCTGATGTACCGCACTTCGCTCAACACCTCGCGGAACAGCATTTCCAGTAAATGTCCTACACTCCTGTGCTAGTTTCGTATACTTCCCCAATTCTGGATCGGACGCGAGGTCGCTGCGTACATGCAGCACACGAATAACATCGGATCGCTTCTTAAGCGCCTCCAGAACCGCGTGCCTACCATATATAAAAATTGGGTCTGTATTCATACTCCGTGAGCATACGTGCTTATTGGTTTTCTTGCAATAGTGTGTTCTAATTGCCTCCATGACTAAGCGACCATTCATACACAAGCCAAAACGGCAGAAAAAAGGTATCTCCTTCTGGGATGCTGAATATGCTGAAGGTGGGCACCTCAAACTCTCAGATGATGCAAGTGAAGATTTTGAAAAATTTACTCGCTTTCTCGTGCGCCAAACTAAAAAGGAACTCCTCAATCCAACCGGGAGCGTCTTAGACATGGGCTGTGGAAATGGCCGCAACTTAGTATATCTTGCTGAAACATTTGGCATGCATGGCCATGGCTATGACATTTCAGGCTCTGCCATCAAGCAGGCAGTTGCGGCATCTTCACAATACAACTTGGAATACACAGCCCGATCCATGGCAGGTGACGTAGATCTTTCTGATGAGTCCCAGACACTGGTGTTGGACATGATGAGCTCACACTTCCTTAGTAAAGCTGAGCGTGCGCACATGCGAGAAGAGGTACACAGAGTACTCAAGCCAGGTGGATGGTTTTTTGTGAAAACATTTTTACGCGATGGAGATATGCACAGTGCCCGACTACTTAAAGAATTTCCGGCACACGAAGAAGGGACTTATACGCATCCAGTTATGGGGATGGTGGAGCACGTGTACTACGAAGATGAGCTTATTGAATTTCTTGAAGAAAAATTTGTCATACATAAAATCTATCGATCGCACAAACACATCAGTAAAGGCAAGGCCCGCAAACGTCGAACTATTTCTATCTACGCTCAGAAAAGTCCATTTGAAAAATAAACTAACTGCAAATAGATACTGACTTACCCTAACCGTATCTTCTTAAATACTTCAAAATCTTCAGCCAAAAAATATTTATTGTGTTCTTTTTCCCATGCAATCGTGGAGACTGGCTTACTTCCGTAATCGTGTCCTGTATACACCAGTGTGTTCTCTGGCAACTCTTTCAGTCTCTGTAGTGACTCATACAGCGCACGAACACCTGAGATGTTCGTGCGCCCACACCCTTCAACGAAAAGCGTGTCCCCAGTAACCAGTTTTGGTATATCATCTTCCGCATTTTTCGCGTCAATGTAGAAACACACCGCATCATCAATATGACCTGGAGTATGCCTAACCAGAATCTCAAAATCACCAAGGCTTATACTGCTTCCATCCTGTACCACTTGAATCTGTCCCGAACTCACAATCGCGTCCACTCCAGATTCATGCACATACACCGGAACCCGATACATTCGCAAAAGTTCATCAAGCTTATCAATATGATCATGATGTGTATGCGTAACAAGCGCACCAACAATATCCAGCTCATACACCTGCGCAGTTTCCAAAATCAGGTCCAAATCCCCACACGGATCTACAATCGCAGCATTTTTAGACGCCACGTCATACACAAGATACGAAAAGTTATCATCGTATCCCGTAACTGCAACTTGAACGATAGAAAGTCCCATATACACACACTATAGCAGACATTTCACACACAAAAGTAAGGGGTTTAACCCCTTACTTTTATTCCATCTACATATTGCAGCACCGGCCTAGTGCAGCAATCGTAAATACCGCCCACTAGAGATAACTGTCAAAGTATATTGCATGACATGTATATCCTCCCGGATTTTTCTGCAAATAATCTTGATGATAGTCTTCAGCATTCCAGAAACGCGTAAAGCTCTCCAAAGTTGTTGCTACTGGATCCTCCCACCTACCTGATTCGTTCACAATATCTATCATCTCTTGAGCGATCTGTTTTTCTTCATCATTTTGAAAGAAAATTGCTGAACGGTACGCAGTTCCCTTGTCATTCCCTTGCTGGTTCAAAGTTGTTGGATTGTGGATCTGGAAAAAGAAATCAAGTATATGTTTGAAGTCTATGACGTCACTATCATACGTGACTTCAAGTGCCTCCGCGTGTCCTTCGTGGTTTTCATAAGTTGGATTATCACTTTTCCCACCTGTGTACCCTGCTTCTGTTTCGAGAACTCCCTTGAGGTTTCGAAATAGATCCTCCAGCCCCCAGAAACATCCGCCTGCAATGTAAGCCTTTCGTGTCATATACCAATAGTTAATTTATAAACCTCCCTTATACATTCTAAATGGTTACAATTGATTAATCTTTTCTATATATCATTGATGATATCAAGACTGTTACACACATTCTAACGTACTAACTGCTAATCAAAATGCAGATCACTGTTGTGCAGGTTTTAGATCTAGTGAAACACTATTAATACAAAACCGGTCACCGCTCTCTGACGGGCCGTCTGGGAATACGTGTCCGAGGTGGGCGTCACAGTTCTTACATCGCACTTCAGTTCGTCGCATGCCAAGCGTATCGTCACTTATAAGCTTCATAGCTTCAACTGTTGCTGGGTCGGTGAACGATGGCCATCCTGACTTACTGTCAAACTTAGTTTCGGAAGAAAACAGAGCCGACTCACACACTGCACAGTGGTACATTCCGTCAGACTTCTCATGCACGTACTTTCCCTTATGCGGAGCTTCGGTTCCACTTTCTCGGGCAACACGATATAACTCTGGATTCTCTTTCTTCAATTCTTGATCTGTTTTCATATGTTAGTGGTTAGTTGGTAGTAGTTAGTTGGTAGTTGGTAGTGGTTAGTTGGTAGTACACATTATACGCTGAGAACAAATGTATATTTCAATATACATTTGTAATGCTTTCCAAGAATAGCTTCTCAATACTATTGTGTAAGCAGATACTGTAGTAGTGCCATCCGAATATACAATCCGTTTTTCATCTGTTTGAAATATACAGCTTTTGGTGAGTCATCAACGTCGACCGCTATCTCATTGACGCGCGGCAATGGATGCATCACAATCGCTCCTTCTTTCATCTGATCTACTTCCTTCCTGGTGAGGGTGAAAGAGTCTTTCAGTGACTCGTACTCAGACGGATCATCAAATCGCTCTTTTTGCACTCGTGTTTGATAGAGCACATCTACGGAAGTTAAGATCGCATCCCACGTCTCTTCCTCTTTCCAAGACACATTATTCTTATCAAGATACTCTTTGATATCACTGCCGATCTGGAGCTGCTTTGGTGACACGAACGTGATGAAGATGTCATTATATTTTGTAAGGAGATATACAAGTGATCGCACGGTACGACCATTCTTTAAATCTCCAACCATTGCTATGTGCACCCCATCAATAGAGCCGTACTCTTTCTGGATCGTATACATATCCAATAAAGCCTGTGTAGGATGTTGCCCAGCACCATCTCCTGCATTTACAACTGGCACAGCAGAAACCGCAGCAGCTGCCTGTGACGCTCCCTTCTCGGGATGTCGTAAGACAATAATATCTGAATACTGTTCAGCAGTACGTATCGAATCCTCAAGCGTCTCCCCTTTTGAAGCCGACGAAAATTCAGCTGCGTTCTCAGTTGAGATAACAGATCCTCCAAGCCGAAGCATTGCTGACTCAAAAGAAAACCGCGTACGCGTACTAGGCTCATAGAAAAGTGCGGCCATGATTTTGCCTCGCAATGGTTCGTCGTTTGATTCTAGAAATGAATCAGCGGATGCGAAAAGTAACTCGAGTGTCTGCCGATCAAATTGTTGTGCTTCTGTAATATGTTTCATATGTGAGTATAGTATCCCAGTAAAAATAAAGAAATAACACAATTAATTACGTAATTAATTGTGTTATTTCCGTTAACTCTTCACGGCCTTGTCTTTCTTGGGCTTCTTTTTTTCTTTCTTTTTATCCTGTCCTTTGGCCATATATTTTTAGTTACTCCACAATAGTAACACTTCGAATAATATTTTTCATGTGTTATTCGAGCAGATCTTTGATCTGCTCGAATACTCGATCAGCAATCCTTGCATATCCAGCATCATTTGGATGGATTGTGTCACTCATGTACTTTGGCCTGTCAAACAAACCATCTAATACATTTGATACGTATGCTGTTTGGTACTTCTCTGCCAACGCTTCAAAATCATCATCATATCCATCAACCAAGACACCTCCCCGAACCCCGAGCAACACTACAATTGCTCCTGTACTTTGAATCTCTTGAATCATTGTACCCAAGTTCACAAAAGTTTCTTCCGTTGGGATCTTCCGAATGTAGTCATTGCCACCAAACAAAAGAAGCACGATCTTTGCATCATACCCAGTCACTTCTTCAAGTCGAGCAAGTCCATCGAGCGTCGTGTCCCCACTTTTGCCTAAATTCACAATAGGTACACCTATTTCACGTCCAAGAACTGATACAAAATCACTACCGGGCGTAGCTCCTACACCAAATACCAGACTATCGCCAAACGCGACAATGTCTGACCCTGATGACGGATAGTTTTTAATTGGAGTATTTCCTGTGAAAAATAATAAATATCCTCCAGCAAGAACAGAAAAGAGGATCCCAAACGTAAGCATGCGTTTCATATGTACAGTGTAGCAAACCCAACTGTGTTACATCAGTCCTATGACTCCTTTCTGTGCACCACACCGCCACTCGCTTGGTGCGTTGGCATGATGGTCATTTCTGCAATCTGGATGTTCTGAGGGACCAACACTGCATACGCGATTGCGTCTGCTAGATCTGCTCCAGTTAGGGCTTCAATGCCAGCATACACACTCTCAGCCTTTTTTGTCTTTCCCTTAAATCGCACATTACTAAAATTCGTCTCTGTCATTCCGGGCTGGATATTCGTCACTCGAATTTTTTTATCAACCACCTCTTGTCGTAGTGCGTCACTGATAAACCGAACCGCGGCCTTACTCGCACAGTAGACCGCACCATTAGCATACGCCCACTTACCCGCGATAGATCCAACATTCACAATATGACCGCTATCATTCTCAATCATTCCTTTTAGTGCACATTGTGTCATGTATAGCAGACCTTTTACATTTGTATCAATCATCGTATCCCAGTCGTCAGGATCCCCTTTTGAAATATGTGTCAGGCCCAACGCAAGCCCCGCATTATTAATCAACACATCAACTGAAATCTTCTTGGAAGATAGGTCTGCAAACATGTCTGCAACTGCCTTTCTGTCCTGCACATCAACGGTGTACGTCACAACCTCAACACCTTCCTTGGTGAGTTCTGTTTGAAGTTCAGAAAGCACGTCAGCACGACGTGCCGTAAGAATTAATCGAATATCACCTTCTTTGGCAAAGCGTGCTGCGCACGCCTTTCCTATACCGCTGCTAGCTCCTGTTATAAGTATTGTTTTCATCCCGCTAGAGGTTAATTGATATTATTGCTTCTAAAGTCATAAGTTGGTAGCTTAGTTTGTTCTGTGTGCATACTACAGGTCACATATTAACCTCTAACGAGATTCATAGTCGAATAGTATATCAAATAATTTTTTTCCTCCGATACCATTGTCGACGCACGATCAAACTATAAGAAATTGTTCTGGATCGATGTATCCCATGTAGCCATCATTCACGTTAAAACCTTTTGGTCGGTATCCGAAGTGGAGGTGTGGTCCTCCTGAAAAGCCAGTGTTGCCAGAGATGCCTATCAACTCACCCGCAACAACTGATGCTCTTGCCTGAACCTTTAATGCACTCAGGTGTAGATACACACTTTGACTTCCGCCTTCATGCTCAAGCCGAACAAAATTACCGTTGTTGTCGTTGTATGTTGATTGCAAAACTGTACCTGGAAGCACCGCATATACATTCTGCTTCGCTACAGGATCAGTACTTGTTTTGGTTCTGAAATCAAGACCATGATGTCCATCTAGATTCCAACGACTATACAGTGCTTCGTTTTCTCCAAATTTTTGCGTGAAAAAAATAGTATCCAAAGGGTTGTGGTCAAACTTGAAAGCCCGCTCTACTGGCTCTTCATCAACAGGATCAACTGGAGTTTCTGGAGTTTCTGGAGTTGCTGGAGTTGCTGGAGTTGCTGGAGTTGCTGGAGTTGCTGGAGTTGCTGGAGTTGCTGGAGTTGCTGGAGTTTCATCAATATGATTAATAATGACATCAGGTGTCTCAGATGTGACTACATCAACTACAGGTTTCGGCTTTTTTGCGGGAATCAATTTAAAATTATTCCTGTCGGGATGAAACAGTTCTGCAAAAAATCTTTTGATGGCTTCAAGTAATTTCATAGTAATATTCATTAATATTATTGTAGTATAACAAAATTTTATGATCCTTTTGTATTACGACTATTTACTATGATGTATACTATAAGCCATTAAAATAAAATCTATATCAATATGCATCAAGGAAATTGGAAATGTAGCACGTGTGGAGGAGCGATAACTGAGCTCCCGTTTGAACCACGAAGTGAATCAGGTTTGACCTGTCGCACCTGCTACGCCAAAAGCAAAGATCCGGGTAATCAGCCAGCTCCTGAGGCAGACATGCCTTCAGCGTCCGAGGTACCCAATGATATTCCGGAGGATGCTACACCTGCTGGGGAACAGCCTGCACCGCCAGACGATCTAGGTGGCACACCCGTCACCCCTGGCGATCGCCCAAAATTCTCCGGAGATTGGAAATGTGCAGGCTGTGGAGCTGCCATCACATCACTCCCATTCGAACCACGAAGCACTAATAACCTGCAATGCATCGATTGTTTTAAAAAGAGTAAGGGGTAGATATACAAAAAACCGGGAGCTGACGCTTCCGGTTTTTATGTTTCTATCTGCATGGTGTCGGACCAACATGTACCCTGTGCTATTTCTTTGTTTTCTTTGCCAGCTTTTTAACAACTTTCTTAATGACTTTTTTTACCGCAGGCTTTTTAATTGATGGCTTCACCACCTTTTCCTTCTTAGGCTTTCGTTCCTTCTTTGGAGCTTCGTCTGTTACCGGAAGTGGTATTTTTTGAGATGGCAATGGTGGATTTATAATTTCGAGGATGCGATTAAGCTTTTTTTCAAGACCTTCAATCTGACGTTTTATTTCTGAAATTCCCTCATCTGTACGTCCTCGCGTTGGATCATGACGTGCTGGTCGCTCTTCTCGTGGCAGCTTCGTATAATCTGGTCGTTCACTACGTCCACCTCTATCATGTCGGTCCCCACCTCGGATATTTCCACGGGGTTCGCTAGAGTCCTTCAAGCTAAAACAAGCACTGCAAAATACCGGCTTATCTGGTGATGGTTCAAATGGGACCTCACACTTCTTTCCGCACTCTGAACATGTGGCTGTAAACAACTCGGGTTTGCGCCCTGAAGGTCGATTCCCCCTATCACGATTTCCACCCCCAAACTTCTTATCTCCACCGAATTTTTTATCGCCACCAAACTTCGACTTTCCATTAAATGACTTCCCTCCACCTCTATTCCCGCCTCTTTTAAAGTTTTCCATTGGCCGGAGTATGCCACAAATTCAGAAAATAGCTAGGGTTTTGGGTAGGTTTCGGTGTGTGGGTGTTAAGGGCTGGCTGTTTGGGATGATGTTGGAATTTTTTCAACCGCTACACCAAAGTCTTGAATGCCTCTTTAATACCCCCTTCCCCTTCAAAGATGGGTAGTTCCTGTATTTCATCCGACGTAAACCATCTCACTTCTGAAAACTGGAGAGCATGATCAATTTTTGAGATATCTAACTCAATCTTATAGTAAATAGGAAAATTGTAATACCATTCCATACCTCGCTTATTATGCACAATATGCGGCAAGGCAAATAACGGATTTTGAGATACAAAAGATACTTCACATGCAGTCTCTTCCAAAATTTCTCTCTTAAGAGCCGCGTGCTGACTCTCTCCAAAATCAAGTCCTCCACCAAAGGTTTCCCAAATTTCCTGACCACTTCTATATCCGAGCAAGAATTTGTCGCCCTCTTGCATAAGTCCACGTACTGATATTCTATAGAATGCATCAGGAAAATATTTTGAAGATTTCATTTGGGTAGTATAGCAAAGTTGGGAGCGCTCTAAGCTCCCCAAAGCGTCAAGGGGACCCCTTGGTTGTTATTTTGATGCATTATTCTCGAACTTCTATAAAGCGTCAAGGGTACCCCTTGGTTGTTACTTCTATAAAGCGTCAAGGGTACCCCTTGGTTGTTATTGTATTGTCCGTCTGTCTTTGTGGTGTGTATATGCTAATTCTCTGACTGTTTGTTTATGGAATACATAGTCTGTCCAGAGTTGTTTTTGAAGATGTGTCCTCTCTCTTCTTTGAGAGCTAAAACGTGCTGTGCAATCTTTGCAAAAGTATGTTTGTACACCTCGAGCATATCCTTTTTTAATTGTATGAAATGATCCACATTGTGTGCACTTTGTGTGTTTTTTTAGTCATACTTGTTAAGTAACTTGTATTAAATGGCTTAACCGTAGTATGGAAAGTTTGTTTTGGGCCGACGTTTTTGTACCTTATGCTCCTTTTCCTTGACTCCATTTCCCTCATCCCTAAAATAACAAAAAACCACCCAAGGGCGGTTTTTTGCGCGCCGTGTTCCACTGAAATCCGTTTACTTTCAAATTTTAGCTCGGTGAAAAACACACCGGGTTATCACGATAGAAACTGTTTTTTCGATTTTCGGTGAGCGAACGTATCTACTCTTTTTGATGGTTTTGCCACCCCTCCTTTTGGGAGGATTGTAAATCGAGCATCTATCTTGAGAACTAGACTCAATATATATCTTACAATAATCATCATAAGCTTGTGTATGGAGTCTATTTGGCAATATGTTTGAACTTTTACCTCAAAACATATCTATATAGTATCATAATAAAAAAATTCAATTTGGTGTTGTCCACGTACTTTACGCTTTATAAATAATAGGTTCCAAAGGCCCATCCTTCGGAGATAGGTTAAAACTAAGACCGGATGTAGTTTTTTGGATTATTCTTTTGCGTTGTCATACTTATGCACCAATAAAATGGTAAATACCCACAAGAATAGCTGCAATCATTAACAGAATTTCCCAAGGGATTCTCTTTTTTTCCTTTTCGGATTGTTTTTGAACTTCTTCGAAAGAAGGTTGATTATTTTCATCTATTTCTTTACGCCTTGAATTCTTCTCCTTCTCTGTTTTTGTGAGGGTCATTTTTATATTTCTTCAAAACAACTTTTAAATACATTAATCGGTATTATTTTTGACGTGTCTCTGCCAAATTCATCTGAAGATGACTCCAAAGCGTCAAGGGGACCCCTTGGTTGTTAGTTACCACACCCCCCTTCATTTTCACCAAATCAGTCTATCACAGGGGTGTTTTGTGGGGTATGGGTTGAAATATTGGTTTCCGAGCCCACCACCCTTCTTCACGCTAGTACGTACGTACTGGCGTGCGTAGTCTCCGGAGGCCCGGCCTCCGGAGTTACACCAGAGATCCATCTCGACAGTGGAGGGATCGCACACGGATGCGATCACTTCTGGAGTACTACTGGTTAAGTCGAGCCCCTGCGCCGTCAACCAACTTGATAGACATTTGGAGGACGGCTTTTCTTTTCTACATTAATCACTTTACTTTCTATACTATAGAAGTATAGTTAGGGAATATTCTACAAGGAGAGCGCCGATGCATAAGATGCATTGTGAATGCGGAAATCGCTTGGGGATGTTTTTCCGCAAAAATGGAGACTACCGCGTGACCGCGCACACGATCAATGCGGGCAGTGCTGGCGATCATACTGTGATTCGGTACGTAACGCCTAATAAGGCACCTTTCATCACACGCCGTCAACCAACTGGAACGAGCCACTTGGAGACGGCTTTTTCTATTCAGCAACCAAGGGCTCCCCTTGGTACACCACTCCTTTTTCAATCAACAACGCAGGTGAGTTTATTTATGGGGTTTTTACAAAAGGAAAGAGACTAGAAGACCTCCGACCAACAGTCCTGATCCGAACGCTACCATCGTTTTATTCGACCTCTCCTCTGGTTCCTTTTCTTCCATTACTGTCGTTGCTGGCTCTGGAGTTGCCGTTTTTTGTGGTGCTGGCTCTTGCTTATGAACTACCCTTGGCTCTGGTTCAGACTTTGGAGTTTCAGCTATTTTTTCAACCTCTTTTTCTACCGGCTTCTCTTCTGGAGTTGATACCGATGTTGCCATTGTCACTACCGGCTCTGTCTTCATAGCTTCCTCTGGCTTTTCTTCTGTTTTGGTTGCGGCTGTTGCACTGTCGCGTACTTCTGGGACTATTGTAGGTACCACGCCTGCAGATGGAAAACTGATGGATTCTTTTTCCATTTGCTCAAGATGCTCTTGAAGTGTAATTGATTTTAGCTCTTCTACTTTGGGCTCTGTGCCGGATGTGCCTTCCAACGGAATACTAGGTTGTTGTTCATCTGCGTTGCTCCCTGTCGCGCTCGTTTCTCGGCTCTCTTCTTCCTTTTTTGTTTCTGGCATATGAAATTAACTATTGAACAGTAATATCACTATAATGTACTTATCCTCAAACAAATCAAGTGCCATCTTCTCCACGCCAGCTTCACATCAATACGTACACAATTACGTACGTAATTACGTCCAAACAAAACCCCATTTCTTATACCGGGGTTAGTAAAACCCACAGGTTCGACCTGCGGGTTTTAACTTTTTACAGTTTCATAATTTCCTGTTTTCCATTTTAAGCTGCCGGACAGGGATTCGAATCTTACAGATTCTGTGCAGCGTTTGAGTATTTCATTTCGTGCACTCATGAAATACTGCAAACCGCTTTTCGAATCGCGCCACGCTTTCTTTGAAAGCTGCGCCCTGTCCGACAGCTGCTATGCAAAAACCGCCTTATGGCGGTTATTTTGCTGCAGCTGCCGGACAGGGATTCGAACCCCGGTGACGGGTACCAGAAACCCGCATCCTACCACTAGATGATCCGGCAAGGGATCTTGTGCTTTTGGGTAAACCCGCAAGTGCTCAACATAGTGCCAGAATTTGAAGAAGATTCAAGTGATGATGTTCGCATCACTACCAAAATTCAATAAACTCCACTTACATACCCCATTCGGACGAGTCTGGTCATGCGTGAGATGTGTGACACTGCTGTTGCCAAGCGCCTTAATCTTGAGTAAAAGTAGCAGTGCTTTCCATGCTGAGATTGGTCGTTCATGGCAGATGTGTTGGACAAAGTAACTAATGAATACAGAGTGAGAAAAGACAACCACATTTGCATCTTGTGGAAGAGATTCAATATGCTCTTTAGCGTCGTGAAGACGATTCAAGAATGCCAGACGCGACTCTCCTCTTTTTTCGTCTTGGTAAAATTGGTTTTTTGAGAGAAACCAACTAATTAAATACCAAACTGAAATTGGTGCAAAGTGATGCCTGCCTACAATATGCGCTGGTCGTTTTAACTCAACAAAGTACTCATTGCTCTCTATCTTCATAGGAATTAATTTTGTCGCAAGCTCAGCGGTCTGCTGAGCACGTGCGTATGGGCTTGCAATAACGTGTGTTGGATTAAGATTCTTAACTACATCGGAAATTGATGTCGCCTGTTTTTCTCCACGTTCTGTAAGTGGAGCCTCTGCAGGTTGGTGCCAATGTTTTTTATTAAATACAGTTTCTCCGTGTCGAATAAGGTAAACGTTCATACCATTAGAAATTTATAAAATAAGATACTATTCGTTATATAACATTGGTATGGTCGATTGCTATTATTGTGACTCATAGAATTCTAACGGCACACGTACTTATTTCTTCTCACACAACTCAACTACAGCGAGTTCCAAGGGAAGATGTGGTAACGCAGTTTTTCCTGTCTGAGTTGCAGCCTCCAGTAGTCGCATAAGTAGGTGGGAATTTAGTGGTGAGGAAGAGTCCTCCGCGAGCGCTTTTAACTGAGCCTGATCTGATTCTCCAAACGGAGAAAGCAGCTGCGCTTCTTTTGACTTTGCATTTCGCAACAGTATTACAGCGCGCACACGCTCGAGAAGTAATCGCATAAAGAGCTTCATATCTGCATGGCTCTCTGTTGCCTCAGCTATCGCACCGATAGCTTTCTCAACATCTTTCTCATGCAATCCTGCAACAAGTTTTTGTAGCGTTGAACTTTTTGGCGCACCAATAATGGCTGCCACTTCGTCGGATGATCCAATAGTGTCGCCCGACGCCATAATGACTTTCTGAGTGACTCCAAGTGCATCTCGGAATGATCCGTCGGCTGCTACAGCAATCAAGTCTGCGGCATCCGTATCAAGCGTAAACCCTTCCTTTTTTGCAACTTCGGTGACTGTTTTTGCCAAGACAGTTCGTGATGGGCTGCGGAATGTAAACACCTGGCAACGTGACGTGATAGTCGGCAATAACTTTTCTTCTTCAGTGGTCGCAAGAATAAACACTACATGCTGTGGTGGTTCCTCAAGTGTTTTTAGAAGCGCATTAAATGCTTCTTTAGTGAGCATGTGTACCTCATCAATAATGTACACTTTCCGCTGTGATTCATACGGCACAGTATGTACTGCCTCCCGCAACTCACGAATATCATCGATACCTCTGTTGCTCGCAGCATCGATCTCATAGAGATCTACATCACTCGTACCGATTTCTTTTGCAAAGATGCGCGCGAGTGTTGTCTTTCCTGTTCCTCTTCCTCCACAAAACAAGAGTGCATGTGGAATTGTTTTTTTAGCTATTGCTCCTTCAAGTACAGATACAATATGCTCTTGATCTCGAACTTCCTTGAATGCTGTTGGCCTGTATTTTCTATATAACGCTATGGTTGAATCTGACATGGAGACAGTATACCCCGACCCAAACACAGGGTCTATTGCTGCTTTTGCAACAATGTTTATACAAAAATAGTGCCCTCGTGAGTGTTTGAATTATGTATAGACTCATATGTATCCAGGAAAACTGACCCTATGTTAGGGTGGGGTATAACAGATCGCTGATCCTACAGAATAAGCAAAAATCGCCCCGATGGGGCGATTTTGTGCTTTTTTCTACCTCCTACCTTCTACTAACTACTTTCTATCCTGGCTATTTCTTCTTAGCTACAACTTTCTTGGCTGTCTTTTTTGTCGGTGTTTTTTTATCTGCCACTTTTTTTGCTACAGCTTTTTTAACTGGCTTCTTCGTAACACTTTTGACAATCCCTTTCCAGTTTCCTGCCATTTCATCTTTAAAATCAGAAACATCTTTTTTTGACAGTGACTGTACTTTACCGTATGTGCTTAGCGCCCCACTTACTAATGCATTAAATTCATCTTCAGTGATGTGCTCTGCCTTCTCAAGCGTCTCTAATACCTCAGCTTTTGCTTTCAATGCCCAGCTTTTGACCACCTTACGGTTTTTTGGCGCCTGCTTACTTCCATACAGGAAATACGCTCCGGCTGCAGTTACTGCCGCTGCAGTAAGACCAACCCCAATACCAACTTTCTGTACTGCTGAAACTTCATTCTTTTTCTTTGTCATACTATATTTCTTAGTTACTACCTAATTATTATATATCACTTTCTACAACTTTCTGTACCCAACAAACATTTGTCATTTGCTCAAAAAATTATTCATCCTTTTTGTTTTTTCTCCGTT
>JBLHGD010000020.1:0-16246 GCA_047616585.1 Candidatus Azotimanducaceae bacterium
CATCCTCTAGGACGTCGCCCTAAAGTCAAAAGACCATTTAAACTCTTTGTTTAAATGGTCTTTTGGTTCCACTAGGAAGTGGTGGTTTTAGGTTCCTGAAGATTCTGGGACCCATGGGTATGGACCCATCCAGAGATCAAGCATGACACGATAAGCATTCATTTCTAGCCAATCGTCATAGTGCTCCCAATGAGAATATTGTGGAAGTTCAATCGCTCCAACCACATCAGCTGTTCCTTTCTGGAACTCAGCGATGATGGCATTCCTGAGATCTACAATATATTGCTTCTCCTCAGCTACGTGGTCTTTAGTACAACCAAATGGTACTTCGTCTGCTGGCAAAGCGTTATGCGAACATACGGCTACTTCAAAGTTGAGTTCTAGTATCTCAGTCAAAGACCGCTCCCATTCGCCGATATTAAAATCAGGAACAATAGAGAACATGACACGATTTGGTGTCACAAGATCACCAATATAAGCAACTTCATGCTCAGGAATAACAAACACTGTCATTCCCAGCCCGTGATTAAGACCAAGGTAGTGCATTTCAATTGTTAAGCCACCAAGTGTAATGTCTTTCCGTGATCCGTCCCAAACCATGTCTGGCGGTGATGTGTCCATTCCTGGATTCGCCGCTAGCCATTCAGCTGCCAGTGAGTGCATGACCGTTTGTGCGCCAGCATCCTGGAACACCTTACCTCCACCAGCATGATCCCAGTGATTATGAGATTGGAACGCATACAAAACTGGCTTGTCTGTCACACTCTTAACTGCTTCGAGTAATGCAGCTGCATGTTTCGAGTTTACTGTTTCAAATACAGCAACACCTTCGTCAGTCACAGCAAACATTGAGTGATACTCACCATCAGCACTGAAACTATACACACCTGGTGCTATTTCTTGTGTGTACGGCTGTGTCTTCTCCTTTACTTCTCCTTTTTCAGATACCTGATCTCCTCGGGAATCAGAATATTCTTTTGATGACCCCATGTGCTTGCCCGCCATCACTCCAATTACGAGAGCTATGATGACTACAACGATACCAATATATTTATGCATACAAATAATTACTTTGTTATTAATAGTTTTGCTATTATACTGTTGACACTATACTTATAACAAGTACTTACCAAATAGTAAGTAAGGAAAACAAAATTATGACAAAACTACTCGTAACATCAGACCCTAAAACATGTGGCATTCGTCATGCTCTAGACGTACTAGGTCCCAAGTGGACTCTTTTGATTGTGGCGTACCTAAAGGTGACCCGACGTTTTGGTGAACTCAGGAGAATGATTCCTGGTATTTCTGAAAAAATGCTTATTCAGAGATTACGTTCGCTAGAAGAGCACGGCTTTGTATCTCGCAAAGTATTTGATGTTATTCCTCCAAAGGTAGAATATTCACTAACAAAAAAAGGTTTCCGCACTTTGGACATAATCCCTATTCTAAAAGAAGTAACGACTGATAAAGCCACTCGTCACACTAGGTAAAAAGGTTTTTACTTACAACACTACCCTCGCCTCTTCCAACCAATCCAACGTTACTTCCTCAAACTGGTTCCACCCTATGGACAGTAGGTGCCCAGCATTTTGAAGTAGATTTTGTAAGGGTTTTCTGGATATCCTAGTGGAGAGGTCGAACTGGTATACTATATTTAATGAAATTAAATAAATATTTCTGAATTACTATCGTTATTACTTCAGCACTTTTTATTTTTCTACTATATACAACTTGGGATGCTCCGCACACTGACGGAAATACAATCATCGGTTTTCCTCTTACTGCTTACAATTTTGGTGGTGGCAATTGCGAAGGTGGCGCATGTCCAGGCAGTTTCCATCCAATCTTCTCAATCATTGATTTATTTTTTGTAATCAGAATACCCTTACTGATAACTAAGTTCACAGGAAATAAATCTAGAATGTAGATAGTTTTATTTTGTATTACTCACAAACTATCTCAATGAAAACCGCACGAGTTATTGAAGAACATAAGACCAATTATATTATTTCTGATGGTGAGAAAGAATTAACCGCCACCGTGCGTGGGTCGTTTTTTACTGACGAGAGTTTTCCAAAGGTTGGTGACCGCGTACAGTTTACCACTCTGGCTGACAACAAAGCTGTCATCGAAGAGATACTGCCCCGCACATCCAAAATTGTCCGGAAAGATGTGGGGACTGGTTCCGCACAAGTCATTGCTGCCAATGTTGATGTCATCTTCATCGTCATGGGGCTTGATAACGACTTCAATGTAAGTCGCCTTGAGCGCTACCTACTTCTTGCAAAGCAGAGCGGAATTGAGCCAATCATCGTACTTAATAAGAGTGATAATGTTGACGATGTTGCTTCCTATGTGCAACAAGTGAAAGCTATCTCTGGCAACACACCCGCGTACGCCGTTAGTGCACTGAATAACCAAAACATGGAAGCACTCCTCTCACACCTAACTCCAAACATCACTGCTGTGCTGCTGGGTTCTTCAGGTGCAGGAAAATCAACTATCACCAATCGATTGTTATCTGAAGATGCTCAAAAGGTTTCCGGAGTACGAGAAGACGATAGCCGAGGAAGACATACCACCACTTCACGCCAACTGTTCATATTACCGTCAGGAGCTTGTTTGATCGATACACCCGGCATGCGTGAACTTAGTGTATTAGACAGCTCTAACAAAGATGAGAATGTCATATTTTCAAAAATAGACGAATTGTCTACGCAGTGTGAGTTCGGGAACTGTGATCACGAAAAAAGCAAAGGATGTGCCGTACTAGAGGCGATTACTACTGGTGACATCCTAGAAAGACAACTCAAGAATTACCAAAAGCTACAACGAGAGAGATTAATCAAGGAGAGCAAACGTGATGAACAGTCATCTCGGGAACATAAGCAAAAACAGAAAAAATTATACAAGAGCTACGATGAGGCCCATACAAAGAAACGTTTTGGTAACCGTTTTTAGAATATTGAATTTTTCTATGCCAACACTGGAATAGAGGCGGAAATATCGTCTAATTTCCCAAACACAGTTCGAACATCTCTATACAGATTCCCTACTGGAACTGTCCACTCATTAGATATTTTTCATGCCTCGAAATACCTTAATGAGCCTTGCAACAATCTCCCAGATTGTCTCACTGTTTAGGTTGTCATACTGAGAGACTGACAACCTCTTGCGAAAGTGCCCCGCACTTTTTCCTCTTACAGAGGCTGTACACTTTGTCACCATTTTCTTCGAAAATGCTTGGTAAAGTTTTGTGAAGTGACACTGAGTTCCTCGTTTTTAATCTTGGTGAGTATCTCGTCTTTGATTTCTTTTGCGATTCTGTATCCTTGCTTTGCCATATTCTTTGTATTAGTTAGGTAATAATACTTAGAATTGTTGCCTGATGATAGGGGTGCCTTTCAATCGCTTTGGGCGGTATCCGCACCGAAATGAACTCATGGAAAGAGAATCAACACTGGAAGAACTCGAGTTTCTAAAGGAACATACGGGGTTTTAAGCAGTATGTTCACTGTAACAAATGCCAAAATACCCTGTGCATTAGTATTAATGCATCTTTACTATAGACTGCTATCATTTGAAGGATGAAGAGTATATTCAAACAGATTTCACTTCGCACACTCTGTACACTCTGTACACTAACAGTGGCTTTCTTTCTTGTTTTTTCTCTGGGTCTACACACTATTGATTTTTCACACGCGCACCTAGGACACGCACAAACACACACAAAGCAGCAATCCGAAAACACGGGAGACGTGTTGATTTTAGGTGAATATACTCACATGACTGAGAAAAAACTCTTTCTCATTCTGCTCATAGCACTATTATTAAGCGCTGGCGCTGCCCGCCTCCTTACGTTTAGTTGGTCACAGTTTAGAGCTCGAGCTGAGCGACAGTATATATATGCGTGGAGAAAAATTCAGACTCTTGCACCTCCACTGATTACACATCTCCAACAGAATTTTTCTCAAGGTATTTTACATCCGAAACTTCATTAAAAAACAGCACCTATTTACGCTCAGTTTATTCTTAATATTTTACTTATACCTAACTTAAAACTTATATGAAAATTGTTTTATCCTTGAAATTCCTAATTATTACTTGTGCAATAGCATTACTAGCATTCACAGTTGCTGCACTCCCTGCATTTGCCGAAACTGACCATGACGAACATGACGAGATGGTCTCACATGCAGCAACTGGAGCTTCAGATCATGACGAGCATGAGAGGGTCGAAAAAATGCAGGCGCTTATCGTCCTTCTGCAGCAACTTCTTGTCATCCTTTCACAAACTGACATGTCGGATGTCGACGCGCATACTGATGACCATGCAGAACATGCCCACGACACAGATGACAGTGACGATCTGGCTATATGGATAGAAATCCACAGCTTTAACACGCATGTGCACGTACAAGAACCTGATTCTGCGCTTGATACTTTCTTCCTCGATGACCTCGAATATACTGAGGAAGACGCTATAGTTACTGCTATTGCAGAACGCACTGGTCTGTCAGAACATGCAATTGAAGAAGCAATTACTTTCCCTACAGGAGAAGTAGACGAAGACGGTGACTCTGTAGCAGAGAGTGACGAACACGATGATGCACACGAGGAAGAAACAGAAGAAGACGAGCACCATACAGACGAAGTTGATCTAGATGGAATCCACATTATGGCTGACGGCACGATCATGCTCGGAACTGGTGTAGCGCTCACAGACGCAACGCTCACAAATGACGGAATGATCATGCTTGCCGATGGTGACACTATCGAACCAGAATTTGATCTTCGATAAAAATCACAATGCTTAAAAATATTTATGTACAATGTGTACTCTTGTTTGTGCTCATTGTTGGGAGCTATGCGTTGTACCTGAACGTAAGCTATACAGATCCTGTTCCTGAAGAAAACAGACAAGAGGGCCGAGAAATTGTTACACCCGACCCTTTTGCAGGAACCCACATCATGGCTGACGGTACTATAATGAACGGCGACGGTACGCTACTTCCTGATGCAGAAATCCTCCTTGATGGCACACTCAAAATGAGTGACGGAACCATCCTGACCCCTGCATTTGATTTGAGAAAGAAACTGGATGCGCAGTTTCCTTCTGATACCCCACATCAGGTTGTGATTGATATAGTCAGCACAAACTTTGCCTATGACACAGAAGAAATCATAGTGAACAAAGGCGACGAAGTGACCATAAACTTTAGTAGCGCTGGCGGGTTCCACGATTGGGTTATTGATGAGTTCGATGTAGCGACCCAACGCATTGATACGGGAGAAGAGACCTCCATTACATTCGTAGCTGATACAGTAGGAACATTCGAATACTACTGTACTGTCGGTGACCATCGAGAAAAAGGTCAAGTGGGCTATCTGACTGTTGAGTAATCAAACTCGCATATACAAAAAGGACTCCTATCAGGAGTCCTTTTTGTATAGTGTGTTCCATACGTATCAATCTGACTTAAATGGGAACAGAAGCATTTTCCAAAAACTTTTTTCTTCGGTATTTTGTAAGCCAATTATATTTGGTTCAACTTTTTGATATGTTCCTAATAGACGATCCCACCAAGAAAATATGATGCCGTAGTTTGAATCATGTTCGTGCCGCAATGACGAGTGGTGTGTACGGTGCATGTCAGGTGTGATAATCACAAAACGTAATTTGTTTTGCAAACTCTGTGGTAAGCGTATGTTTGCATGATGAAAGATCGCAAAAAATGTAATAAGCGACTCGTACAGAACAAAAATCCAAAATGGTATCCCGAGCGTAATAAGCACGACCGCTTTGAAGACGACCGAAAGAAGTAGCTCCCCAATATGGAAACGGATTGCTGAAGTTGCATTGAGATATTGCTCGGAGTGGTGACACTTATGAAAACGCCATAAGATCAGAATCTTATGATTCGACACATGCCATACCCAAATCATAAAATCGAGCAGTACAATACCTAGAACAACCTGAATCCACACAGGAAATACATCAAAAAAACTATAGAGACGATTGCTATTTGCTAATACATACACCGCCGAAGCCTGGAATGCAAAGAGCACAATATTGTTAAAAACAAATACGATCGCATTTGTAAAATACGAGCGACCTTTTAGTGCAGATTCGTAAGTGCGCGCAGGATAATACAATTCACTGATAACCAAAACAGTGAGAAGGACACCGCTAAGTACTATGAGGTATAAGTCTAATGATTCTGTGTTCATATTGATCGTACTGTATTGAGTCTTTAGTCATATATATAGTATACAGAACTTACTTTGTCTTCATTTGGCACAACAGCCTGTTTCGTAATGTCACACACCAGAATGAATATCCGAAAATGCTATACTGTCTAACTATGTCAAATAATCCCTATATTACCTTTTCTGGGGTATCTAAAAAGTACGCTACACCAAACGGGCCCATCGATATTCTAACCGATGTGGATTTGAAAATATTTAAACATGAGAAAGTCGCAATTATCGGGCCTTCTGGTTCTGGCAAGACAACCCTTCTTTCACTCCTAGCTGGGCTTGATCGACCAAGCTCAGGGACCATCACTGTTGGCAATCAAGAAATTTCATCGGTACCTGACTCAGTACTCGCGCACTATCGAAACAGCACGATGGGTATTATTTTCCAGTCGTTTGAATTGATTCTTCCGTTTACCGTCACTGAAAATGTCACTGCCCCACTTGATATTGCTGGCACTCATAATCGAAGTCGTGTAGAAGAACTCATTACGAGCATGAGACTTACAGAACGTGCTGATGCATACCCAACAACCCTCTCAGGCGGAGAAAAGCAACGTGTGGCTATCGCACGCGCACTTTCGCATAATCCACCACTTATTCTTGCTGACGAGCCTACTGGAAGTCTCGACCAAGAAACTGGCGCAGTGGTGTTAGACCTACTACTACACGAAGTAGAGAACGAATCAAAAACAATGGTTGTCATTACCCACGATGAAGCAATTGCGCAACGTATGGATCGAGTATTCAAAATAGAAGATACTAAGTTATATGAAGTTACATAGATATCCATTTGTCTACAGTCTCCGTATTCTCACTCGGCAATGGCAAAAATATATACTTCCCTTTTTTTCGCTTTTACTCACTGCGCTAACGGTGACATTAGCTTTAAGTTTAACCGGCAGCGCCGCTGAGTATTTACAAAGCGAGAACAAAGCGCTTATAGGAGGTGACGCTTCTATGGAGACAAACTTCCCAATAGATGAAACCACCCTCTTACAAGACATCCCACCACAGCTAATACAATCACGTACAAAAATACTTACTTTCAGTGGTACCGTACGAAATACAGAGAGCGATCGCGTTATTCCAGTGTCTTTTGATGTCGTCGATCAATTGTTTCCACTCTATGGCGTACTGGAATTAGAAAATTCTGTATATCAAAACCTAAAAGAAGACGAATTACTCATTGATAGAGCCGCGGCGAAAAAACTGAACGTACAAGCAGGCGCAATAGTATATGTAGGAGAAACTGCATACACGGTTTTGGACATCATAATGCGTGAGCCCGATGTACTTTTTAATACCTTCCAACTCTTTCCAAAGGTAGTACTTGGGAGAACTGGGTTTGCTCGAAGCGGCATTGATCCACAGTTACTGCGAGGCGAATATACATACGCGTATCGATTTAATGAGATCTCTTCTGAAATAGAATCATCCTTGAAAGCCCGAGCTAATGATATTGGGTCACATTTTCACTTTGTAGGAGATAACCACTCAGGATTTTCTTCGGGGTTTGAAGTAATCACTCGGTTCTTAATTGTGGCGGTGCTGATTACTGCATTATTAGCAGCAGTTAATGTGTATGCGAGTATCACATACCTACTGGATCGACTTAGACGTAGCCTTGCGGTACTGCGAGCCCTTGGATTACCGCTACCGACCCTACGAACTATCGTGCTGCTGACATTTTCATATATTGTGGTTTTTGCTGGGATACTTGGCATTGCCTTAGGCTACGTTACAGCGACATACGTGCGTTCTCTTGCACAGCAATTTTTAGAAATTTCACTACCTCCAGTCTTATTAGCAGAACATATACTGCTGGTTTGTTTGATTGTTGGTGCGACAGGATTGGCAGCACTCATACCAGCTTTAGAACGCCTGTCACGAGTAAGTCCGCGGGCACTTTTGATGGGAGACTCACAGGTCACCACAAATAAAAATTCAATTGGCATTGTCATACTACTTACAACACTCGCTTGTGTTCCACTCTTTCTCTTAGCTTCGCTCTTATTGGAGAGTATTACAGCGGGACTTATCACTATCGCTTCGGTTGTCGGTGCCTATGTAGTTATCTCACTTACGTACCGAGGAGTAATTGAGATCCTGTACCGCATACGTCATACATACAGCTTTAGACTGCGCAGTGTCATAGCGTGGAAACGGTACGATGGACTCTTTGGGATTATTTCTTTCACATCTCTCTATATTGCGCTGACTGCTCTTTTTGTGCTCGCGCTCACACAAACCTCAATAGAATCCTTTTTGCAAGACGATCTCGGAGCCACTGTTCCCTCAATGTATGTGCTTGACGTACAAGAAGAGCAAGCTGCAGAGCTTAACGATCGCTTCCCAGACCTGACACTCTTCCCGAATGTTGGTGGTCGGATTATCTCTATTGATGATCTACGCGTACAAGAAGCTCTTGAAAATAACGATGCCGATATTGATCGAGAACTACGCCGAGAATTTACACTGACCTATCGCACAGACTTAATTGCGGGTGAATCTATTACCAACGGAGAAAAGACAATCGGTGCGCCCGGCACAGTATCAGTTGACGAAGCGTTCGCAGAACGCGCAAATATAAAACTTGGCTCACAGATCACCGTCTCCGTGCAAGGCTTCGAGGTTTCAGCAGTCGTCACAAACCTTCGGGCAACTGACTCACAAAGCGGCCTGCCATTCTTCTATTTTGTATTCTCACCCGCTGATCTTGCACAATTCCCCGCAAGCTACTTTGGCTATGCATATACAGATGCCGAAGAACAAGATGCGCTTCTTGCGTTTATATCTCGCACTATGCCAAACGTAAGTAGTATTGATACCGCTGAAGTTGGTGCACTCGTACAAAATACAGTCTCAATACTGTTACTCATCGTTTTCTATATCGCATTACCACCATTTATCTTGGCCTGTGCCTTAATTCTCGTTCTAGTTATTTTGCAGTACGGGACCAGGCGGCGCGATGGTGCTCGATTACTTGCACTTGGCGCGCTCCCAAGTTGGATCGAACGACAATATGTACTTGAAACAATAAGTACCACACTCTTTGCGAGCCTGGGGGCATACATTACCGCCATTGCTGCAACATGGTATGTTGCGACACAATACTTAGAGTTAGATATATTTAGCATGTATAGTAGTGAAATTGCATACGGACTACTTGGTATCATTGGGGGCATACTTGTGATCAGTGTCGTACTCTGGAGAACAGACAAACGCCCACTTCAAACACTCTTAGCATATGAAGATAATCATTAGCCTTAGCTTCGTTGCCATAGCGCTTGCGTCATATTTTTTCTTTGTCCCAAAAGATGCGTGGGTACAGAACATTGATCGCCCTATACAAAATACCGAGGTAAAAGCCGCTATTCAAATTATAGCTTTTGGTGACAGCCTTACTGCAGGATTAGGCCTTTCACTTTCTGATAGCTACCCTGCCCAACTTGAAACAGCATTGCGTGAGCAAGGGTTTGATGTGGACGTTATTAACAGTGGCGTCAGTGGCGAGACAACTGCCGGGAACCTAACGCGCGCACAATTTATCCGAGACCAAAATCCAGACATTGTCATTCTTGGGATTGGCGGCAATGATGCACTGCGTTTCCTGCCAATAGAAAATGCCCGGGAAAATATCAGAGTAACCCTTACGACACTACTATCAGGCGAGAGCCCCCCTGAAGTACTTCTATTGTCGATGCAGGCACCTAGCAACGCAGGAGTCTCATACAAACAATCATTCGATTCAATCTACCCTACGTTAGCTACCGAATTCTCAATCCCACTGGCACCCTTTATTGTGGACGAGGTCTCACGAAATCCAAACCTGCTACAAGCTGACGGCATCCACCCAACAGCAGAGGGGTACACCGTACTCATAGACAACTATCTGTTTTCTGCAATTATGCTGCTGCTCACTAAGTAATTTTAAAACTACGTTCGCGACAAATATATAGAGGTAGCCGTTAAGTCGTCTGGGGCATCTATCCTGCCTTGATCAGTCATATAGAAAAACTCATCTGCAATTGTAAATTTATGGAGCTTCACACCAAATGTATTGGTTATTGGTTTTTGTGTATACTGCAAACCTGTTTCAGTGTATCCGTAAAAGCCCCCATTGCCGTCGAGCGTAAGGGTAGCAGGTTTTTCAAATTCGTTAGCTAAGAAAACACTGTTGGTGCTTGCATCTAAAACAGCGGCGGAAGATGTTATTGGTACCAAAAACAGAATGAGGGAGAAATATAAACGCATGTACATAGTATATAGAAAAGGCCGCAGCTTAGCTGCAGCCTTTTCCCCTTTGGCGCAGGTTACTAATTCGTTGCATTCATAAGTACCTGCTTCTGACCTAGGAAGGGCCCGAAACATAGCTCCGCCCCACAAAGCGAAACGACCTGAAATTAATCAGGTCGTTTTAAATCGCTTTTGTGCCCAAGAGAGGACTTGAACCTCCACGCCTTGCGGCACTAGTACCTCATACTAGCGTGTATACCAATTTCACCACTTGGGCATTTACTCACTTGAGTCCGGTCATTGTAAAGATTTTCTCAGCTTTTGCAAACTTTCTCTTTAGGTGGGGTAAATTCTTTTTATAAAACATAGCATCGAATAATTTTTTTGAATCTTTCCGGGCGTATCTGAGCTGAATAGCTTTTTTATTTCTTGCAATATGTCCGGTTGTTCCGATCTTAGTATTTATTTCCTTCTGAAGCCAGATAAGAAAATCTACACTTCCGCTAGCAAAACCTATACTCACGATATAACTACTTTTCCATCGCTTATCTCTTGAACAATATATAGTTCCATCACCATCCCATTCACCTCGAACAAAATCAAAAAAGTATCGGTCTGAAATTTTGAGGGTCGACATTGTGAGTGATTTATTTGGTGTTAATCCTAAATCAACAAGCCACTTATAAAATAATACATCCCCAAATTGGACCTGAAAATAACTTTTTCCTACTGAGTAACCGCTTCCCTTTCTCCCTATTTTTATATCATTCAAATGTAAACAATTTTGGTATGTTTTAATCAGGTCTAAATCTTTTGATGTGAAGTTGATGTGTCTACCATTCTTTGACAAAGAGCCATCGGCAGTAATTAATCCCACCGCATACGCAAGATCAGAACACCATGTCGTATCTACCCTCCCCTTTGGTTTTGGACCGCGCTTTCCCATTCCTCTAGTATATCATGTCTACCAATTTATTTTGTAAATATATTGGCATCTCTAACAAATTTCTACGACTCAGCCCACTGTTTTGGATCACCAATGAAATCTCTCATCTCAAGGTGCACATCTGGGTGTGAGCAAAAAAGTATCTTGCCATGCACATCGCACAAACTTTTTATTGAGTCCTGCCAAAGCTTCCACACACCGTCTTCAAAGACACTTATAGAGCCCCCGGCTGCCTTAACCAAGAAAAGGCCCGCTGCATAGTCATATGTGCTCAGTCCCAGAGTCAGTTGTCCATCAATACGATTTGCAGAAAGATATGCAAGCTCAAGCGCTGCTGAACCGTAGGCAGTGCATTTTCCAAACTTCATGCCGAGTGCTTCAAACAATTTATACCGAGCCACCTTCATCCATTTCTCTCGACCATACCCGAGGGAAATAACCTGCTTCTCTCCTTCGAGTGATCCTGCTCTCAGGCTAGTGACACCTTCATTTATATACACCCCTTCCTCCATCAACGATGCAAACATATGCCCTGTAATTGGATTGTAAATCAATGCAAAAGAATCTTCGGGCCCGTCACCCAAGCGAGCAACAGACACACAGCAGAACGGTACCTTGCGCACAAAGTTTCCAGAACCGTCGATAGGATCAATGTGCCACACAAAAGAACTACTGCCTTCGTGACTACCGTGTTCTTCCCCAACAATAGTATCGTCTGGAAACCGCTCTCTGATGTGTGTGATCAATGCTGTTTCTATATTTTTATCTACCTCAGTGACAACCGACTGATCACTTTTATGTTCAATCTGTTCGCTGTCAGTATCAAAATATTCTCGAGCAAGTTTTCCAGCCTCGATAATCACCTCCTTTAGATCTGCAAATTCTTTTTCAATATCCATAATAGTGAAATTTTAGCACGAAAAAACCAGACCGTCGGTCTGGTTTTTCATTCCTCGTATGGCTTAATTAATCTTTCTTTTCCTCTTCTTTGTCTTCTGCTTCATCCTTTGGAGCTTCAGTAACTTCTTCTGTTGTCTCTTCAGCAGCTTCTGCTTCCGAAGTCACTACTTCTGCCTCTTTTGCTTCTGCTTCAGCTTTTGCTGCCTCATCAACTGCTTTCTTTTCAGCTTCTGCAGCTTCTTTCTCTGCTTTTTTAGCCTCCTCCTCCGCAGCTTTTAGTTTCATATCAGCTTCAGATTCTGTAGCAAGTGAAACAAGACTCATTCGTCGCATCTGTCGTTTGATCTCTCGCGCAACCTTATCACGAATGTAGTAGAGCTTTGCGCGTCGAACCTTAGCTCGCTTCACAATCTCAATCTTATCGATATTTGGTGAGTACAATGGGTAAATTTTTTCTACACCAACACCACTCGCCATTTTCCGAACTGTAAATGTAGCTCCCGGCTCAACACCGTGCTTTCGTGCGAGTACCAAACCTTCAAAAATCTGAATACGCGTCTTGTCTTTATCTTGGATTTTTTGGTGCACACGAACTGTATCCCCTGCCTTAATGCCGAGATTGCGTCGGTCCTCCATGTTTACTGGAGATGTTACTACACCTGTTAATGTTGTTGTCATAATATGTAATGTGTATCTAAATAAACCCTTTTAGTAGCGGTTTAAAACGTGTTGTACTGTACCATATACCCCTATTTCAATCAATGGCCTCCACTTCCCCTTCAATCCGTTCAGCTGCGTCCTCAAACTCCTGCGGTAACGGAGCAATGAATCGATGTATCTCATTGTCAGGAAGCATAAGCTCGAGAATATGGGCGTGCAATGCCAGGCGTGACATTCCGAGGTTATTTGACGCCTCCACTTTTGCTCCTGCATAGAGCTGGTCACAGATAATCGGTCGGTCAACCGCTTTCATATGCACACGCAGCTGATGCGTGCGGCCTGTTTTTGGCTTGAGCTTCATGTATGAAAATGGCTCACCTTCAAACTCCCCTTTTCCAACAAGTTCCCAGTCGGTAGTAGCGTCTCGCAATACACCCTTCGATCCACGCTGTGCACTTCGCAGACGAAAATCTTTTGCGCTTCGTCCAATTGGACGCTCGATAGACCCCCACTTCTCACGCATGTGCCCATACACAAACGCACGATATTCTTTTTTAGTCAGGCGATCATGAAATTGTTTTTTCAAGTACTCGTACGCTTCTGCGTTCTTCGCCAAAATCAACACTCCTGATGTTTCTGCATCAAGCCGATGCACAATACCTGATCGCTCCAAGGGTTCTCCCTTCGTAGAGTTCTGCGTCTCACCGACACCGAGCGCCTCCGGTACCTGCTCCAAAAACCAATCGACAACAGTCTGTCCTTCATTATGTCCATCAGGATGCACCATCATGCCGTACGGCTTATTGATCACCATCACATCATCACTCTCAAATAATATTTTTATTTGCATATATCCTTTATAAACTCATATAGTGGACCGATAAAAGCACCTGTGAAGAAATACCATACATATTCTGCAATTGGGATACCCAGAAAGAAATGTCCATACCAGTGATCTCCAAGAATCCAGAAAGCCTCAAAGTACCCATCGAAAAATAACAGTAACACCCAATACGTCAAAACACCAAAAAGCATTAGATACACACCCGTCAATAACGATGGTTTGATTAAGTCTGCTCTGTGTCTGTAAATCCAAACTATCCCTGCACTATACGAAAACAGTGTCGTGTAAAAGAGATTTAATTTTACTGCATAGTGCAGTGTAAAAAAGAGTAACCCAAACGTAATTACAAAAAGCATTCCGGGTTTACACCAAGAGGACAACGATTCACACTTTTTGTTGGTCGGCCGAATACAATCATATATAACCGCAGCAATACCCCCGATTGAAAATCCTATAATCACACTCTCAATACTTATTGACCCCCCCAGAATAGTCTCTGGTTGCCACCAGTCCTTAAAATACAAGAAATCAGCTACCGGACCAGCTACCGCAAACAAAATACTTATGTAGAGCATTTCTCTCCTTAGCTTTTTCCGCTTCCAAAAAATACCGACCCACACTAGGAGGTACGCTAATGCCCAAAAAATATAAAAGTACGAAAGTGACATGACTTACTGTTTGATTGAAAAATCATCAAAAACGCTACTCGCGGTCTTCCAGTCAACTGACACCGCCTCTACCTTCGCCTTAATTGAACCCTCATGTAGATACTCAACAAATTCCTTTAGGACATCAGGACTCCCCTGTGCCACAACCTCAACAGTCCCGTCAGTTAGATTCTGTACCCATCCAACAAGTGTAAGTTCAGTTGCCGACACCTGCACATAATCTCGATAGAATACGTTCTGCACGGTCCCGCTCACAATACAATTAATCTCCATCATATGTTTTTCATTTTCTTTATCTCCTCTATCCAGCCCATCATTCTAAAAAAGAATTCTGTATCGTGTACATACACCTGAAATGTACCATACGGTAGTGTATTGCGCTTCTTCTTGCTCGCGCTACTTTGTTTGACGTATGTTTTAAAGAGCTTATCCCTTGGGAGGCCGGAGACATCCGACCAGTACTTCTCACAGACATTTGCGTTCTTATGTGAAAATGTGTGCACATGTCCTCTAAATTTTTCCTCTGGAATATTACAGATGCCTCTAAAAAAATGCATCATGATTTTAATAACAGCCGGGTCACTATTTGAAAGCCTAGCGGTTTGCTGAGTTTTTCCGCCCTCACCCCAATACAAAGCAACTGCAATACACCACAGTGGGTTATGTGACAACTCGGCAACCTCTTGCCCGGCAATCCGCATCATCTCATCTCTTCTTTTTTGCGTGTTCGAAACACGAGCAATCCTTCTTTTTTCAATCGCATCAACACTGTGCCCATTTCGATTAAGCTTCGACCGTTGGGTTTTTGTAAGCTTCACATCGCGAACCCACAGACTCACACTGCTCTTTGCTACCCCAAGTCTCTGCGCTATTTCTCCCATTGAAACACCTCTCTCGCGAAGTTGAACTGCTTGCTGTTTTTCTTTTACTTTCATATAGATAGAACGTATGTGGTGTATGTACTATATCACCGTTCTATTATCTGGACAACTGAAATTAATACCTATATACTACCCCGTACTCAGATAGAGATGGGCGATTAGCTCAGTTGGTAGAGCAGGATGTTTACACCATCAAGGTCGGGGGTTCGAGTCCTCCATCGCCCACCACGGTATAGAGAAAAACACCAATCCTTAGGGATTGGTGTTTTTCTCTATAGCAAGCAAACAGTTTTGCTTGCGGACCGGGGTGAGAAAGTCTGGGTGACTTTCGCAAGAGGTTGCCAGCTGTCTTTGCAGCGACAACCTAAACAGCTTCTGTAAGAGGGAAGTTCTTATGAGCGTCAGCGTGAAAAGTGACCTAACGTCACTTTGCAAGACTCATTGAAGCCTCAGTCCAATGAGTGGACAGTTCCTGTAAGGAATTAGAAACTTGACCCCACAAATACGTAGTCTGAGTGAACTCACACCACCGACACAATCCATTCACTCATTATTTTCTCGAGCGCTCCCAAATCAGAATCACTTGTATATGTATGTGGAGCCCCTTCAATTAATTTGAGCTCTTTACTCTCACTTGCTATGGCATTGAGTAGTAAGTGCATATGCTCCGCCGGATGTCCTGTATCTTTCGTACCCGTGATAAGCAGCACAGGCATAGTAATTTTATGTGCATTGGAAGGTACCCCAAAATTAAGACACCTTTTCTAAGTCTTTGCATCATACATCAGCTTGGTATTTCTGTGCAAACACCCTCGGTGGTTGCTTGAGTGCAGAATGTATCCTCCTC
>JBLHGD010000021.1:0-15961 GCA_047616585.1 Candidatus Azotimanducaceae bacterium
TGCTTTCTTCATCTTTTCTATACAGAATCGTTCCTCTTTTAAGAGATGTTCTCGTTTGTTTTCCTTTTTCATAGGTTTGTATTGTATGGCTGTATTTAAAGGTTGGGAAGCACGCATCCCAACGACCAATACCGAGGAGAAAAATATGTTCGTAAGCATGCGAGACCTGACAGAGCGAGTTATTCAAAAAATGGTCAGTCGGCATCGCGCCGCGATGACCCAGAAGTACCCAAACCTTCAGAATGTGGTAACAAGTTCTGCCAACGACTACGAGGGCACCTTGTATACAATCAAGAAGTTCATCACACTTCTGCTATGGGTAGCGTTGATCGTAACTGCAATCTGCCTTTTGCTCCTGGCATTCGGAATGCAAGCAAAAGCTCTTGCAATCTTCCTCGCACTCGCCTACTCAGGCTTATTGGGTCTAGGTTTGATTTTCAGCAGTTTGCTGCTGTATGCAAATACTTGAGCCTCGCCCCAACCACTAACGCCCCGCCAAACTCAACAGGAGATTGGAGGACTCACTGTGGTGGGGCGTTTTGTTTTGTCGACGTCAGAAAAATCAAGAAGCTGGAAATCTTATCATATATGATAAGATTTCCAGCTTCATGGTTTTGGTTTTTTTCAATATTAAAAAGCTCACAAATTAGTGCGATGCATCGCACTAATTCAAAATGTTAGATTATATTACAGTGCCGCAAATTAGTTCGGTTAACCGAACTAATTGGAAAGGAGTATTTTATCTACTCCTTTATTCCACTAAGATTCTTATGCGCGTATTCGTGTAGTACTGAAGAAACAAGCGTCTGGTATGGGATTCCTTTGCGTACTGCGATCCGTTTGATACGACGAATATCACCCTCCATCACTCGTACAGTTATTGGCTTCTTTTTCTTGTGTTACGGGCTGCTTCTTGGAGTATCCACTTTTGTTCCCCAGAGATCGGCTCCAATTTCACGAGCCCCTTGGCAAACACTTCCTCAATGGATTCAATTAACTCACGCTCCTCATTGTCGTGATATTTAAAATTGTCAGTGGTTTTTAGAATTTTGCTTTTCTTCATACTGTATTATTTCTATAACTATACCAAGGAAATAGGAAAGAAAGTGCCCTTTGCGTCGTCATCACACAGGTAGAGGGAGCGATGCAAAATTTCAGTTTTGATGCAACGTAGAGCATACCGGATTTTGTTAGCGGGCAGCATGCGCAATCAGCGCATGCTGTTTCAAATCTGAAGCCTTTATAAGCTTTTATTCAATATGCCAAAACTTCATGCTTGAGCGAAGTGCGCGGCTTGCGAGGAAATTGATTCGAGACGTACTTGGGGTACGGTGAGAATCAATTTACCGAAGCACAACAAAGCAATTCCTCGAGTATGGAGTTTTGGTGAAAGAAATTTGGATTTGATACGTCATAGATAGTAGGAAGTATTGTTATGAATACTTCAAAACAACGTTTTTCTACATATGTTCGTCCACAGGCGGTCATACGTAGGAGGTAAGAAAATTCCACATCCCTCAGGAGGTGGTATTTTCTTTTGAAATTTTTAAAATTAAAAATAGGAGACCGTAGCCTCCATTTCTCCATCCGCTTACGTCGTACTCCAGCACTAATCATCCGCCGAACATATACAATATGCCAAGGAGGCCTGCGACAAACACACAAACCCAAGTGGGTAAACGATTTGATTTATAGTGGCAGTTCATAAATTCCACCACCAAATACCCAAGCCGATAACAGCAACACATAGAAGAGTATATAACCACCAAGGAAATATCGATGTGAGCACTGCGGGTTTCGTCTGTTCATTTGGTGTGTGTATAATGCCAGTCTTTTTCTGGAGCTGCATTGTCAATCTCCTGCAGTATCTACGCCGTCCACATTGGGGCGCTCTGCATGCGATAGTGCTCGCATTTAATTTGTCAATGCAAAAAACCCAGCGGCTTTGACTGTACAACTTTTTGTACAAAAGATATGCTGTGCGAGCATGGAACCTGAGTGTAAAGGACCGCCCTTTGCATATGCATGTAAAGGGCGTGTAAAGGGCGTTCCTTTACATGGTTTTTTAAATATATACGCACAAAAACCCCACGGCTTGCGCCGTGGGGTTTTTGTATTCTGAACTAGAGAAACTACATCAAATCTTTCTGAAAATTAATGAGATGCGCGGCGAAGTGAGGTTTGGAAGGAAGCGGTAGATAGCTACCGTGACCGACTAAACCGAAACTTCAACAAAGCAGATTACAATTTTCAAAAGATTTACATCATTTTGACGTCGATGTTGACGCCTGAAGGTAGTGAAAGATTCGTCAAAGCTTCAATGACTTTCGCACCAGGATTCTTGATATCGATTACGCGCTTGTGCATGCGCATCTCGAATTGTTCTCGCGCATCCTTGTGAACAAAGGTCGAACGGTTGACCGTATACTTCTTGATTTCAGTTGGAAGCGGGATTGGACCAACAACCTCAGCGTCGAAACGTTGAGCTGTGTCGATAATCTGCTTGACTGATGCATCAAGAATTTTGTGCTCGTACGCACGCACACGGATCCGTAGCTTTTGGATCTCTCCAGAAGTAGCTTTTGCAGCTTTCTTGGGAGCTTTTTTAGTCTCTTTTTTATCTGTAGTTGTCATAGTTCAATGTTTAGTCCTTAGTCCGTAGCTCTTAGTCCTTAGCACATTTTGCCGAAGGCAAAATCTAAGTGCTAGGTGCTAAGTGCTAGGCGCTAAGACTGTTGCTACGCAACAATCTTTGTTACAACACCAGCTCCTACAGTCTTCCCACCCTCACGGATAGCAAAGTTCTGCTGTTCTTCAAGTGCTACTGGAGCTACAAGCTTCACTTTGAAAGTTGCAGTATCTCCCGGCATAACCATTTCTGTTCCTTCAGCAAGTGTAACGTCTCCTGTTACGTCTGTTGTTCGGATGTAGAACTGTGGCTTGTATCCTGAGAAGAATGGTGTGTGACGACCTCCCTCTTCTTTTCCAAGTACGTATACTTCAGCTTCAAATTCTGTATGTGGAGTAACTGACCCCTTAGCAGAAAGTACCTGACCTCGGTGTACATCTTCCTTCTTAGTACCTCGCAAAAGAATACCAGCATTGTCTCCAGCTTGTGCCTGATCAAGTTGCTTGTTGAACATTTCTACACCAGTAACTGTAGTAGCTGTTGTGTCCTTCATTCCAACAATCTCGATTTCTTCACCGACTTTTACTTTTCCTCGTTCAACACGACCTGTTACAACTGTTCCTCGTCCTTCAATTGAGAAAATATCCTCAACTGGCATAAGAAACGGCTTATCAAGCTCACGTTCAGGGATTGGGAAGTACTCATCCATTGCGGTTGCGAGTTCAAGAATCTTCTTACCATATTCTCCGGTAGGGTCTTCAAGTGCCTTAAGTGCAGAACCTTGGATGATTGGTGCGTTAGCGCCATCAAATCCACCGGCTGTAAGCATTTCTCGGAGTTCTTCTTCTACGAGCATAAGCATCTCTTCGTCTTCTACCATGTCACACTTGTTCATGAAAACAAGCATTTGCGGAACACCAACTTGCTTCGCAAGAAGTACGTGCTCACGAGTCTGTGGCATCGCTCCGTCTGTAGCAGCAACAACAAGTACAGCACCGTCCATTTGGGCAGCACCAGTAATCATGTTCTTGATGTAGTCCGCGTGACCTGGCGCATCGATGTGCGCGTAGTGTCGAGCAGGAGTCTCGTACTCAGAGTGAGAAAGAGAAATAGTAATACCTCGCGCTTTTTCTTCTGGTGCCTTGTCAATGTCTTCTACGTTCTTAAGTGTAGCTGTGTAACCGTCGCCAGCTTGTGCGAGAACGGTTAGGATTGCAGCCGTAAGCGTAGTCTTACCGTGGTCAACGTGACCAATGGTTCCTACGTTAATGTGTGGCTTTGTTCGATCAAAATCTGCCATGACTAAATAAATTTAGCTAAATAATAATCCGCACACGGCTGCTTTTTAAATATGCAAAAAGCTGTGCACGAGCATTCAAAGGATGTGGCACGAGAACAATCGGACACCTCCTCTAAAAACACGTACGTGTGAAAGAGCAATATGATTACTCCACTCAACACATAATAGCGTGTAGCGGTGGCGCAATAGTACCAAAGTGTGGGCGTTTTGCAAGTAGTTTTGAGTTCCAAACCCATCATTACTGGCCAATCTCTGTGTATATCGCTTTTATATCGATATCGAGTATATCAACCCCCACCTTCGCAATAACTTTAGACGCAAGCAGTGATCCGAGATTTCCTGATTTTTCTGTATTCCATCCATGCGTTAATCCATACAAAAATCCTGCAGCATACGTGTCTCCGGCACCGGTTGTATCTACCGCCACTGTTTTAAATGCTTCAATTTCAATCACTTCGCCGTCAATTGAAATGAGTGAGCCTTTTTCTCCGAGCTTAAGGATAGCTGTATCTGCCATACCAGCCATTATCTCTAAAGCCTCCTTCCCTTCTTTCCCGGTAAATGCTTTACCTTCATCTTCGTTACAAAATAAGATATCAATATCGCGCTTCACCACCTCTTTGAACAAATCCAAATTCCGCTCAATCAAAAGTGAGTCGGCTAAGTCGACAGAAATAAGTGTGTTGTGTTTTTTAGCCACTTCAATCGCGTGCAAAACTGTTTCTTGTGTTGGGCCTTCAAACTGAAAGGCTTCTAGGTGCAGTATTTTTGCATTGGCAATGTCTTCTTCCAAAATATCCTCTTTTCCAAGCGTGAGTGCCGCTCCTAAATGGACCGAAAACGTCCGTTGCGCGTCTGGGGTGATGAATGTAAGCGCGTGCCCGGTAGTTGAGGTGTGTTTTGTGATGCGACTCGTGACTCCATGCAGTTCAATTGCCTCGATGTAGGCGCTTCCGTGCTCATCCTCACCAACTTTCGCAAACAAAACTGTGTCGCCACCTAAAGCTGCTACCGCCTTTATCGTATTTGCAGCTGCCCCACCAGGAGTAGTTAAGAATTTAGTGTTTGTCAGGCTCTTCAGAAGTTCTTTCGCTTTCTTTTCGTCTACCAACTGCATACTGCCCTTGGCCAGTTCTGTTTTTGCGAGGACTTCTTCGTCGACTTCCACCAGAAAATCCATCAGGGCATTCCCTAACCCGACGACATCGATACTCTTACTCTCAGAAAATTCCATTAGTATCGATAATTTTCGGGTTTATATGGTCCAGTTTTTGGAATACCAAGATATTCAGCTTGACCGTCGGTCAAAACTTCAAGATCAACATTCAATTTCGCAAGATGGAGTCGTGCAACTTCCTCATCAAGCTTCTTCGAAAGCACGTGGACTCCTACTTTGTAGTCTTCGTTCCACAGATCAAGCTGTGCTAACACTTGGTTAGTGAAGCTGCTGCTCATCACAAAGCTTGGATGACCAGTACCACATCCTAAATTCACCAATCTTCCTTCTGCTAATACATAAATCACCTTTCCCTCCTTGAATGTATACCGATCGTACTGTGGTTTGATCTCAACCTTCTCCGCTCCTGACTTCTCATTAAGCCAGCCCATATCAATCTCATTATCAAAGTGTCCGATGTTACTCACAATTGCCTGGTCCTTCATTGCAAGGAAATGTTTCTCAACGAGAATGTCTTTGTTGCCTGTAGTGGTGACGAAAATATCTCCTTCTTTAACTGCGTCATCCATTTTCTTTACTTCAAACCCTTCCATAGAAGCCTGTAGTGCATTGATCGGATCAATTTCAGTTACAATCACTCTACATCCATATCCTTTAAGTGACGCAGCCGATCCTTTCCCAACGTCTCCATACCCTGCAACAACCGCAACCTTCCCTGCAAGCATGACGTCAGTTGCACGCTTGATGCCATCTACCAATGATTCACGGCAACCATAGAGGTTATCAAACTTTGACTTCGTCACTGAGTCATTTACGTTAATCGCTGGGATCAAAAGCTCACCCTTTTCCATCATTTGGTATAGGCGATGCACTCCCGTTGTAGTTTCTTCTGAGACGCCCCTCATTTGTGCGAGTGTGTTTGTCCAAAATGATTTATCAGAGATGTCAGAGAGAAGCTCATTCACAATTTTCAAATCTTCGTTCCCTTCATCCTCTTTAAGGATTGATGCGTCTTTCTCAGATGCAACACCCCGGTGCACCAAAAGCGTCGCGTCTCCCCCATCATCAACAATCATCTGTGGACCTTTACCATCGGGATACTGTAAAGCCTGCATCGTACATTCCCAGTACTCTTGTAGTGTCTCACCCTTCCAAGCAAAGACTGGGACTCCTGCTTCGGCAATTGCTGCTGCGGCATGGTCTTGCGTAGAGAAGATATTACAAGACGCCCATCGTACATTAGCTCCAAGAGCTACAAGTGTCTCAATTAAAACTGCAGTTTGGATAGTCATGTGCAGAGAGCCCATGATCCGGACATCCTTCAATGGCTTTTTTCCATCATACTTCTCGCGAAGTGCCATCAAACCTGGCATTTCTTCTTCAGCAATAGCAATCTCCTTTCGTCCCCACTCTGCTAATTTGATATCCTTGATTTTGTAGTCGTGTGCCATCTGAAAAATAGTTAAATGTCTAATATAGTGTCGCCTATTGTCTCTTTCTATCAGTACTGTGTCAACTTCCCCCTATAATACAAAAGATTGGTAGGGAAAGTTGTGCTGATCGTTTGTTTAACACCCAGGAACAATCAAACCGCACAATCTCCGTTCGCGTATTTGCGATGTGATTGTGCGGCTGTTCCTGTCCGCGAGTGACTCAAAGATCTGCCAAAGTTCTGTCAATCAAGGCACGCACGTCCCCAAGAGTACTAACCAGTTCAAAACTGTTGTCATCGATAAAGACTTTCGTTCCTTGGTTATAGCGATCCCCCAAGGCAGACTCCAGACCCATAAGAAAGTGAGCACGACGAATCGAGTCAAGACCCAAATCTTCGAGTGACATGCTCTCTGTGATCCTCCCCTTTCTTTCAAGGTTTATTCCTTCTCTGTTTACCAGATCATGCACAAGTCTCTGAAACTCGTCTCTGTCAATTTGTGACATCGTCTAATCTCCCAAAAAAACCACCGATATGGTATCAATCTTGTACCTTAGATAATGAAGCAGGGCAAGAAAGTTATTTCTAAAACATAGCAAAACACCAGCGCGCATGCGTGCCGGTGTTTTGTATCGTCTCGTTATGAGAACTAACTACGCCTCAGCTTCTTCACTCTTGACCCCACGCGCCGCTTTAATCTCGGCAGCAACATTCGGCGGTACAACTGCGTAGTGGTCGAATTCCATGGTCATTGAGGCTCGGCCTTGGGTCATTGATCTAATTGAGTTTGTGTATCCGAACATTTCTGAAAGTGGGACTTTTGCGTTTACGACAGTCTTTCCACCTACTTCCTCAGTTCCTTCAACACTTCCTCGCTTAGATGAGATACTTCCGTTGATGTCTCCCATGTATTCTTCTGGAGTTCGTACCTCAACCTTCATCACAGGTTCAAGGATAACTGGATTTGCTTTGGCTGCTGCTTCCTTAAAGGCATTGATACCAGCAAGCTTAAATGCGATTTCACTTGAGTCCACATCATGGAATGATCCATCATAGAGCTCAACTGAAACATCTTCCATCTTGTACCCAGCAACAAATCCTCGTGTCATTGCTTCCTTGCATCCCTTCATTACCGCTGGAATGTATTCCTGTGGAATCACACCTCCCTTAATTGAGTTTACAAACTCGAAGTGATCGTCGCGAGTAACGTTCTTCTTCACGGTCTCATCTTCAGCAAGCGGCACCAATGGCTTAATCCTGATCTTCACGTGACCATACTGTCCACGACCTCCTGATTGTTTGATGTATTTGTGTTCTGCATCAGCCTCTCGCTGAATTGTTTCTCGGTATGCAACTTGTGGCTTTCCGATGTTTGCCTCTACACCAAACTCTCGCTTCATACGGTCAACAAGAATATCGAGGTGCAGCTCACCCATACCTGCAATGATAGTCTCGAGTGTCTCGTCATCTGTTGAAACAACAAAGGTTGGGTCTTCGTCTGATAGACGTTTCAGCGCAACACCCATTTTTTCTTGGTCGTTCTTAGTTTTAGGCTCAACTCGTACAGCCACAACCGGAGCTGGGAATGTAATAGTTTCAAGGAGAATCGGTGCATCAAGCGCGCACAGTGTGTGTGACGTCTTTACTTCTTTAATCCCCACAGCAGCAGCAATCTCTCCTGCAAAAACCTCATCAACTTCTTCTCGCTTGTCAGCCATAAGACGGACAATACGCCCCACACGTTCTTTGTCTCCTGTACTTGAATTCACAATATACGTACCAGCCTTCACTGTACCTGAGTACACACGGAAGAATGCAAGCTGTCCCACAAATTTATCGTCCTGCAACTTAAACACGAGTGCGCTAAACGGCTCTTCGTCAGAAGGCTTTCGAGTTACTACCGTTTCTTCGTCCTTTGGATCTGTTCCTTGTGTATCAGGAAGATCAACTGGTGACGGGAGGTAGTCAACTACAGCGTCCAGAACGAGCTGTACACCGATGTTCTGCAAGGCAGTACCAGTCATAACTGGGAAGATTTCATTTTTCAGCACAGCAACACGAAGTGTCTTTTTCAGATCCGCAATACTCGGTTCATTCCCTTCAAGAAAGGCTTCCATAAGCGCATCGTCGTGCTCAACAACACGCTCAACCAATTCTGCACGGTGCTTTACCGCTTCAGCCATGAATTCTTCTGGAATTTCAGCTTCGGTAACCTCCATTCCCATCTCACCTGCAAAGGTGTATGACTTCATCTCAATGAGGTCAACAACCCCACGCATATCATTTTCAGCACCCATTGGGATCTGGATTCGGCATGCTTTCTTTGAAAGTCGGTCCTGGATTGACTTATACGCAGCTTCAAAGTCAGCACCGAGCTTATCCATCTTATTAATGAAACAGATTCGAGGAACCTGTGCCTCATCAGCATAGCCCCAGTTTGTTTCAGTCTGTGGCTCTACTCCAGCTGCCCCATCAAACACAACAATCGCACCATCAAGTACACGCATCGATCGCTTTACCTCAGCAGTAAAGTCGATGTGTCCTGGAGTATCGATGATGTTGAACGTGTACTGCTTATCTGTGTTCTTTCGGTCAGTCTCAAGTGTCTTTGCCCAATTGCAAGAAATAGCAGCCGCGGTAATAGTGATACCTCGCTCTCGTTCTTGATCCATCCAGTCGGTTACGGTAGCACCATCGTGCACCTCACCAATCTTGTGGCTCATGCCCGTATAGAAAAGAATACGTTCAGAAGTGGTTGTCTTACCAGCGTCAACGTGCGCAACAATACCGAAGTTTCTTAATCTGTCTAATGGAAATGCTCTGCTCATAATATTTATTTAATTAATGCTCGCTTGCCCCGTAGTCAGCTTTGCTGTGCTATGGGGTGCCATAATAATTGTGCTTACTTATATATGTGTAACGTGTAAATAATTGATCCCTCCCTAGTGCTCAGCTCGCATGTTGGGGGAAGCTTCGCTTCCCCCAACCTCAACTCCGCAATAGAAAATGCCCAACGTGGGCTAATCGGCGATACTATACGGTATTTACTACGTTTGGGCAATAGCAAATCCACATTTCCACAGCTCTGAAAGCTTGACTTTCGAGGCTTTTTTTGACTTTTTCCTAAAAAATGTTATAATTTAAGATGGATAGGCGTTAAGCCTTATATTTAACAAAGTTCGAGGAGAATTGACCATGAGAAACGTACTTGCCGCCATCGTGCTTTGCTGTGCTTCTACATCCACTCTCGCTCAGCCTGAGAAGGTTGATGCCACGATACAAGGCGCAGCAGAAATAGTTGCAGCTGAGATGGGCGTTCCTAAGGCGACCGTCATAGCTATCATGACATTGTATGAAATGGCAGACAGTTCACCCGATGAGGTCCACAAGAAGGATCTCATGACCACAGCTAAGGAAACACTTGCTGCGGCGATACTCATCAAAAAGATTCAAGCATTGATGGCCAAACCCAGCGACGACATCCTTGCTGAAGCCCGCGGGTTGATATCAGTCGGTAGTGATACTGCAGAAATGCTGCTAGATGCGCTGACGCGTACAATTGCACACTCGAACGCACCGGCCATTGGCAGAGCCCTCTGGGTAATGGAAGACCTTGTCTTACAGATGTCCAGTCTAAAAACACTAGCTGGCCCGGGAAAGCAGCCTAATTGATGACAAGCCTGGGCGGCAGCGCTGCTGCTGTCCATAGCCCAAACGCATATAGGAGAAATATGGAGAAGAGAACCATATTCCCCGATATGCGTTTTCTTCTTGCCTTTTAAACGCCAAACTATTCCAGTTAACTGGAATAGTTTGTATAGGTTTTAGGCAGATATATCTGTACCATATGTGAAATAACACCTCTGTGCTCACGTAGTAAGATGGTACAATCCTATAAACAAAAATATCCCTACCTGCATGGAAACAAATCCCGTTAGAAGTTACGAGACTGAACACAATCTTAATTGTCATAGTCTTAATACCCTTCACTACGTATGAAATCAGAAAAATCAGCAACTACTAACGGGGCAAAGCATTATGACATCGTAGTACTTGGTGCAGGGTCTGGGGGACTTACTTCTGCAGTTGGGTTTTCTAAAGTCGGGAAAAAGGTCTTGATGATTGAACGTGAGCATATTGGTGGTGAGTGCACGAATACGGGATGTATCCCGAGCAAGGCGCTCTTGCATCACGCGAAGAGCTATCACGCAGCAAAAACTATTGCTGGGGAGTCAACACAAAACGAAGAATACCGCAAAAGCGCCTTTACATACGTGCGAGAACGCGTGGACTCTATTCTTGAAGAAGAGACTCCAGACGTGTTTGAAAAAATGGGTATTGACGTCATCATGGGTGAGGCGGTCTTTGACTCGAAGTGTGCGGTACGAGTAAACGAAACCCTTTATACATACAACAGAGCAATCATCGCAACGGGCTCAAGCCCTCGAGTCGTCGACGTTGATGGTCTCAACCAAAAAGACGTCCTTACAAACCAAAACATATTCAATCTTGAAGATGTCCCCGAGCGACTACTCATTATTGGTTCGGGCGCAATTGGTATGGAGATGGGACAAGCGTTTGCGATGCTCGGGTGCAAGGTGACAATCGCTTCTATTGATGCACGTTTTGCAAAGCACGAAGACCCAGCGATTTCTCCTATTATCCAAGGCGCATCTGAAAGATTAGGAATGACAGTAGCGCTCAATGCCACAATTCATCACGTAGAAAACAAACAAGCAATTTTTGATATTTCGGACGCCAATGGGAATGTCGTTGAACAAAAACGTGTTGCGTACGACAAGATCCTTCTTGCGATCGGCCGGATCCCAAACCTTCCCCAGGGACTGGATGGAGCGTCTATAGAGTCTGAAAAGTATGGAATTGTTGTTGATAGCCAGTACCGGACTACTAACCGTTACGTATACGCGCTTGGCGACGTCGCGCAACGACTTAAGTTTACACACACGGCAGACGATGCCGCTCGCCAAGTAGTAACCCGCATTGCGTCCAAAGGCTTCTTGCGAGTTAATCAAGAAAAAGCAATTCCAAAAGTTACCTACACACAGCCTGAAATTGCGGCTGTTGGGATGTCATTTGAGGAAGCCTGCAGAAAGTATGACTCACAAGAAGTCATGCGTATTGAAGTCCCCTACTCTGCAAACGATCGGGCAAAAACAGACAACAACACGGACGGTCTGATGATTGTCATTGCACGGCGCATCAATGGAGCAGTCTTGGGGGCAAATATTGTAGGGCCCACTTCCGGTGAGATGATCGCAGTGTTTACCATCGCTATTGATAAAAAGATTTCTATGTGGAGTCTGCGATCCGTTATGTTTGCCTATCCTACATACTCACTGTTGATCAAAAAAGCTGGGGACTATTTCTTCGCGCAGCAAATTGCTGACTTGAAAGGAGATGTGATTACACTGGTAAAAAAGCACGTGCCAAAAATCTTTGCACTTATTTTCTGGAGCATTCTTCTCTATAGCTTCGTTAACTACCGTGCATCACACGACATGAGTAATCTGGAGCTTCTTGGCATGCTCTTTGACTTTGTCACCAGCTCCGCCTGGGGAGCGTTAGCCTATATCTTGGTATATGCGATACGGCCACTTATATTCTTCCCCGCCACATTGCTTACATTTCTTTCTGGAGCGCTCTTTGGGTTCTGGTGGGGCGTACTCTTTACCATTATCGGGGAGAATATGTCAGCTAATTTTGCATACTGGATTGGTCGCTTCTTTGGGAAAGATGTCAAACTTGAAGATTCATTTATTGGCAACTGGGTTAGCGCTTTGCGCAAGCGACCGTTCGAGTCTGTATTGTTCATGCGACTCTTCTATGTACCGTTTGACCTAACCAATTACGGGTCAGGTATTCTCCGTGTAAAATGGCGATCATATTTCCTGGCAACTCTCATTGGTATCATGCCTGGCCTTACAGTATTTGTTTCTCTTGGCGCTGCGTTTGAGGGCAACATTCGAGATTTTAGTATTGCATTTGATGCATTTGACCCATTTTTCCTTGCGCTATCTGTTGGACTCTTTATTGGATCAATCATTCTCTCTCGAGTAGTGAAGCACTGGAAAAAAACAGCTGATTAAAAACAAAAAGACCGGGCCAAAGGCCCGGTCTTTTTGTTTCACTAGACGATCTCCCACTCCCACAATCGCTTCTGGACTTCAGATGCAGTTTTGTCATTAATAGCATCAGTTGGTATACGACAATGGTTGAAAATCTCAGTTTCAATCTCTCTGAGCATCTGTGCACGCTCGTTAACCGATTCTGGATCGAATCCTGGAACATTTTTTGCAGTATATCGCTTTCGCAAGTCATTCATTCGTTCTTTAAGACTCACGATGCCGTGTGGACCAACTCGCATATCACTATACGTTGCAATCTTCTCTCCCAATGAATCCCCTTCATACACCCGTGTCGCTGCTGCGTGCCCGAATGCCTCAAAATAAAAACGCACCTCCTGACTTACTCCCATTTCTTTTATCATGGCAATAGCAGCACGGTGCTCGTTCTCACCATATTTTGCAATCATATCTGCCTTCACACCCTCCCAGTGTGCGACTCCCTCCGGCTGAAAAAAATCGGGAAATACCTTCAGGTCTGATTTGATCAAATTTCCCATGTCGTGCACAAGAGACGCCGAGACTATGTTCTTTGTGTCGAGTTCCACGTCTGCATTGTCACAAATCATCTTCGCAACAGACGCAACCCGAATCATATGCTCCTGTAGGCCTGTATGGATTCTATATGTGTTGTAGATGTCAGTAATCTTCATTGACGCAATCCTAGCACAAATCCCTCCCAAATATGGGTATAATGAAAAGAATGAAATGGATACTTTCAGTACTATTTTTTACTATCCTTACGACGCCGGTTTTTGGGCAAGAGTTTAATGCTGGGTTTGTACAAGGTCTCTGGTATGGAGATAAAGAAGTCTTAGCAGAGAAGACAATACGCGTGTATGTTGCCATTCGTAACAATACTGGAGCGGACCTTACAGGGACTGTTGAATTTTTTGATAATGACACGCGAATTGAACGAAACAATGTTTCAGCCTTAGACGGACGAATCATCGAGAGCTGGGCTGACTGGACACCTTCCTATGGGGAACATACGCTTACTGCTACACTCTCACGTACTGAGTTGCACACAGTAGGGACTTCAACAGAGGCTGTTGAAGTGGTTTCTACCTCAGCAGCTGATATTGTGTTTGCCGACTTGGATACCGACAATGACGGCATTGGCAACAACAACGACACCGACGACGACGGGGATGGAGTGAGTGACGCCCAAGAAAAACAAGACGGCACTGATCCCCTTGTGTCTGACGAGTCCGATGAAGACACAGCGGAATCTACAGATACAGACGACGAAGAGTCTGGAAGCACTTCAGATAATACTGAGCCTGAAACTACTCAAAGTAGCGACCCCGAGGGACTCGAACAATTCACAAATGAAGGACGGACAGACAGTACTCTTTCTTCAGTCACTGACGTGGTTAACAATTCAAAGAAAAAAATAGACTCATACCGAGCAAAGAGAAACGTGAAGACACCGGATGCGATAGTGAACGAGACAATAGACAAAGCCCCCATCATCTCACAAATCAAGATTCCAGATGAAGAAACGGACCAAAGCACTACAACTGCAGCAGAAATATTTAAACAAGGTTTTGGTACTGTCACCCGTGAACAAACTGAAAAGAAACAAGACGAAGGATTTTTTGCTACCGTACTAAGCCTGGCCACTACACTGATAAGCTCTATCTATACATTCGCACTCTATCTCGTCTCCCTATACCTAGGCCATCCAATAGTTGTTCAATTGACGCTCCTCTTCCTAATCCTCTATCTCCTATACAAAGTCGCCAAACGCCTCGGTCAACGGGATAATTCCTAATGTTCTTTTCAATAGGAAATATGTGCCCATTCAAAATTACACGTCGATCCTCACTCTGGGCACTCACTCTTGCCAATGTAATTCCTTTGCTAGGAGTCATATTTTTTGACTGGAGATTGATTGACGTATTGTTCGTCTTTTGGTTTGAAAACGTGATAATCGGTTTTCTTAACGTGTTCAAAATGCTTCGCATACAATGGGCTGGGATATTTTTCAACATTCCCTTCTTCGTAGTGCATTATGGCGGGTTTACATACGTACACCTGATAATTCTCCTTGAAATATTTGGCGAGGATGGAATACGACATACTGTTGGAAGCAATCCAGAGACAATACCTCTCATCCTTTCATTGATAGCCGCCACGCATGTAGCACTCCTTGGTCTGACAGCAAGTCACACCTTCTCATTTTTTTCAAACTTCCTTGGAAAAAAAGAGCACCTCAACACAAAACTGGACACTCAAATGTTCAAACCCTACGGACGCATCGTAATCATGCACATCACCATTCTCATAGGTGGAATACTTGCGCAAAAGCTTGGCGCTCCTATTATTGCTCTGGTTGTACTTATTGGTCTCAAAACAGTTATTGATGTCCTTTCACATACAATAGAACACGACAAAAAAGAATTACGCAATTAATACCACAATTAATTGCGTAATTAAATACGTATATATATCAGATCCTAAATGTATCCTCTAAAAGTTTTGCCAACGCAGCATTGGCTTCGAAAGCTATTGTGGAAATCATGCAAACCTCTTCCTTTGAAGCTGCTTCGGCAATCTTTGTCATTTCAGTCACCAAATCTTCACGCGTATATGTCAAAATATACGCGTAATCCATCTTACAGATTTCGACTTACAGTCGCTGTTCAGGTTGTCAGTACTTTTGTCGTAAACTCCAAAATTACTAGACAACCCCTTGCAAAGTGCTCCCAGCACTTTTCACCTTCCACCAAAATTTCGCGGGTCCTTGCAGGACAGGGCCACCTAGTATCAATTTCTTTTCAAGCAACACATCAAGAATGTGATCCGCCTGTTCAAACGTCTCTGCACTAATGAGAACCTGTTTGTATTTCATAAATAGTATACTTAACCCATGGAAAAAATTAAACTCACTGCCAATACTGAAAACGTATCTGATGAGCACGTGGAACAAACTGAAGGAAATGAAAAGCTAACGCAGAAACCTCTTAGAGAGCAAATGTCACTATTGCAACGTCTCAGTAAAATTAATCCTGCTTTAGTGCTAGCTGGTGCACTATCGATGACTGCGGCTCCAAACTCAAATGTTGAAGCTGCTGAAATTCCGACAGAAGCTACTTGGTCTGAAGGGATGAGTTTACTACATGAAGGAACAACAACTGACACAACTGAGAAACATGCTTTATATATAAAAGGAAAAGACGGTAATTCCGTCTGGGCGGAACTGGCTGGGACAGAAAAGACAGCTCGTACCGTCAAATATAGTTATGCTGAGTATCGTGATGCGATCGAATCCTAC
>JBLHGD010000022.1:0-15243 GCA_047616585.1 Candidatus Azotimanducaceae bacterium
CTTTGCATCAGCTTCTTCCATCGGGAAACTCAATTGCCACATAATTGAATCGGCATCATATGGCATGGCATATATACGCTCGTGTCCATTCACCGTTTGAAATACTGTAGCAGAATCCAACAGGGGACTCTTACTATCTTCAAGAGATTTCAAGGAGCAAATACCTAATATCACGATGCAGCCTAAGTACTGGAGAGGGGTTTCGTGCTCATCAATCAACAGTTTGCGCACTGAGCTCCGAATACCATCGGCTCCAACTACAAAATCTGCTGTTGTCATTTCTCTTTTTCCATCAACTTGAAAATCAAGATCGGCACTCCCATTTTTATTTTTTGAAAAACCGACCAATGTATGAGCCCATTTCACTGATTCATGATTATCCAATTGCTCTAGCAAAGCTGATCGTAGGGTTTGCCGAGCTATGTGCACATTTTTACGTCTGGAACTTTCTTCAACAGGGCCTTTCCTCCATTTTCTCAAGCCCCATTCACCGATGATTTTCCCATCTGGATTGTGTACGACGTGTCGTGTAGAAGTAACTCCTCCTTTGAGAGAAGAAATTCCTAGAGCTTCGATCGCTTTGCTAGCTTGCTGCAGCGTTAATCCGTATCCTTGAGAACGAACATCAAAACTCGCATCACGCTCATACAACGTAAAGGGAATTCCACGATGTAGGCATGCAACTGCTAAGGCTACGCCTCCTATTCCAGCACCGATGATTGCAACATGTGGATAATTCTTCGAGTCTACCTCTGTAGCCCTAGGTGAGCTGAGTAATCCAGACCCAGCACAATGCGGACATATATCCATGTTGTTTGTAAGGGAAAGTGGAGCAACTCCTTGTCTATGATTCCTTTCAAATGCATCCAGCTCCATTTGAAACAGACGACGCCTTTTTCTGGAGGGTCCTCGTGCAATCTTCCCATGTCCGCGACATTCGGGGCATATCGTCCAGTCCAGTTTTTTTGTGTCATTTGCGATCATAGTATGAAGATTCAATGTATCAGAACCTACCGATGTCTGTCCACTACTGCTCTCTCAAACTCAATACGTTCCTTTGTCGCCAACAACCAATTTCTGCTATACTAAGACCATGAACGACTTTACACAATCAGCGGTAGGGACTGGACAGGATATTGGCAGCACCACACAAGACAATTTTTTACGTAGTACCTACAACCACTTACTTGGGGCAGTTGTTGCTTTCATTGCTCTTGAGTATATTTTATTTGCCAGTGGCATTGCTGCTGCGATAGCACCTATCATGACGAGTAATTGGCTTATGGTGATCGGTGGGTTTATGGTACTTGGTTGGGTTACTAATTACTTTACCAGTAAACAAGCGAGTATCGGCGGGCAATACTTTCAAATGGCAGTAACCGTTGCCTTACAGGCAGTTATTTTCATCCCGCTTTTGGCATACGCTGTGTACTATACGGACTCGTCTGTGCTGAGTAATGCTGTACTGGTGACATTGATTGTGTTTGCAGCACTAACCGGAATCGTCGGCTACACCAAAGCAAACTTCTCATTTCTAGGGCCGTTCTTGGGGATTGTAGGTATCGTAGCGTTGCTTGCGATTGTTGGCTCAGTTTTGTTTAGCGTGACCCTTGGTTTTTACTTCTCACTTGCAATGGTTGTCTTCGCCGCCGGAACAGTTCTGTACCAAACATCTAAAATCAAATACGACTACGGACCCGGACAACACGTCGCAGCCGGAACAGCACTCTTCGCTTCAGTAGCATTGCTGTTCTACTACGTCCTAATGTCATTCGTAAGCCGAGATTAGGCAGTGCAACAATTTTGTGATCTGCATCTTTCCTCAAAAAACACCGCAAGGTGTTTTTTTGAATATAGTTGACGAAATATATCTCAAACCTTGCTTACTTAGAATATACAGAAAACAGTTATCCGTTCTGCAGAAAATGATACAAAATGCGTAAATTATGATGGAAGGAGCTCCAAAACAACCTAGATCACCTTGGGACGGATTAAAAAATCACATTAAGGCTTCTGAACACAGGAGTGATATGACAAAGCTTAATGAATTTAATGAGTGATTTGAACTAGAGAAGGCCCAAAATAAAAGAACAAACTCCACACAAACATTAGACAAAAAACAATAGCCCAAAACCTTCCTGTCCGGTACCACGGGACGGTGCCGAGTAATTTTATTGAGTTTTCATTCATATCTATGTATCGTACCAAACTATCGCTACCATTTTTTATCTTATGCACCTTCGTATTGTAAGGTCAGCTTTATAATAATCTCTTTTACTCTGTCTAGCTTTGTAACTTAAGACATTCGATGTTTTAAGTTCGTCTCCATCAAAACTATTCCAGTTGACTGGAATAGTTTTTAGGTGTGGTATTATCAGAATTGATGGTGTGTTTGAAAATTCTTTTTGTTTTGGGGCTTTTGTATAGTAGTTATATACAGTATGCCAATGATGCGTGGATTTTTATTCAGCATGCGAATCTTATTTTTCACGAGGCGGGGCACGTGTTGTTTATTTTCTTTGGATATTTTTTGAGTATTGCGGGAGGAACGATTTTTGAAATTGGTATACCACTTTTAGTGACGGGGCATTTTTTATGACAGAAGAATGCGTTTTCTGTTGGGTTTGGGTTGTGGTGGCTGAGCACCGCTTTCTATAGTGTAAGTGTGTATGCAGCAGACGCACGAACAAGAGATCTCCCACTTATAACAGGAGACATCTACACGCATGATTGGTTTAACATACTCGCAGACCTCGGAATGCTTCAATATGATGCTTTGCTCGGAAATATATTTTTATCTTTCAGTATCATTGCACTTCTTGCTGCTTGTTACTTTTTCTATGCTGATTTTATGTTGCCAAAAAAAGAAGCTAAAGACAGGCTTAATTTTTCAAAAAATCAGTAGATATACCCACCGTTTCGAGCTCTGTAATTGTGTGCTCCCGTGCAGTTTTCTTTAACTTTCCACTCCCAGTAATCCTCGACAGACGGTCAATAATTCCTGAAGTAACAATTTTCTTTTCTTGTCTAGTAAAGAAACTTAATACTCGTGCCGGCATCCCGTTTGACTTTTTAGTTTCTTTTACTTCCTCAATTTCAGCAATGAGCGCTTTTATAGAAAGATAGTTAATATTTTTTCCTAATAGAGAGCTGTCAGGATTGTTTTTAAGTTCAGTTTGTTCCCTTAGGGTTAAGCGAAATTTGTTTTGTAAGTCATAGATGTTTACAGATTGTTCTATCTTAGAACTCACTGCATGTGCCATTTCACGCTGCTTTTTAATAGCAACATCAAGTGAGACTTCCTCATTTTGAGGACTCGGATACGGTCTTTTTGTCTCAAGATGGTCTGTTGGAGTTTGTTCAGCCACAAGACGTGGTCTGGATTCCAGACTTGAAAATGTTTTGTCCAACGTTGAGTTTGTCTGAGATGGCGCATCTGTTGTTGCTGGAACTTGTGAGCCGGCAGTCTCTGTTTGGCTGGCTGTTTGAGTAACTAGAGTGTTTCTTATCAAGTCAGTAATTACTTTCTGAATATCGGGATCCTCAATTTTCCCTATATCATGAATTAGAGCCTCTGAAATGCCGCGACTGGAGTCCTCCCTTAGTGTTTTGAGTTGGGTGTACACGTCCACAAACCTGCTCGGAAGTTTGTTTGGACCAGGAGGAAGATTGCCAGGATTCGCCACATTAAGAAAATCATCAATTGTCTCTGCGTGGAGGATGTTTGCACGCATCACTCGCGGCATTTGTTCTGTTAGAGTTTCTTTTGTTTTTGGAGCTTCAGACATATTAAAAATTATAGCATTATACAAACTAGAGAAACCTTGTTTTTAAAGGGAATTGTGTCGAAAGTGATCGCTGAATCAACACCTGAACCGCAACAAAAAAGTAGTATGAGAACGTGTGGCCGTGATTTGCTTCACGAGTTTTGTGTCAGTTTGTCTTTCGTAAACTGTCTTTGATATCAAACCGCGGATTTACTTTCTTTCCGGGATTAAATATGTCTTGTGGGTCGAATATGTTTTCAACTTCTTTAAAGAGGTCGCGGGTTTTTTTGTCGAACATTTTGTTTAGATGCGGCGTGCGGATGATGCCGTCGTTGTGTTCGCCGCAGATGGAGCCATCGTATTTGATTGCGGTTGCGAAAAACTCTTCTGACATTTTTTCAATCAGTGCAGGAGTTTCTTTGCTTGAGAAGTCCAGCAGGGGATAGAAGTGAAAGTGTCCATTGCCACCATGCCCATGCATCGCGGCTTTGATATCGTATTTCTTGAACAATTTTTTGATGTCTGCAAAAAAACCAAACAAGTTCTGGGGAGGGACGGTCATGTCTTCAAGGAATGCTGCGGGACGCTTGGTGCTGTCCTGCATCTTTGAAAGGGTGTAGCTAGATCTGCGAACCTGCCACCACATCTCTCGCTCCTCGCGGGACTTGATGAACCGGACGATATTGCATCCGCTACTTTGCAGCGCCACGGCAATTTCGCGGCGACTCTGTTTCCGCACTTCTTCATCGGTGAGTGTGATGAGTATTGTAAACTCGGGAATGGTTCGACGGTATCGAACATGGTAGGTCGTGTACAGTGAAAGCATCACTTTGTAGTAGCTTAAGCCCCTCATACGCTCTTTGAAAAATTCAGGATTTTTCAATGCAAGATCAAATGAAAGCCCGTCAAATATTTCGATGTTAACCGGGTCATATTTTAATGCTTGCAAGATTGCTTTACCGGCACAATCAAGATCAAAGATCGGTAACACAATGAGTGTTGTGTCTTCTGTTATTGGGATTGTCTTTAGCGTGATTGATGTCAGAATCCCAATCGTACCTTGGCTTCCTGAGATAAGTCTTGTCAGATCAAATGTTCCTTTTCCATCTTTAAATTGAGACACGGTGCAGCTTAATACGTCCCACAAAGCGTAGCCGGCAGTATTTTTCTGCGTCTTGGGCTCGGCTGCGTTAATGGTTTTTTCATTTTTTTCTAGTAGGTGAAATACGCGTCGTGCGATTTCCGCGTATGCATCCTTGCCTTGTGTAAGTTTTTTGTATTGCTTGTATGACAGTGGCTCAATGGTATAGGTTTTCCCATCGTGCAAGACGACCGTCATTGACTGCACCCAGTCTGCAGTGTGTCCGTACTTTAGTGAGTCAGGACCCGCTGCGTTATTAGCAACCGAACCACCAATACTGCAAATATCTTTTGATGCGGGAGCAGATGGGAGGTATACGTTGTGTTCAGCAAGTTTCTTTTCAACTGAGCTCCAGAGCGCACCAGGCTCACACGTGACCGAAGTCTCGCCTTTTTTCGTGATCGGTTCATCCATGCCGTGCATGTGTGCAGACACATCGATGACAATTGAATCGGTCAATGATCCACCTGAGAGACCAGTCCCTGCAGCGCGGGGGGTGAGTGATAGTGAGGGGAACTGCTTTGTCTCTTTTGCAATTACAGAAGCTGCAATTTCGACATCTTGTTTGTTGCGTGGTCGCAGTACAATTTGTGGACGGATAGAAAAAATACTCTCGTCTGTACTGTATGCATCAAGAATAAGCTTGTCGCTTGATACGCCTCCGCGGAAACCGGCTTCTACAAGTTTTTGCTCAATCAATAAATGTCCGAGTGGTTCACGCTTAAGTCCACCAATAGTCTTCTGTGTATTTAACGGCGAGAAAGTAAATGAGTCTGATGCTTTCTTCGCGGCTTTCTTGGGTGTAGCTTTGGTCTTTTTCGTCACTACTTTTACTTTATTCTTCGTCGCTACGGCCTTTTTCGCTCGGGCAGTCTTGGGCTTTGTTTTCGTTGCTACTTTTGGTTTTGCAACACTTTTCTTCGCAGGCTTTTTAACATGAGAAACAGACGCTTTTCGCGCTTTCTGTACCGATTTTTTCTTCGAATCAGCATTTACCACCGTCAAAGAACGTGAAGAACTTCCATTCATATCATATATTGTAACGCATCAGTATCGCTTTGTGGTACGCTTATCCCAATGACGCAGGAGCAAGCACTCAATATTCTTAAAACCGGTGGAAATGTGTTTTTAACTGGAGAACCAGGCTCTGGTAAGACACATGTGATCAATCAGTACATTGCATGGCTTGAAGCTGCCCAGGTGCAGGTTGCTGTTACCGCTTCAACGGGTATTGCAGCTACACACATAGGCGGGATGACCATCCATTCATGGGCATCAATTGGAATTCGTGAAGTGATGCGACCGTATGATCTTGATCAGATTGCTTCAAAGGAGAAGATTGTAAAACGAATTAAGAAAGTGAGTGTGCTTATCATTGATGAAATCTCGATGCTTGATGGGAGTGTGTTGGAAATGGTTGATATGGTGGTGAAAACTGTGCGGGGCAATGGCGAACCATTCGGTGGCTTACAAATTGTGTTTGTGGGTGATTTTTTCCAGCTTCCGCCGATTACTAAGCGAGGAGACATGATGCGATATGCTTTTGAGTCGCGCTCGTGGGAAGATGCCCGACCGCTCGTGTGTTATATAACCGAACAATATCGACAAGAAGATGAAATGCTTCTTGGTCTGCTGAAATCTATTCGTAAAAATGAGATTGAGGAAGAGCACTTTACGCTGCTCTCTGAACAAACTGAAATCAGCTATACAGATATAGATCCAACACGACTATATACACACAATATTGATGTTGATGCAGTAAATACCCAAAAACTTTCAGAACTTAAAAGTGCGAAGGCGGTATTTAAAATGGAAGCACAAGGAAACAAACAACTCCTGCAAGGATTGGTTAAGAATTGCCTCTCACCAGAACGGCTTGAACTGAAAGAGGATGCGATGGTGATGTGTACGAAAAATAATCTGGAAGCTGGGTATGTCAACGGGACACTTGGGCGTGTGATCAGCTTTAACTCTGAAGGAGGATTCCCGGTGATTAAAACTTCAGAAGGGAAGGAGATCACGATGAAGCCGACCAATTGGGATGTTGCTGAAGAGGGGAAGGTGTTGGCAACAGTTTCGCAAATCCCGTTGCGTTTAGCCTGGGCTATTACTGTGCATAAAAGCCAGGGTATGTCGCTTGATGCAGCAGAGATTGATTTATCGAAGGCATTTGTGTTCGGGCAGGGCTATGTGGCACTTTCTCGAGTCCGAACTCTTGCTGGCTTGAAGATGCTCGGAATGAGTCCAAATGCATTACACGTTGACCCGAAGATTGTTGCACATGATGCACGATTTAGAACTGAGTGTGATATGGCAGATGACGCATTTACTGAAATGGATGATAGTGAAATTTTGAATATGCACACGCGTTTTGTGGAAGCTAATGGAGGAAAGATACCTAAAGATGGGGATATACAAGCACCAAAAAAGAGTTTTGAAAAATTGCAAAAGGAGAGTACGTATGCGCTCACAAAGGAATTGCTCGATACGGGTAAGAACGTAAAAGAAATAGCAAAAGAACGAGGCATGGTTGAAACCACTATTTGGGGACATGTCGAAAAACTTATTGAAGATAAGGAGTTGCCGGTTGATCGCATAGCTGACGCAATTCCTGGCTTGGTAGATTGGCCTTCTGTGTATAGTGCAATTGAAGCAGCCATAGAAGAGTATGGCCACGAGAAGCTAAAGCCCTTATTTGAAGCTACAGATGAACAATATGATTACAATCATATACGCCTCGCTCGAGCTGCATATTTGGTGTCACGTGGATAACCTGTAAGGCTTTTTCCGCAACTTCGTTCATACTATAGAGAGAGGTATTCGTTGCTTTTGCGTATGCTCTTTTTGTATATGTCACACTTCACTGTGGCTTAGTAGTAAAACATTATAAATCAAAATAAATTATGACAATTAGTATTAAAAATGTAGCAATATTACTTTCTGTAATATTGTTTGCCAGCGCAGTTATTTTTGTGTCACCACAAAATGCACGCGCTGAAACAGATGAGGTGAGTTCTCAGACTAACACAGCAGCATTACTAGCAACATTACAAACACTCATCGCACAAGTAGCTGAGCTGCAGGCGCAACTTGCAACAGTTCGAGGAGAACTGCACGATGCTCTAAAAGACGGACTGCAAGAAGGATCGTCTGATGAAGACATACAAAAAATTCAAGAAATTCTAGCAACTGACTCTACAATCTATCCAGAGGGTCTGACAACAGGATACTTTGGACCCCTGACACGTAAAGCTTTAGAGCGATTTCAAGCGCGGCATGAGCTGCGGATCTCTGGACGAATAGATGAAGACACCAGATTGCTTCTAGAGGAATATCTGCAAGAAAAGTTTGGTGAGGATGTGCCGCCGGGACTTCTTCGCGCGCCTGGAATTAGAGATAAAATTGAATATCGATTCAAACTTAAGTGTGATAATAGCGGTAGAGGAAGCGATGAGGTTTGCAAGCGCTTGAAGCATAAGTTTAAGGATCAAAAAGAAAAAGATCATGATCATGACGATCACGATGACGGCCATGAGGACGAAGACGAAGACAAAGACAAAGATGAAGATGAAAATGAAGATGACGGTGAGTTAGAGATTGAGGTTAAGATCGAAGATGGTGAAGCAGAGGTGAAAATTGAATACGCTGATGGTTCAGAGGAAGAATTCACAGTAGATTCAACTGACGAGGATGAGATTATTGAAGCTGTTGTCAATGTGACAGACCTCACTGAAGATGAGATTAATGACGTGATCGAATTTGAAGTAGATGAAGTAGAAAGCGCACAGAAAGCAATTGATGGTGCTCAAGAAGCAATTGTCGCCGCACAAGACACAGTTGATGATGCTGCTGAGGACGTGGATACCACTGACGCAGAAGCACTACTTGTGGAGGCTGAAACTGCACTTGAAACTGCACAAGATGAATTTGACGACAGAGACTATTCTGACGCTGAAAAATCTGCGGAAGATGCTAAAGATCTCGCAGAGGAAGCTAAAGATCTCGCAGAGGCAGCCGCGAATGCAAAGGAGGAGGTACGGGAAGTCCTCGAGGATGCTCAAGAAGCAATTGACGCCGCACAAGACGCAATTGACGGAACTGCTGAGGACGTGGACACTACTGACGCAGAAGCACTACTTGTGGAAGCTGTAGACTTGTTGCAGGAGGCAAACGACGCACTTGATGCAGATGACTTTGTGTTAGCAGAGGAAAAAGCTGATGAAGCAGAAGATAAAGCTGGAGATGCCGAAGCAGCGGTAGCAGCATAAGTACTGGTGTGCAACATAAAAACCGCCCATAGGGCGGTTTTTTCGTATCATGCACTTTATCCCTTGAACAAGTTGCTTAGCTCTCGTACAATGTCTTAATGATAAAACTTAGTAATGTAGTAGTTGTGCGAACACGTGTGGTATTAGTAGTATTGTTATCAGCCTTTTTCTTTTTAGTAGCTCCTGTAGCGCAAGCGCAGTCGACTGAAATGCAGATCATGATCACCCGAATGGAGTCGATCATGACGCAGATGGAATTATTACAAAAGGAATTTCTGACACTTGCTTCTGGAGTACAGACAACAACTGCACCACAAGTGCTTGGTGCATCGGCATCAACAATCTTTACGCAAAGTCTTGAGTATGGAGACACTAATGAAGACATAAAGCGTATCCAAACTCTTTTGGCAACTGACCCTGAGATCTATCCGTATGGTGTTGCTTCAGGTTTCTTTGGACCAAAGACACAAGAAGCAATTAAGAACTTACAGACTCGATTTAGTCTTGATCCGCTTGGCATTATCGGCCCGGCAACTAAAGGTCTCCTTGAAGGTTATCTTCGCGCATATCCTGATGGTAACTATCCAGACGGACTCCTTTCTACTAAGCCAAAGCCGCAAGTATTAGGTGTATCAACATCGAACACTCCAGCAGCAACTCCTGTACCGACTGCTCCAGCTACCTTAAACACAGCTCCAAATCCAGCATCTTCAATTGAGGCTGAACTTGATAAAGGTGAGGCATCAGTAGAAATCGAATACCGAGACGGAACCAAAACGAAACGATTCATTGCTGATTCTGATGATGAGGATGAGGTGATAGATGAGATTGTTTCTCGGACAAAGCTTACCGAAGCACAAGTGCGCGCTGTCATTGAGTTTGACGACGATGACTCGAGTAGTAGATCTTCACGCTCAGATTACGATGAAGATGATGCTGAAGATGCGCTTGATGATGCTGATGGGGCAATCGATGATGCTGACGAAGATATAGAAGACGCTGAAGAAGATGAGGATGACGTGGAATGGGCTCAAGATACGCTTGATGATGCGAAAGATCTCTACGATGAAGCCGAGGAAGCATTCGACGACGAGGATTGGGACGACGCAGTTGAGCTAGCAGAAGAGGCAGAAGAAATCGCTGATGAAGCGGTTGATCGAATTGATGAGAAAATGAAAAGCAGGTCTGGAGATTCTGACGAAATTGATAAAATCAAGGTAGACGTAGATGAGGACGAGTCAGAAGTGACTGTTAAATATGATGATGATGACGATTACGAGTTTACAGTTGACGAAGACAAGGAAGATGAGATCATCGAAGAGATAGCGGATGAGCTTGATATGGATGAAGATGATGTTGAGGATTTAATCGAGTTTGACTACGGTTCAATCGATGAAATAGTCGCGGTAGTCGAGGATGGTGAGGCAAGAATTACAGTGACCTATGATAGTGGTGTTGAAAAACGCTTTACTATCAGCGAAGACGATGAAGATGATCTCATCGAAGAAATCGCTGAAGAGTTAGACGAAGATGAAGATGATATCGAAGACGTCATCGAATTCGATTAGTCTGATCAGCTCGTAAATATATTGGAATGTATTGGTTTCGAACGAGGCGAAAGCGTAGGAGTAGTGTTACCAAGCATTATGTAGAGCATAAAGAAAGCGCACGAGCGGCTATCGCTGAGCGCTTGGAGTATTGGAATATGCATTATGGGCATACGTACAATCGTGTCGCTATTCGCAATCAGAAGACTTGTTGGGGGAGTTGCACAGAGAAAGGAAATCTTAATTTCAGCTATAAGCTCATATTCCTGCCACCGCATCTGATGGACTACATTATTGTGCATGAGCTGTGCCACCTTAAGGAGCTTAATCATGGTAAGCAGTTCTGGGAATTGGTTGGTGTTGCTCTGCCAGAATATAAGTCCCATATTCGCGAACTACGCGCTATCGAAAATTTTGGTACATCAGTTGTGTATTTGCAGAAAGTGAAAGAAAATTACAGTTCACAAGTAGTAACTAGCATACCAGCCTAAGGTAAAGTATACTTTACATATATTATTATGGGATACGTATCATTGATTGTGGTCATAGCATCTATTGGTTTAAGTGCGACATATTTTTTTAACAATTCTGCAAGTAATTTAATGCAGGGTTCTGCTATTGAAGACACGATTTCAGTGGGTGTTCTTGATGCAATCGATGCTGCAGAAGAGGCGGCAAAAATGATCGAGGATGCTTCAAGTGCAGCGCTAGAGCCTGAGTCTATGACTGACTCAGCTGGAGACTCCGTCCCAGCAACAACTGAATCGTCAGTGGTGGGAAAAGCAGCAGAAGCAATGACGGGTGAGCCGATGCCAGAGGACGATAGTGATGCAGCAACTCTAACAGCACTGGTTGCTGGCGGATGTTTTTGGTGTGTTGAGGCCGATTTAGAAAAACTACCAGGAGTTATTGAGGTCGTCTCAGGATATGCAGATGGCAAGACAAAGAATCCTACCTATAAAAACTACATTGCAGGCGGTCACAGAGAAGTTGCTGAAGTTACATATAACCCAGATATTGTTTCTTTTGAAGAGATTCTTATTTACACAATCAAACACACAGACCCAACAGACGACGATGGCTCGTTTGGAGATCGAGGAGATTACTACTCAACTGCGCTGTATTATGAAAATGAGGAACAGCTTGATCTGATCAATGATTTGATTGAAGAAATAGATGAAGAAGGTCCTTACGACGACGCTTTGGCGATTGATGTACTGAAGCGACCAGCCTTCTGGAGAGCCGAAGACTATCATCAAAATTACTATGATGGAGCACTCTCAAGCCTTAAGTATAAGTACTATAGAAACGCATCAGGTAGGGATGATTTTATTGAAAAATATTGGGGAACTGATACCTCAGCTACACTATCGTGGAGAAATACTGCGTCAGATAACAAAAACGCTTCGTGGAATAATTTTGTGAAGCCGTCAGACACAGAACTACAGAGTAACCTGACAAATATTCAGTATAAGGTAACTCAAAAGAATGGAACTGAGCGCTCATTCACTAATACCTATTGGGACAATCATGAAGAAGGGATTTATGTAGACATCGTATCGGGAGAGCCGCTTTTTTCTTCGACACATAAATTTGATTCAGGTACCGGTTGGCCATCGTTCACACGCCCAATTGAGTATACATACATAACCGAGCATGCAGATTATCTGTTGCTACTACCACGCACTGAAGTTCGTTCAAAAATTGCTGATTCACATCTGGGTCACATCTTCAACGACGCACCAAAAGAGCTCGGAGGAATCAGATACTGCATGAACTCAGCGTCATTACGGTTTGTACCAAAGGCCGATATGGAAAAAGGGGGGTATGGGGCATTCTCATATTTGTTTGACGGAGAATAAGAACACCTTCCGTGGTGTTCGAAAGGTTGTTGATTCTGCGACTTATAAGGCGAGAAGTATATTTCTTACTCGTTGCACCTCTGCCTGTTTTTCATGCACGCCTTCAATTCTCTCCACAGTGGCCATGAGTATGGTCAGTACACGTTGAGGAGAAAATGTTCCTTTGTCATACGTAACTTCGCCATCGCCGATTCGCATGGCCGCGTTCAATACGTCTGAGTGTGTTTTTGCATACCAAAGCATTTCAAGAACGGAGAGAGACTTTGGAGCAACTGCCTGCAATGCTGCACAAGCTGCACAGGCAAGATATGTCAGTTCGGTCTCTTCTGTTGTGAGACGATATTTCAGCGTTTACTTCTGAATCATCGCTGCAGTTTTCGACGGGTCGGTGCATGCTCGGGGGTCGTTCATGAGTTGTGTAAGTATCTCCAAAACTTCCTGAACGCTTTTCTCCCAATCAAGCACGCCCAGTTGATCGGATTCAGGAACGGCCTGACGTGCTGGACTTCCGTCGGGGCGTACTATCTGCGGTGTTGTACTCATGCAACTTCTTCTGGTTTGTGTTTTTAGTATTGTGTGACATTTTAAACAGCAAAAGAATATTTGAGTCAGCTAATTTTTGATACTCGTTATCCTCGTTTGGATAAAGGTTTTATAGTCGGATACGGTACAATTGGTACACATGGAAGGATTCTTTAGCCAGATATTCTCAGAAGGAGTTCCTATATGGGCTTTTATAAGTGTATGGTGTGTTTTTCTTGCCGCTGCATTGTTCGTATTAGTGCGTGGGGCTGATACGTTTGTGGTTGGGGCGAAGCAGATGGGTGCTTCACTGGGCATGAGTAAGTTTGCCATTGGTGTATTGATTGTTGGTTTCGGTACATCACTGCCTGAGCTCGCGTCATCTGTTGCGGCTGTTTTGGATGGCTCAACTGAAATTGTGATTGCTAACGTGGTCGGGTCTAATATCACAAATATATTGTTGGTAGTTGGTATTCTTGCGACCTTGGGCGGCAGGATTGTGATTAAACGAGACTTGATTAAAACTGAGCTACCGATCTTCTTCATTGCAACAGCTCATTTCCTCGCTGTGATTTATGACGGGCACGTTGACCGTCTTGAGGCGTTGCTTCTGTTAGGTACTTTCTGCGCGTACATGTGGTATCTCTTTGTTGAAGCGCACTCAGAAGACTCTGTGAAGCTTTCTCACGGTGGCAATCGCCCTCACTTGGAATGGAAGTCTCTTGTATTTATTGTCCTGGGTATTGTAGCAGTAATGGTTGGTGCGAAATTTACAGTTGATATGGTTGTAAATATCGCCACAGCGCTTTCAGTCCCACTTGGATTGGTCTCAATTGGTGCTATTGCGCTCGGGACGTCGCTTCCTGAGCTGTTCGTCTCCTTGCAGGCTCTTAAAACAGGTGAGACAGAACTTGCTATTGGTAATATTTTTGGATCAAACGCATTTAATATTCTGATCGTTATTGGTATTCCGGCACTTATTGCACCACTTGTGGCTGACGAAGTTGTTATGGGGCTTGGTATGCAAATTCTACTTGCCGCTTCAGCAATTTTCTTTGTAAACGGACTCGCACGTCAAATCATGCGTTGGGAAGGTATGATGATGCTCCTCTTCTTTGGATTTTTCATACTCAAACTAGCTGAATATATTATATAATTCCGGTAATGGACGAAATCGTATTGATAGATAAACCGTTCGGGATGACGTCATTTGATGTGATCCGACAACTACGTCGACGTACAGGTATCAAAAAATGGGGTCATGCTGGGACACTAGATCCTTTGGCTACTGGCTTAATGATTTTGGGATGCGAGAAAGGAACGAAGCGACTTTCAGAGCTGATAAAGCTCGACAAGGAATACATTACTGAGGTTCTTGTTGGCGAAAAACGATCAACAGGCGACATGGAAGGTGAGGTTTTGGAAGAGTGTGATGTTTCTGAGATCGCGGAAGCAGATATTGTCGCAGCAATAGAAAAACTCATCGGCACACTCACGCTTCCTGTGTCTGCCTATTCAGCAATTAAAGTAGACGGGAAGGCAATGTACAAGCGTGCACGTGAGGCTGAAAAGAAAGGTGAACAGGTCACCGATGTTCCAATGCGTGAGATGAAAGTACATACAGCAGTACTTTTAGAAATACAAAATACCACGGTTAACCGCGGCATGAGAATGATTGTGAAAATTAGATTCTTTGTAGGGAGTGGGACGTATATCAGGAGTCTCGCTGAAGAACTTGGGAGATTGCTCGGGTACCCGGCGACGCTTTTTTCACTGAGGCGGACCAAGGTGGGGGAGTATGATATTAAAGATGCAAAACATCTTTCAGAGTTTGTTAGAGAAATATAATTACCAATTGAAAAAAGGGCTCGTATAAGCTTATCCTGCTTATAGGCCCTTTTCTTCGCAGTTCTTGCCTGCGTTGTATCTTCAGTCTGAAGTTGTGTTCTTTGCTTCGTGTATAACAGCTGCAAATGGCACAACTTTCGATGCATATGGCATCGGTGTTTTCACTGCTGAATCAACACCCCAAACGCACAAACAACATACCCGCAGGTAAGATAGTTGTGTTAGCAAATAATCTTAACCCACGGGTATGCACAGACATCTTAATCGAGATGACCGTACCTGTATAGC
>JBLHGD010000023.1:0-14969 GCA_047616585.1 Candidatus Azotimanducaceae bacterium
AACCGACCCTATAGGGTCGGTTTTTGTGTGTCTCTTGGTGAATTAATGCTACTGACGCACGATTGCAATAGTCTCAATCACAACAGGTTCTACTGGGATATTCCCTCCTTTAGTTGCTACTTTTCCGATAGTATCAACCACATCAAGTCCAGTTGTAACTCGTCCGAACACTGGGTGCTTTGAAGAGAGTGGTTGTTTATCAAAATCGAGGTTTGTATTATCTACAAGATTGATAAACCACTGGCTGCCTCCTGAGTTTGGCTGACCTGTGTTTGCCATTGCGATAGTTCCTCGTGTGTTTGTAAGCACATCTCCGGCTACAAACTCATCTTGCACATTTTCATCTGGACCACCTTGTCCATAGATAGCTTCGTTTTCACCTCGACTGTTTGGATCTCCTCCTTGGATCATGAATCCCTCAATAACTCGATGGAATTTAATTCCGTCATAAAAGTTTGACTCAGTGAGCTTGACGAAGTTAGCAACGGTAATTGGCATTTGATCTTCAAAAAGCTCCAGTTCTACTACACCTTGATTGGTTGTAATGATTGCAGTTGGGTTCATAGTGTTTGATATTTCCGGGTTAGATACTAATTGTTCTTCAATTGATAGTGGGCCATCAATTGCGTCCATACTCTTGTGCGTATCATCAATAAGAACTTCAGATGTGGGACCATTCTTATTTTCAACAATAAACACAAGCCCTAAGACTAATGCGACTGACACACCCATTGTGACAATAACTGATTTTCGATTTCCCATACAATTATGCAGCTACAACAGTAATAACAACACTCCCCTTTACCTCACCCTCTACAAGCGAAACTGTGTGCTCACCAAGTTCCTTGATAGGTGTCTCAATCTGAATCTGATCAGCCTTGATTGCAGCGCCATTAGCGTGTAGTGCGTCACTGATTTTATCAGACTTTAGTGCTTCAAATAAATGCCCTTTTTCGTTTGCTTCAACAGTTACAACAACTGCTGTTTCTTTAAGAGCCTTTAGCGCATCAGAGAACGATGCGTCACTCAACTGACGATCTTCTTCTACTTTTGAAGTTCTTGCTTGAATATTCTTTAGATTTTGCGGTGTCGCTTCCTGTGCCATCCCTTTAGGAATAAGCATATTCAGCGCGTGTCCGTGTGGCACATCAACAACACTGAACCTTCGTCCAATCTTGGCAACGTCCTGCAATAAAATTACTTTCATCCCGTTAGAAGTTAATTGATAACATTGTTTGTAAAATCATAGTTGGTTACTTAATTTGTTCTGTGTACATGATACAGGACACTCATTAACTTCTAACGGGACGAGTCCCATAGAAATTACTCATAATGTACGCGGTACTATATCACACAAAGAGTCTCCCGTCAGAGCTGACGTTTTATATGAATAGTTAGCATTCAACTAATTTTCCTGTATGTCTGCAGCTGAATCTTCTTCTGTTTCCTGGCCAATATCTTTATTGCCAGCAAGCCACTCTAAAGCTGCATCCAGTTGCGGGTCTTCACCGTCAATCATCTGCTGCGGAGTTCGTTCGATAGTAATGTCTGGCTCAAGTCCTCCCTCTGAAATAGATGTGCCGTTTGGTGTGAGCCATCGCGCTATTGTTACCTTCAAAGATGATCCGTCTGGTAACTCAACCAATTCTTGGACTGAACCTTTTCCAAATGTTGTCTGTCCGATTACTATCGCTGCTTTGTGCTCCTTCAGCGCACCTGCAAGAATTTCTGAAGCCGAAGCTGAGCCACCATTGACGAGCACTACAACCTCCTCTGGCGTAAATTGTTTTAGGTTTTTTCCTTGGCTACGGAACACTTGTTCATCAATTCCATCTCCAAAACTTTCACGAACAACGATCTTCCCAGTTGGTAGAAAATATCCAGCGATAGAAACGGCACTCTGCAAGAAACCACCAGGATTACCTCTCAGGTCAAGAACGATCTTTGTTGCTCCACTTTGTGTGTACTCCCGAAGGGCTTCTTGCATCTTCATTTCTGAAATAGCATTAAAACTAAAGAGTTGGATTATAAATACATCACCCTTTACTTCAGTTTTTATTGTAGGAATTGAAATGTTGTCTCTAGTAACAAATATATCCATGAGTTCGAGCTCTCCTTCACGGTATATAGTAAGCTTTACTTCAGTCCCCTTCTCTCCTCTGATCAAACGGACCGCTTCATCAATACTCATGCCGTCTGTTGGAGCATCATCAATCCGTACAATAATATCCTCCGCAACTAAACCAGCTCGTTGTGCTGGAGTTTCTGGTAGTGGTGAGATAATTGTGATGACTCTATCGCGAATACCAACTTCCATTCCAACTCCACTGAAATTGCCGGAGATGTCTTCGTCAAACTGTTGCGCATCAACTGGAGGCAAGTACACCGTATACGGGTCATCATAACTGGCAACCAGGCCATCAATCGCGCCTCGTACCTTATCTAGATCTGTCAGTGAGTCTGTAGTAGACCCGACAACAAATTTTTCTTCAAGCAGATTCCAAACACGCCAAAACTCGTCAAGGCTCACATCATCAATCGGCTCTTCTTGCGAATCAAACAGAGAAAAAGCATTTGCTTCAAGATTACTGCCTGAGCCCATTCCAGAGCCGATCTGCAGACCAGAGAAAAATGCTGCTGCAGCGAAGACAAACGCAAGACCAGTTGCCAATAATGCATTAGTGCCAAACCTAACCGCTGTTTGCTTATGAGGTGTTTCGTGGTGCATGTCTGACATAGTAGACATTATTATCGCACATGCTTCTTTATTCTCAAAAAATAAAATAAGGAATAGCCTGATTACATATCCAGACCGATCTCTGTATCTACTGATGGTACGTGCTACCATTGTATATAGTATGTTGGAGCGTCATGTACATCACAAACTCACTTGGATTGATATGCTCAATCCTACTGCGGACGAAATTCGTGAGGTTATTGCTGAGTGCAAAATCCCACTTGAGTACGCCAATGATCTCACAACAATGACCCCCCGCAGTGAGGTGCACGCATTAAAAAATCTCCTTAAGGTGACGCTCGACTTCCCCATCGTCAAACGCAATGACATCACACACCCTCATGAAATTAAGTTTATTGCTACAAAAAAACATCTCATAACAATTAGATTCGAAGACATTGAGGCGCTCCATCGATTCTCAAAAGAGTTTGAGGTATCAAGCTTAATGAAAAACCACGGCAAAGATTTCACTGGGGGTAATTTATGTATGGCGCTCCTGGAACATCTCTATAGGACCATGACAGTTAAACTCGATTATCTTGAGTCAAAAATGGTAGACATTGAAGAGCAAATTTTCCAATCGAAGGAGAAGGAGATGGTATTTGAAATTTCAAAATTAAGTCGTAGGCTTATTGCGTTTCGCCAAACACTCTATGCGCACGAAGCTGTTCTTGAAGAACTTCGTGAAAAAATAGTAGTTTCTTTTGGAAAGAATTATGAACAATACATCGTTATACTACAAAATGAGTACGACCATCAGATTGGACGAGTGCGAGCCTTGATGAGCACCATTGAAAGTCTGCGAGATACAAATACTGCGATCCTTTCAACAAAACAAAATGAGATCATGAAGACGCTGACCATCATGGCATTCATTACTTTCCCGCTCACACTTTTCACCTCTATGTTTGGCATGAACACAAAGACCACACCGATTGTTGGTCAAGACGGAGATTTCTGGTTAATCCTCGGCATTATGGGAATCGTATCAGTAGGTTTCTTTGCGTATTTTAAATACAAGAAGTGGATGTAAGAAATTACATTCGTAAATTCTTTCTCCGACGGCTCTCAAAACTCAAATGCTCCGCCTTGCTCCGCGCTTGGTTTTTCGTTTGTCGTAGTATGAACGCCCATTTTGACATCCGTCAAAATGGAACCAGGCGTTCTTTCTAGCTAAGGATGTCACCACCGCGGCTCATATTAAGACGATACCTTACGTTACAGTGACCTGCTGACTTTCGGTATCTATACTAGTAAAAATTTTCTGCATTTGTCCCTTGTCCTAGGGCAAGTTCCTAGAACTCTCCAAAGCTGAAACCCCTGCCACACATCACGACAACCATCATCGTCGAGCAGCCACCGACACCTGACCACCGGTCGAGAACAAAGACGAGACCAAGGACGGCCTCGCACACAAAGGCCGATGCACTTATTCGGATACCTACCAAGGAAGATCCCATAACTTGTACGGGCTTTTTTTATTTCCATATAAAAGAGACTCTAAACCAGACACGCCCAAAAACCTAGCGATATATCGCTAGGTTTTGTAGTCCAGATATATACAAACGGGGCCAAAGGCCCTAACCTACTTTCGGCTTTCATCTAGGTCTTATCCTGGGTCTGACCTAGGATAAACCTCGTGTTTTTCAGGCATTTTGCTATGATTAGCAGAATGTTTAAACTATTTTCAATACCTGAAAGCAAACCAGCAATGGAACTGCCTCCCCTGTCGCTATTTAATACTGAATCAAAAGCACTCGAAGTATTTGAGCCATTGAAAAAGAACAAGGTCACCATGTATACATGCGGTCCTACCGTGTATGATTTTGCACATATTGGTAATCTGCGCGCGTATGTATTTGCCGACATTCTTAAACGAACGCTCGAGTACAACGGCTACGAAGTGAAGCACACGATGAACTTCACTGACTTTGGGCACCTTACATCAGATGCCGACTCTGGCGAGGACAAGATTATGAAGGGTCTCAAGCGTGAAGGCTTGGACATCTCACTTGAAGCAATGCGCCAACTTTCAAATCGATACATCAGCGCCTTTAAGGAAGACACTGCCGCGATGAACATTGTTGAACCGACACAATACGCTCGAGCGAGCGATTTTGTCACGGAACAAATTGCGCTTATTGCATCGCTGAGCGAGAAAGGATACACATACGAAACAAGTGACGGACTCTACTTCGATATATCAAAATTTGCTACCTACGGACGACTAGGGAGTATTCAGCTTGATGATCAGAAAGATGGCGCGCGTGTTGACGTTAATACAGAAAAAAGACACCCCGCTGATTTTGCTGTATGGAAGAAAGGCGAACTTGGATGGGACAGTGCGTGGGGCAAAGGTTTCCCTGGTTGGCATATTGAGTGTTCTGCCATGGCATTCTCAACTCTTGGCAAGCAAATCGATATTCATACTGGAGGAGTTGATAACATCGCCACACACCACAATGGCGAGATTGCCCAGTCAGAGAGCGCGTCCGGTAAACAGTTTGTAAAGTATTGGCTACACAGCGAGCATATCCAAATCGATAACGAAAAAATTGCCAAATCTGACGGTAACGGGATATCTCTGCGCGACTTGTTTCACCAAGGTTTTTCAGGCTCAGATTATCGCTACTGGCTCTTAACCTCACATTACCGAACGCAAACGAACTTTACACTCGAGGCACTCTCTGGATCCAAGCAAGCGTTGTCACGTCTCAAACGATTTATGTACGAAGAATGCACTGACACGAGTGGGAAAATTGAATACGACTATCGACAGAAATTTATTGAAGCGATCAATGACGACTTAGACACTCCAAAAGCAGTAGCCCTCATTTGGGAACTCATGAAGGATGATTCTGTTGCCCCCGAAGACAAACGCATGACTATTGTAGAGATGGATGCTGTTTTGGGTATCGGGCTTGATAAAAACCACGAAATAGGTGCCCGAGAGCTTGGACATCTCGAAGCAGACGATATTCCTGAAGAGATTCAGACATTGATCGACTCGCGTGAAGCTGCAAGAATCACACGAAACTGGCCTGAAGCAGACAAGGTACGCGACACCCTGCAACTTAAAGGCTACACGATAGAAGACACTCCAGAAGGACCCCGAGTGACTAAAAGTTAGTACCAGACTATACACAAAAATCCACATTTTTAGGCAAAATGTGGATTTTTGTAATCGTGATACAATAGCTTTGGCTAGATTGTAGAACGTAGATTGTAGTTCGTAGGATGAAAATCTATGATTTTCATCCACTACCGTCTACCCTCTACTAACTACCTTCTATTAACTACCGTCTACTGCCTACTATCTACTTACTAATCCCATGTCTGACACACCTCACACAAGCAAGCGCCTACGAACTCCCCCTCACAATGTTGATGCCGAAAAAGCACTCTTGGGCGCTTTGATACTTAAGCCAGAATCGATGCATGATGTGTCTGTATCCGTGTTTGTTGAAAGTTTCTTTGCAGACAAGCACCGTGAAATATATCGAGCGATATTGGAAACATTTACCAAAGGTGATCCGATTGATCTGCTGTCAGTAAGCACAAAGCTAAAGTCGAATAATCAACTCGACCGAGTTGGTGGCGCATCGTACATCACAGACCTTATCGAGTCGGTTCCTGCAGCCGGAAACGCAACCTACTACGCTGAGCAAGTACAGAGCAAAGCAATCTTGCGAGGCCTCATTCATGCTGGTGATGATATCGCTGAACTCGGTTTCTCAGACCCAGAAAATATTGACGAAACACTCGATCAGGCTGAAAAGAAAGTGTACAACGTCACCAACAACACAACGACACAAAAATTTAAGACTATTGGTTCGTCACTTACTGAAGCTTGGGAACGGTTTGAACATCTCAGTGCCAACCAAGACGCTTCACGTGGAGTTCCTACAGGTTTTGGAGCATTGGACAATATTCTTGCTGGTATGCAGAAGTCAGACCTGATTATATTGGCTGCACGACCTTCAATGGGTAAAACAACACTTGCACTTGATCTTGCACGTAATGCCGCTTTGCAGTCCGGCGCCCATGTTGGTATATTCTCTCTTGAGATGAGCGACCAGCAACTTGTCGATCGTATGCTTGCAGCTGAAGCGAGTGTGGACTCATGGAAACTCCGTACCGGAAAACTCAAGAGTGACCAAGAATTTGAAGCAGTGCAAACTGCAATGGCAAAACTTTCTGAAGCCCCGATACATATTGACGACCAACCAGGGAACAATATTCTGAAAATGCGATCTTCAGCGCGACGGCTTAAAAACGAGCACGGACTTGATCTCTTGATTGTGGACTATCTGCAGCTTATGTCCCCCACCTCAACAAAAGCAAGTGACTCAATGGTGCAGCAAGTTACTGAAATTTCACGATCGCTTAAGATCCTAGCTCGTGAGCTTGATGTGCCTGTTGTGGCACTTTCACAGCTTTCTCGTGCTGTTGAGCAACGTGGTGGCAAACCACGCCTCTCTGACCTTCGTGACTCAGGATCTATTGAGCAAGATGCGGATGTCGTGATGTTTATTCATCGTGAAGATAAGATAAACAAAGAATCAGAACGACCAAACATCGCTGAAATTATGGTTGAGAAGCACAGAAATGGTCCTGTTGGTTCGTGCGAACTCTACTTCGACGCACAACACGTCCGATTCCTCAACCTTGATACGCAGCACGCGAACGCAGCTATATCTTCTGCTAACGATGAGGAATTCTAAAGATCCACAACCTACTGGCCCCTTATTTTCTCCGAGGTCTGACCTCGGAGAAAATATAAAAACTACATTATGACTAATTTAGATAAACTAATCACATACTTTGAAAAATTCCCCGGCACCGGAGCTCGCCAAGCTCGTCGTTTTGCGTTTCATATTCTCACACTTCCAAAAGAGGACGTGGCGCAGATTGCTGAGCTTGTGACTTCTCTACAAGAGACCGTGATTGAGTGCACCAGCTGCCACCGTTTTTTCTCGAAAAACGGTGGCAGTGAAACCTTCTGTTCTATTTGTGGTGACGCAAGTCGTGATTTTGCAAAACTAATGGTGGTAGAAAGAGATTCTGATATTCAGGCAATCGAAAGGTCTGGTACATATAGCGGACTATATTTTGTACTAGGTGGCACCGTTCCCCTACTCAATTCACGAGACAACAATGCTCTTCGCGGCGGCGCATTAAAATCTGTCGTAGAAACACGTCTCAACGAAGATCTTTCTGAAGTTATTCTTGCGTTCGCTGTAAACCCTGACGGTGAGAATACCGGACGGTTTGTGGAATCAATCCTTAAAGACTTGCCAGAAATAGAAAAACTCACTATCACATACCTTGGCCGCGGACTATCAACTGGATCAGAACTCGAGTATGCAGATCCAGAGACTATCAAAAACGCATTACGCAACCGATCCTAATCATAAAAACACCCAACTGGACACCCTCGACCACACAACAGTGATGACAGGGGTTGAACCCCTGTCATCTGGTAATTGGTGACATGTCAAAAGAATTAGCAAAAAATCCCTCTCGGGATTTTTTGTTTGTCATTTATGTGATTACGCTAGCGCTGTGATTTCTACTGTTGAATACTTCTGTCGGTGTCCAATCTTTCGGCTTCGGTTACTCTTTGCTTTGTATCGAAGGATAGAGATTTTCTTGCCTTTTTTAAACGCAACGTAGGTAGCCTTTACTTTCGCGCCCTTGATGTATGGATCGCCAATAGTAGCGCTCGCACCATCATCACTCATCAGTACCTTATCAAACTCTACCTTCTCACCTTCTTCGTGCTCTCCCAGGAGTTCTACATCAATAACATCACCTACAGAAACAACATATTGCTTCCCGCCTGTTTCAATCACTGCAAAGTCAGTTGCGAGTACTTTTTCCTCCTTTTTAGCAGGAGCTTTCTTCACCACAGCTTTTGCTGCAACAGCCTTCTTTGCTGTAACTGACTTCTTTTCTGTTGTTGCGTCTGTTGTTGCCATCCTATTAGAAATTTTAGAAATAATACTATTAAGTATTCAAATTATACCTACATTGTTCCCTGTTTGAGATAAATCACTACTGATCACATAAAATCTCTAACAGGACACGTATATCTGTAATATCTGTAAGTCGCACGATTATACAAGAAACCCCATAAATTGCAATACATTTGATATATTAATAAATAATAGTTATTGTATTTTCTACAGAGACAAGACACACCGAGGAGACGACACAGGGCTCAGAAAGGCCAAACAAACAACAATGAGAAGAAGAAAGCGCCTGGAAAGGGGTGGGAAAACCGCGGAGGCAAAAACAAAAAGGTTCTGGTAAAAAATAAGGTACCTATTACCGTTTGTACAATGGAACACCCGTAGGAGGGTCTCCAAAATGAAGACGAAAATAAGTGCGAGTGCCCGAAGAAATCTTGAAAGAAAAATCAATAAAGATGCGGGTAGGGAAGCATTTCTTGCTACCACCAGAAAGGGCCCAGGGGGGGGTACGGGCTAAAGAAGCCCCAGCGCAGAATCGCCCCCACCACGGTCATCACTGATACTGAGCCGCGACATCAAAATCACACGCTTCGGCGGGACATATGTTCCCAGTCCGTAGGATTTGTTTTTCTACTCCTCTCCTTTTATGGGCTTTTCCAATTCTAGCGGCTCAATATCTACACTTTCTCCAGTGATCCTCGTCACATCCTTGTCTATCTTATTCAACTCTTTATAGCCTGAGTTGTAGTGACCTACTGTCGTAGACAGTGTGTTTCCCAGTTTTTTATAGAAGTCTTCATATTTTGCAATATGGCCGCTGAGTTTTTCTACGTTTTTTATAATATCCTGAGCTTTCTCTTCAATCTCCATAGCTTTCAAACCTTGCAGCACAGTCTGTAGATACGCCAAGAATGAAGTTGGAGAAACTATAATCACTTTGTACTTCCCTGCGGCTCTTTGTATAAGATTATCCTCACCTGCTCCAACCTTGTTTGAGAGTAAGTCATAATAAATACCTTCATGCGGGATGAACATAAAAGCAAAATCTGTAGTTTTCTCAGTGGGTCGAATATATTTCGAAGTCTCGGTGATTCGAAGCTTGAGATCATTTATAAATGCTTTTTCATGTATTGCTCTATCCGCAGGATCTTTCGCCTCCACGAGACGATTGTAATTCTCAAGAGAAAATTTTGAGTCAACAGGAATTACTTTTCCTTTGACAAAAACCGCAGCATCAACAATCTCTCCATCATCAAACCCGTACTGCATCTTAAAACTTTCTGGGGGGAGTACATTTTGTAAAACAGTCTCGAGATAATACTCGCCAAGAATTCCACGCTGCTTTGGATTTTTGAGAATATCTTGCAGCTCTTTTAATTGCTCAGCAACACCAAAAACTTGCTTTGAGCTTTCCCCTACTGCCGCTACGTTTTTCACAACATCCCGTAACTGCTCATTCATCTCCTTATTAATATCCTGAATGAGCTCCTTGCTTTCTCTAAATTGCATTCGACTTCCTTCCTGTGCAGCCTTACTACTTTCAGTAAGTCTTTGGTCCATCGTGCGCGTGAGTTCTTGCAAGTTCTGTTGCAACAACAACATTCCCTTGCTGTCGTCCTTTTCTTCTACTTTCTTAAAAAACGAGTTATAGACCACCACTGCCAAAATAGCCAAAAGCAGAATCAATGCCAAAATCTGTGTTATTTCCATATTGGGTATTTTAGCACTCTATGACCGTCTCTCAAAAAACAGCCATTTACTAAGCTCAATCATGGCCAGCGCAGCAAAACTAAAGCCAATAACCAGAAGAATATCAAACATTGGAAGTGGGGTGTATGAAAGTATTTTCTGGAAAAATGGCACTGTCAGAACAATCGCCAACAACGAGACGCTGACAGCGAAGGAACCCAGGAAAAAGAGATTGGTGCGCAACGGGATCTTCCAGACCGGTGTTGTCAGTGACCGAAACGCGAACGCCATAAATAGAGAATCGATTGAAATTGAGAGGAACATTGCACTTCGTAATTCTTCAAGCGATATATCAAGCGAACGAAGATAAAAATAGAGTGAAAGTGTAAGCACACTGAGTACCGTAACAACAAACGCCATAAATACCATCATGTCTTTAGAAAGAATGCCCTCTTCATGAATATCTTGGGGCTTTCGCTTCATCGAGTTTTTTTCCCCTTTCTCAAAGGCAAATGCGACACTCATCAAACCTTCTTCAATTACGTTTGCCCACAAAATCTGTGCAGGAAGAATCGGGACTGCTGCTCCAGTTAGAATAGCAGCTGCAACAAGCACGACTTCCGAGAGTGACGTCGATAGCAGGTACCCTACAATCTTTCTAAGGTTTGCGATAATTCTCCTACCCTCTTCAATTGCAGCATAAATGGTTGAAAAAGAATCATTTACGAGCACCAAATCTGAGGCCTCCTTCGCAACTTCTGTGCCAGAACCAATTGCAATACCTATATTTGCACGGCGAAGTGCCGGAGCGTCATTGATACCATCACCTGTCATCGCGACGATCTCACCTTTTTGTTGCAAGATCATAGCAAGACGCATCTTTTGCCGAGGCAACACACGAGCAAATACTTTCACATCGGCAATGGCCGCAAGAATCTCTTCGTCAGTCATGTGTGACAGCTCACTTCCTGTGAGCGCTTTTGCACCACTTCCGACAATGCCCACCGCTTCAGCAATAGAGAGTGCCGTTTTTGGATTGTCTCCAGTAATCAAAAGAATTTCGGCGCCAGCGCTCTTAACACCCATAATTGAATCCTTCACACCTTCACGTACTGGATCGTCCAACACAACAACCCCAGCAAAAACCAAACCACTCAATAAACTATCAACATCATCCTCTGGAATGTCATCATAGGTCACCGGGACATACCCAACTGCAATCAAGCGTTTCCCGAGGCTTGTTTCAGTCTCAATTTCAGACGTGATGTGCGCACGTATTTTATCAGTCATTTCCTCTACACCATCTCTACCCAGAACACGTGTAGCGTTTTTTAATAGCTTTGAAGGAGATCCATTGACGCACAACCTGAATGAACCTTGTGTGCGCGAAAGACCTGCCGCAAAGCGCTTTTCAGAAGTAAATGCGAGCTGATCAATTCTCCTTCCGCGCAAAGAATTCCCTTCAATGGATATATCGAGGTCAGAGGCGACCTTAAGTATCGACACTTCTTCAGAGTCACCTCGAACAGTCTGTTTTTCTCCTTCGTCTATGTACGCATCGGTTGCACACAGCGAAACATCGAACAGTTCCCGCACCCTTCCAATACTTCCCCAATCCTCCTTTTTTGTATCCTTACAATCCGAAAGAATGATTCCAGTAACTGACATCTTTGCTTCTGTGAGCGTACCTGTTTTGTCGGTGAGAATATATGTGGTTGATCCCAATGTCTCTGCAGCCAATAGGTTTCGCACTAATCCGCCACGCTTGAGAAGTGACTCCATACCAACAGCAAGGATAATCGTCACCGCAGCAGGCAAGCCCTCTGGAACAGCAGCTACAGCTATAGCAATAGAAAGCAACAGCATGTCGTGAATAGACATACCTCCCCAGATACCAATAAGAAAGATAACCAGTACAATCGCACCAATAAGATACAACATGATTTTAGAGATTTTCTTCATCTCATACTGCAGTGGTGTTTCAGTCTCTGTGATATCTTGCACATCTGAAGCAAGTTGCCCAATTGACGTGTTATCTCCGGTTGCGACCACTACCCCCATACCCTGCCCAGAGGCAACAAACGTACCCATCCATGCCATGTTTGTTTGATCGACAAAAAGAGTTCCAACTGGTACTGGTGCGATGTTTTTCTGAACAGCTATCCATTCGCCTGTAAGTGAGGCTTCGTTGATCGATAATTTTTTAGTTCGAATCAGTCGCATGTCAGCCGGTACATGCATGCCATTTTGAATGATAACGATATCACCCGGCACAACTGCATTCGCCATAATCTCATGACGCTTGCCGTCCCTTACGACATTTGCGGTTTTTACTTGTGATTCCGAAAGTTTTTGAAATGCACGTGACGCTTTCCCTTCTTGCAAAACACCGACAACCACCGCAATTAAAAGTGCAAACAAAATAACACCAGCATCCACATATTCTTTTAGAACAGTTGTAATACCAAACGCAAGCAAAAGCACAAATGCAAGTGGGCTTTTTAATTGATCGAATATTTGTGAAAAAACTGATACCTGCTTCGTTTCTGTAAACGCATTCGGTCCAAACGTCAGCAATTGCTCAGCTGCCTCTGCTTCACTGAGTCCATCTTCAGTTACTTCAAGCACAGAAAGAACTTCTTGCACTGCGTGCGCATGTAAGGCATATGTCTTCTTTTGGAGTACGTGATGCGGCAAAACCTTACGCGGAACACGCTGCTTTTTTGAAGAGCTCATTAGTGGTATTATAGCAACATAATTCAAATATATATGGCATTACATGAGGACATGCGGACACAACTTAAGGACGCAATGAAAGCAAAAGACGAAGTGAAGCTTCGTACAGTGCGGTATATCATCACAGCATGCACAAACGAGTTGGTAGCAAACGAAAAAACCCCACAAGATTTTCTGAGTGACGATGAACTACTCTCTGTTATCAAGCGCCTCTCCAAGCAACGCAAAGAGTCAATCACACAATACGAAGCAGCCGATCGACCAGAGCTTGCAGTTCCAGAAAAGGAGGAGCTTGCTGTTTTGGAAACGTATCTACCTCAGATGATGTCACAAGATGATATACGGCCAATTGCTGAAGCGAAAAAAGCTGAACTTGGTGTTGAGGATAAAAGTAAAATGGGCATCCTCATTGGCGCAGTTATGAAAGAACTAGATGACAAGGCAGACGGAGGTGATGTGAAAGCTATTGTTGAGTCACTTTTTTAATGTATGGGACTTGAATCAGCTCACAATCTAATACCAAAGAGTGCTCCCCGAATGCCCACTGAACTTCGCGGTCGAGAGCTTAGCTACAAAGAGCTACAGATGGAACCGACACAAATTGAGATTGGGATTAAAAGACTTAAAGCAGAAGCGGCCGATTTTGATAGGCAGAGCAATACGGAAGAAGCCAGAGACCGGAGTGACGAAGCTAAACGTTTACAATGGATTCTCGACAATCACCCTGAGCGAAAACACTAATGCAGACCCATCTTCAAAAGGCCGAGGACACTCTCGGCCTTTTGATATATTTATGATACGCCGTAAATTAACACCCCAAACGCACACCTCCATTTTCAAACACTTCCCGCGGAGTTAGATAGTTAAGACGTTTGCGCGGTCGATCATTTAGAATTCGAACCACACGTTGTACGTCGGTATTGGTAATAGTAGCAAAGGAGGTACCTTTCGGGAAATAGTCACGTACCAGACCATTTGTATTTTCATTCGTACCACGTTGGTATGGACTACCAGCGTCAGCAAAATATACCGTTGTATTAACGTCTCTCTCAATCATTCTGTGCAAGGCAAACTCACTGCCATTGTCATAGGTGACACTAAAACATGGTAGTTTTTTCATATACCGAACTGTATGTATGTGTACGGTATCAGAATTATGTCGAACGAGTGATGCAACCAAGTAGCCCCTGATTTTATCGACGTGTGTGAGAATACTCCACGTTCTTTCCTTTCCCCAGATAGTGTCACCCTCCCAGTGTCCTAACGAGGTGATACGTGGTCGTTCATGAATGGAGCGTTTGTTCGCTTGATACCTGCTTGGTATTCGTTTTGTACCGTACCGTCTACGTTTCCTTCCTCGACGTCGCAAATACTGCTTGAGGTACGGGGTGCGCTCAAGATATCGATAGATGGTCATAAACGACACGGGGATACCACGTCCCTCTATTTGTTCAGGAGATCTTCTTTTTTTAAGCTCGTGCAGAATTGTGTGTTGCAATACACTGTTGGTATCTATGATCCGATAGCTTTCTTTGGCCTGTTTGCAACGTCGTTGTGCACGTTTGTGTGCTCTACGTGCATCATAGGTGCCATCAAGGTCACTGTTTCGTTCTATTTCTCTTATGATCGTGGTGCGATGTACACCAAGAGACTCTGCGATACCTGCGTAGGACTCTTTCTTTCGAAGAAGGAGTGCTATACAGGTACGGTCATCTCGATTAAGATGTCTGTGCATACCCGTGGGTTAAGATTATTTGCTAACACAACTATCTTACCTGCGGGTATGTTGTTTGTGCGTTTGGGGTGTTGATTCAGCTTCTGCCATTGACTAT
>JBLHGD010000024.1:0-14901 GCA_047616585.1 Candidatus Azotimanducaceae bacterium
CATTGGGAGTCTTTTTAGTTTTAAATTGCTGTGCTTGCTTACGACAAGCCTAACATGCTACTCAACTAGAACGTTGGCGTTGCAATATATGTAAGGGTTGCTTCATAGTCATCTGCTGCTTCCTGAAGGGCAGTGATCTCTAACTGGTACCCCACAGTTGTTGATCCAATATCAGGCGTTGAGCCGTCAGATGGACCATCATGTGAGAAAATGGTTCTTGGTGTGGTTGAAGCAGAAATCCATCTGTCTCCACCCCCACCAGAGTTAAACTCATTACCATTCAAGTCAGAATCTTCTGACGTTATACCCCAATGACCCCATTGATCCTCAGAAGCAATTCCATTAAGAGGGCTTGCTCCCCAAGCTTCCGGGGTATCAGTAAATGCACCATCTCTGAACCCATCAATATCAGCACCAGTTGATGACTCGAGTTGATGGTCTACCTCAACGGTAACCGCAAAACCATTGATTGCATTTGTTGTCACTTGCAGATCTTGAGAAAGTGTCTCAATAACACCTGCAGTAAGATTTCCAAATGGAAGTTCTGATGCTGAGGTTGTACCTGTAGTAGTGGTACCGTTTACATCTGTCCCCACTGATGCAAATCCTGTAACAATAAAGCTAAAGGATGTCGTAACATTTGCAGTCACGTACACTGAATCAATAATCGCAACTTCCGTGTTACCAGAGTCAGTCATTGTTCCAGCGATAGCTACTTTATACGATCCCTGTGTCGCTGGATTGATTATTTGTGAGTCTGGTGAACCTGAACTAACTGCATGCAATCCAATACGGATTGTTGTCGATGCACCTGCTGCAATAGCAAGTGTGCCCGACGTTATTGTGATTGTGTTAGTTGTAGTTCCAACCGTAAATTCAGTATCAGGTTGATCCACACCATCTTCGAGGATATCGATGTCTTCCTCACCAATGCCGGTAAGATCGAAATTAGATCCAGCTGAATCAAAAGACAATGTGATTGTTTGACCAGCTGAAATTCCAGTTGGTGACACAAACACAATTGTATGATTAGACGCCGTACTTGTTGCTGAAGTTGAAAGCAAATCGTACACATCAGTGACGTTTACCGCTTCAGCCGTACGGACGTAGGCAGCTCCAGCCGCCCACGCTACAAGAGCTATTGCAACGAAGGTCGCGATCCCTCGAAACATAGCATTATCTCGTGTTGATAATACGAACATGTTCTTATTTTTATTATTTTTAAATAAATATTCAATACGTAAGTGCTCTACGTTGTAACAGTATCGCAACTTTAAATTGAACCCGATCGAGATTGAAAATTTCTGTGGAGAAACATAGATGGTGGTGTAATAAAAATGTCAGCCATTTTTCCACACATCCCTGTCTTTTCATTCCCGATCGTCTAACTATATTGTAACGCTTTAGGACTCAAAGTCATGCGCACTATGTTGATAACTTTTTTATCACAAACCTAGTTCCCTGTGCTGTATGACTATCATCTATAGAACTGTATTTTGTAAGGTGTCTAATGTATAAAAGCCACAAAAGACATATGTCTTTTGTGGCTTTTATGTTTTAATTGTCGCTATCTCATCCCAATTTGTCGTATAGCATGGGGATACGAATTCCCTGCTTGATTTCCAAACTGTTCCGCTAGTTTTTCTTCCGATAGTTATCGTTTCGTTTCCAAAACGTTTATTCAAGACATCGATCGTATGCATCACATATGAGCTTTTGCTATCATCATCTTTCGAAATGAATAAATCACCCTGCTCAAGATCTTCACTTACAAAACTTCCAAGCACAATCCCTGCCTTTTTATACGGAACACCCTCCTCATACAAAGACCCTAAAAGTTTCAGAGCTTCTTTAAGAAGGACTCTTGTGTCGCTTGTTGGAGAAGAAAGTATGACGTCTCGTGACCCTCCCCGAAGGAGCCAATCTCCGTGTCTGCTTGTTCCTGCAATCACACTCATTTTCGTAGTCTTCATCTTCATTGCTCTAAGTTCGGCTGCCGCATGCGAAACATGGTATGCAAGAGCATCTTCAATAACCGATCTGTCAGTTGTGGTGTTTTTGAATGATCGCGTGCTCATAATGCTCTTTTGATCACTTCGCTCTCCTCCAAGCGTGTGTACCGACCTCTCTGAAAGTTCATCATGTAGACGAAGTCCTCCTATGCCAAACAAACGATCCACGCGTGCTATATCAACAGCAAGAAGGTCAGAGACTGTAACAATCCCCAAATCCTTCATTTTTTGACTCGTTTGCCTGCCGATTCCCCATATTTCACTCACCAAAAGTGTCTTTGTTGCCTCTTGCCAGAGGGAATCGCACATAACAGATGTCCCCGTGGTCTTTTTACCTACCTCACTCGCATATTTAGCAATGGTTTTTGTTTTCGCTGCCCCAACTGACACAGGTATCCCCACGCGTGTTTCTATAGCGCGTTTTATCCGTAACAACTCACCCGACACATTCGCCTCCTGCATATCAAGTGCAAAAAACGCCTCGTCAACGGAATATTGCTCAACAAACCCTGCCTCTTCCTTAAGTATCTCCATAACACGACTAGAGATGTCACGGTACAGCGGAAAATTCGAAGAAAATACTGCAGCATTGGCCTTTTTAAGCTCATCTTTAACCTTAAAATACGGCACACCCATAGGAACCCCCATTTCTTTAATCTCCTTCGACCGAGCAACCACGCACCCGTCGTTACTAGAAAGCACCACAGTCGGCACATTCTTCAAATCAGGCCGAAAAACCCGCTCACACGATACAAAAAAGTTATTACAATCCAAAAGCCCAATATATTTCACTTACTCAATTCTACCACCAGACTAACTGAGTCAAAATTTAACATTGATACTAACAAAAAGTAGCGAAGTATGATAAAACATGGGTTGGTTGACCCCGAACATTGAGGTAGTACCCATGCAAGGACAAGAAATCATACTGACAGATGACCTGGATACGTCACTTAAACCATACGTTCAGGCACTCGGCATCGATACCAAAAGTAGCAACTGGCTATCGAGTAAGTTTTGGGCACTAGAAGTGGTGAGACCGGCAATTCGGACAACAGATCTCTGGCCCCGAACCGATATTGACTATACACTCCGCATCGAAGTCGGCATGCTCAAAATTCCGTGTTACTTCCCCGCACAGTTGCAGGATAAGTGCTTTGTTCATCACCCTCAGTATTGCGAGCGTGTGCCGCTGGCTGTTGGTGATCGAGTACGAATAAAATCAACCCAGAAGAACCTGTCAGACGGCGGACCTGAATCGAGAAGCGAGGGAGGGATCATTCTTCTTTCATGACTGAGCAAAAGGGCACAAAACCCACACTTGGAGGCGAAACCTCACTGAGTGTGGGTGTTTTCGTATATGAAAATAGAAAAACCGAAACCTTTACTATTTCCCTAGAGTGCCCCTAGGGAAAATTTGACTATGTACCCATGTTCGTTTTTCCCCATGCAACCCGACTCCATAGACGATCATGGCCGTAATAGAGAAGTATCTTGGTAAATACCTCCACAGCACCGATAGATGCAGCTATGCCGATGTCTCCCGTGACGATAGTGGCAAGAAATATCGTGTCGAGTGCTCCAAAAAATCGCCAACTGATTGCTTTCATGATACTTGTCCGGCGAAGTGACCTGGCAAGAAACTTCTTTCCGCCGAGAGTCGGGATATTAATCCACGCTCGCTCGTGCGCATAATATAAAACTGTCTTTGTTACCAATTCAAGTGCACCAATAGAAAGCGCCGCTGTAATACTCCCCGTAAAGAACCATGACAGAAAAATAGTATCGCTCGTTGCAACAACCCGCCACGTCAAACCCTTTAACACACTTCGTTTCCGTTCATCTTTCATAATCTCACTACAGTCTACCTGTGATCTCACACTTGAACCAGCAACCTCACAGACCTGGCATTCTCAAGATATAAACTTAAATACCTCATCTAAGTCATCTTTTACAGATTCATGGACCGCAACCGCGTCAGACGCCGACACGTCTATAACAACGTCTGCGTTTTGCTTCGAAGGTTCAACATATTCGTTATGCATCGGTGTCAATATTTTCTCTTCGTATAGTGGGTCAGCAAATTTATCTCTTCTAGCCATACGTATGTCTTGATCAGCTTCTAGAAAGTAGGTTCGATCATACATCTGTAGTAGCTCCGCATTCCATAGTGCAAGGTATCCTTCAAGTAAAATCAGCGATTTAGGATAAATTGTATAGTCCATCATCTTCCCGTGAGCGAAATAATCAACGTTATCCCTATGGCTCCAGGAGGAAATTGCTACACTCTCACCTTCTTTCAATTTTGCTATATCGCTCAATAATGCACTCCAGTTGATCGTATCAGGATGATCCCAGTTAATTACCCCAGCAGATTTTGGAATAGTAGGATCATTTTTGTGCTTTTGGTAGTCGTCTAGATGGATAATACTGAAGGTTTCAGAGTACGTATCCATTAATGAATAACAAAGTGTGGATTTACCCGACCCAGATCCTCCACCTATTCCAATTACTTTCATAAAGTTATGATATCAAAATATTAGAACAAATCCCAGATGACTTAGTCTTCCTTTCCATCAATCTTATCAACTTAAGACATCGGATGTCTTAAGTTGAAGTTTGAAACACAAATATATACACGGGATCCAGATGACTTGAATCTTTAAGGTTTTAGAGTTTGTGTCCCTTGATACTACGCATAGGTACTTAAGACATTGAATGTCTTAAGTACCTACAGTTCGAACCGCTCTGATGCTGCAGCTAAGGTCTGGTCTGCGACAATCTGCTTGATGGTCTGAGACTGCTTAACTTCACTACCAAGAATCTCGCCGAGTACACTTTTATTTATAAGAGATGGAAAATTCTTTGTACCACTGTAATCAAAATAGCTACTCCATCTATACCCCTTGAGGGTCGCAATGGCTGCATTGAAATCAGTAACATTGCCGCTCCGCCACTCTGGGTATTTGTAGTCGAGTGGATTTAGATGTATATAATATGGAAGATAGAGGAAATGAGCATCTCGCTCTACAGCAATTTTCTTATATCTACCCTGCCACAAATAACCAGACCGATCATATTTTTCATTAAAAAATTTTGCGTACCCCATATTAAGCTTTTTCATAAAAAGGGAGAGCCTGGCCAAATCATCGTTAACAGGACTTACCAGAAGGTGATAATGATTATCCATTAAGCACCAGCTGTGTATGTTAACGAGGCAATCTCGTTTTCTTGCCATGTCCTCCCAATAACCTTTCTGAGTAATTCCATTAGGAACAGAGTGTGAGTCATTAAAAACATACAAACTTCTGACAAATCTCTGACGATCGCCATCGTTCAAAACAATGTCTCTCTTTTCAACACCTCGGTTTAAAACATGATAAAGATCCATAAGCATCTATTTACAATTCACATGATATCACAACTTAAGACATCGAATGTCTTAAGTTGTGAAGTTGAAGTTAAAGTTTGCCGATGCAGAGTGTCGGTACGGCAGGTCGTTGCGCGCGCGCCGTTGTAAAACGTTGTGAAACTTAGGACATTCGATGTCTTAAGTCATCAAGTTAAGTTCGTCTTCGGTAGCAGCTTCGTAGCTACCGGTTACATTATCTACTTATCTACATCTTCCAATAGTTTGCTTTCACTGCTGATAATCTCTTGTAGTTTGTTAGTATCCCCTGAAACAAAGGCTTTATATTTATCTCTAAAGTTTTCGTAGACTTTTCTTATATATTGTTCGTCCTCTTCAAAGACCGTACTAAGAAATTTCTGATCCTCCTTTTGAAGAGTGATCAAATGTGATAATAACTCAAACTTCTCCTCGGATTCTAAATCTGAATCTGAAATTTTTTTACTTATACTGTCCAGTGTATTATTCATGAGTATGTAGTGTTTTTAGATATATTCTCACTTGCTTTCTCTGTCATACTCAGTAAGCTCATTATTGGCCTTGAGAATGTCCACTATATACCTCACACCAACTTTCTTTGCATACGAGGTATCTAAAGTTCTTTTATCAGGATCATCCAAAATACCATTGTTATTACCCAGCTTATCAAACGTAAATTTTATTGCGTACGAAAGATTACCAAATGCCGCCTTATCTGCCTCAGCATATACCCACTGACTATTTTTATCTGGATTCTGTGATTCTATACTTGCGACAAGTGAATTTCTATATGGAATGAGCATCTTTTCTTGCATTAATTTTCTTGAAAAATCACTGTATGCAGCTTCTGTTGAACCAAGCCTCCCAAGAGTTACTATTGCGTTCGGATCTGCCTTTTCTAAGGAGAGCCTACTTATTTCTGGTTGATATTCTTCAATAGGGGCTGCTGCTCTTTGCTCTGCAGTATCATTTTCCTCGCTACATCCAACAGCACTCCCAGCAACAGCAGTAGTTAGCGCAAAGATCCGTGCCAGATTGCCTGCCTTACCTGAGAAAAATCCAGAAATAACATCCTTTTCATCACGTGTAAAAGAATCTACCACCGGTTTAAGATTTTCAGCTGTAGGAAATGGGATTTCATTTTCTTGCCGGAGGGCACTTATTGGATTCTCGAAATTCATACTTGCTTGTATAAATTATAACCCCGTTTGTAAGAGACTCAAAACAAATCCCAGATATCCTGATCTTCTTCCCCATCAATCTTAAAGAGCGAAACGCCTCGTAGGTCGTATTTTTTGATGAGGTCGAGTTTATCTTCTATGGATTCTGCATCGCTTATGGTTACGTAGTTCACTTTTACAGTCATTCCTGAAAGATCAGCGAACCAAAGGGCTTTTGCGGCTGCTTCGTTACCTTTTGTGGTTCCTTCTGGTGTTGGGAGTGCTTCAAGCACTTTAAATGGTGAATCATCTGGGAAATATGAAAAACTTAACTCCCCTGCTTTGTTTCGGCCTGGTTTTTTGTCGTATTCTTCAGCGAGCTCGAGTGCCTCTGGCATATTCATAGCTGTCACACGCTTATAGCCTTCATACCAGTTTGGTGAAACCGTCAGTTCCCACTCACGGCCATACGTTGGCACACCTAGTATCACTCTACTCTCTCTAAAATCCTCAAGTGCAAACTCAACAACTTTCTCTACCCAGTCCGTATCCGCTACCGGCATATATGGCTCTCCAGCTTTTTCACTATTGAGTTTCAAGTCTGCTCGTTGCTGATCATACGCCATTAATTCAATGCGATCACAGTGTCTGTTGATTGCTTTGTAGTCATTTGCGTACTGAATATTCTTCGGCACATTTCGATAGAGTGACTCTGGTGGTGTGCGGGCTTCAATGGTACATGTAAGTATGTCTCTCCCAAGTTCGTCTTCAAGCTCCTCTAAAAAATCAGAGAAATAATCAATTGTTTTTGCTAGTTTTGCTTCGTAATCGATATCTATCCCATCAAAATTCTCATCTTGTACAAGGTCAACGATCTCTTCTATATGCGCCTTACGATTTTTCCGAGAGCTGAGCATCTCGTGAATAGCGGGACCATCAAACCACGCGATAGTTGGGATAATCTCAACATCTTTACGGCGTGCTTTTTTAAAGAGGTTTTTCCAGTCTCGGTCATCTAGATCAGCACGAGAGATAATGTCTCCTTCGTCGTTAACTTCGTAAATAAAAGGATAGATGGTGTCCAAGTCACGCAGATTGTCCTCTGCACTTTCAATTCCTTTCTCTTCTGCCCACCAAGGAATCCATCCAGCAACTTCTTCACGATAAGAAGCATCCGCTACGCTTGGAAGCAAAAAAACAGCAACAAGTACTGCGAGAAAACCAATTCTAATCATATCCCTTAAGACGTACCACGATTCTGTTTCTTTCATGCGAAGGTTCGTACACTACCAACAACCACCCCCCAGATGTAACAATCCTCGTTTTCGTTTACTGCAATTGGCTCATACGAATCATTCTCTGAATACAGCATATGCGTGTCGCCCACTTTCTTAAGGCGTTTAACGACCATCTCTCCATACACAGCAGCGACAACAATCTTTCCGTCACGTGCCTCCACACTTTTATCTACCACCAATACATCACCCGAGAAAATCCCCGCGCCTTCCATTGAATCACCTTGTACCCGAACAAAAAAAGTTGATGCGGGATTCTCGACAACTAAATCGTTTATATCCAGTGCTTTTTCAACCAGATCATCAGCAGGCGCGGGAAAGCCGGCGGAGGGCGAGGAGGCAAAAAGCGGAGCTTTTTGCCTCTCGTTTATCTCAGCTTTTGCAATATCAGCAATGATAGTTTCGCTCATCAGTCTCAGTATACCAGATCAAAAAATAACCAGAACAAAGGGCTGAATACTACCTATACAATCAATGCTCCAGAAGTGAGTGTCGTTTGAATATAGAAAAGTGCGCTCATAGCAGCCATAAGCCCGGCGCTATATGCAATCTGTACTGGATGGTGACGTTTTATTTCAATCACCAACGAGAGCATGAGTACCCCCGCAACAAACAAGCCTAGAAACAGGTACAAAATTCCCAATACTCTTTGTGGCTGCGTTGCAGCTGACAACACAGGATTTGTTTGTGTATCGGATGGTGTAATTTGTTCTGGATCAAGTGATGCTGGAATACCCCCCGTTGAGGTAGAAACAAAATCTGAATACACCGGATCAGGAACCTCGTCTGGCTCAGCATCCTGTACAGGAGGACTATCAAGCACAGCAACAGGATCTTTATCAGTGCTGAGCGTAATCTCGACATCATCGAGTTGCGTCACAATTTCTTCAGATCCAGCAATCAACGGTGTCGTGTCAACTGGAGCAGGACTCGGTACATCATCAACAAATGCGACTTGGGAGGACGGTGTTACTGCAGCAAGGTCAGCGTTTGCTTGTGGCGCTGCTGCTGCAGGTGTGCCAAATAACTGCACCACAAATACCGTTTGCGCACCTTGATACATACCTGAAGCTGTTCCAATACCAATCTCAGTATAGGTATCGTTCATGATATTTGCTCTATGCGAAGGAGAATTCATCCATGCCTGCATAACCTCATCCGAATCAGTGAAGTAAATAGCAAGATTCTCACCCGCATGTACAAAGTTGTATCCTACCTGTGAAAACCAATGCCACGGAGAAATACCATCAGGGCTATGGTGTGCAAAGTATTGGTTTGCAGCCATATGTTCTGCTTTACGCTGTGCCGCCTGATCAAGACTGCCATTTCTACGAACCTGTATCAGGCTTGCGTCAGCTCGTTCAATATTTGTCAGATCTACAATAACAGCCGGTAAAATAGTCGAAACAAGCCACTGTGACTGGACCCAGACACGCGACTGCACGTTTGCAAAAGCAAACGACAGCAGTACTAAAGCCGCCATACCTAGTACAGCTACTTTTTGTAGGCTGTGTGGCCTATAGTCATTCCCCTCGTGCGGAATGAAGAAATTTTTAAGGTGTGACCTCATTTCTATCATTATACCACACTATTCTATATTATTCAATATATATCATGGACTCCCTACACTTGTAAAAATACATAACCTATCTGTACCATCTGAATCTAACCACCCGGGACCACAGTCAGTTTTAGTACCCTCTAGCATCCATGTGACAGCGATACCAGTACACGGGTCCCCAACTGCTGGGCTAAAGCAGCCATACATAGGGCCTTCGAATGTTGCTGTGTAAAAACCAAATCTGAATTCAAGAGGTTCAAATACTGGCAGTCCTTTGTAGTATGGTTGCAGAGCAGCACTCAAAACAGGATCTTCAGGTGTATCGTTATTATCGCCACACAGATTATCTGAAAAATCACCAAGACAAACTGTATGACCAAGACTTAATGGCGGATAGTATCCATATTCTGTCCAGTAAACATTAATAGCTAAAATGTATTGCCTGACAACTTCATTCGTTGCTCGATTTTTCGCGTGTACTCTTGAGCTATTAGTACTTCCAAGCACGATAGCAGCCAAAACAGAAATGATTGCAATCACAACAAGTAATTCTCCAAGTGTGAACCCAAGTTGATTTCGACAAAAATTATTTTTACTCAATGACATACCCAATATCTACAGTAAAGTATAGCAGATACATATGACAACAGCCCTACGCGCGGGAAAGCAACATCTTTACTTTACTCAATATTCTTTTGTGTTCGTAATAACTGATTCATAATCTCCCTACAACGTTGCGGCATAATATTTTCCTTCTCCGCACCTACCTCTTTCTCAAAAGCAAGCATATGTTTTCTTGCATCTGTCCTATTCTCACGTAAAGAGGCCACCGTATATCCTTCTTCTGGAATCCAAGGCATCACCCCGCAACCATGGAAAAAATGCGGATTTGCCTCAATATCAGCCTCACCGAAGAGACGGACGCGCTTACCGGAAATGAGCAGCGAGACGTCTTTCGGTGGTAGTTCATGTATTGCCACCGTCCATTGTCTGTCTACACTATCAGAAAAGAGCACTTCCTTTGTATTATCAAATCGCTCAATAAATACGCCGGTGATACGTCCGTCCTGTGGATGAGCCCAGAGATACTCCTGCCTTTCATGCACAGAATTGTATGGCAAGAGTGAAGCACCCACCATTCTATCAATCACCTTATTAATACCAGCTACATGGAATACAAAACCTCCAACAACAGCAAACACGATACTGCTTATCACAATATGCCTCAGTGGATACACATAGCCACGTCTAGTTTTGCGCATATTGTAATGTGCCAAAAAAACCATCAATATAAAAGTCAGGATCCAGACATACGGCAGACTATCAATAACAAAAGAAAACAGGCTCTGATGTGTCATCTCATACATCTCGATACCCGAATGCATGCTCACATACAAAGATTCAGAAAACGCGAGGGCGCCCACCATAACCACCAACACCCATAAGACCCATACCATACAGTCCGCACAGAGAAATACCCATTTACTTTTTGGCTTCACCGCATCAGTTTCAATACGTGAAATAACTGAATCCTTTAGATTCGTAGATGTTTTTTGTTCTGTTTGTGTTTGCTTGTTCATATTCGTATTTGTTCTGGATCGATTGCTTCTTTCAGCTGGCGTTTACCTCTATGGATGAGTGTTCCCACTGATCCAATTGGGATTTTCAAAATATCTGAAATCTCCTCATATTCTTTGTGCTCAAAAAATCTAAGAACTAAGACACCTTTGTATTTCTGATCAATGCGCGAGAGTGCTTCATTGAGCATTTGTGCATTCACTTCAATATCGAACAACGCCTCTTGATCAGTTTCGTTGGTCTTCATGAATCCAAGAATGTCTTCACTCTCTGAAATTAAATGCCCTTCCGGACGCACGTTCTGCTTCCGAAACCATGTTATCGCTTCGTTATGTGCAATACGATAAATCCATGAAGAAAACTTTAATGATGTATCAAACCCATTAAGATTTCGATATACCTTGATAAAAATCTCCTGGAGCACATCTTGCTGGTCTTCGACGGTTTGCACGCCTAAACGGCGAATATACCGACACAATGGTGCTTCGTATCTTTCAATGATATGTCCAAACATTGATTGTTCTCTCAATGAAAGTGTGACAATTTCTTCATCAGTCATGGAATCTTGAGGGGATGGTACAGACATACGTCACATCATCCTACAGTTGATACGTAAAAACACCTAGATTCTTTCATATCTTTAACACTTTCGAGATCGAACGCACTATACAAAAAAACCACATTCAGTGTCTGAATGCTTAAATGGGATGAAATTCGAGAAGGTGAGTTTTGAGAATATGAGGCCTACTGATTTGTAGGACGAATGTTCTCAATAGCGAAACCGACGAAGAAGTTCGCCCATTTAAGCATTCAGACCGGCGACGTGGCCAGTGGTCCAACATAGTTGAAGGCTATACCCCCCACTCGGCCGATTAATATGTAATACGTCTCCCGTAAAGAATAAATTCTCGTGCACCTTCGATCGCATTGTCTTTGTATCAATTTCTGTAAGATCAACTCCCCCGTCAGAGATAACAGCCCAATCCATACCCATTGTGCCCGTGACAATAAGCGGCATAGCTTTCAGTCGATCCACAAGTGCATTTCGATCTTCTTTACTCACACTGTGTACCCGCATTGAGGCAAGTTCGTTATCCAATTGTGCCGCTACCGCATCAGTCATACCGTGCGGAACAAATTCCTTCAGAACATTCCGGAGCTCTTTGTTTTTGTTTATATTAAATACCTCTAGTACCCTGTTTCGGAGCGTCCCTACTTCCGTGTCCGGATACAGATCGATAGTTGCATGCACAGGACCATGCGAAAGCAGCTTCTTTACCTCGTGTGCTGCGTTTAAAATCAGTGGCCCCGATAGTCCAAAGTGCGTGAAAAGGATTTTACCGGTGCGAGAAAAAGGCTTTCCTTGTTTTCCATTTACACCAAACGTAATCTTCATAAACGACAGCGTCGTCCCTGAAAGATCCTTTACCCACTTCTCATCTACCTTCAGCGGTACAATATTCGGATTTGATGCATGAATCGTGTGCCCAAGCTCAGAGAGCCACTCTATTCCCTCTCCTGATGCGCCGGTTTCAGCGTGCGCCGATCCGCCAGTTGCAAGAATATACGAATCGGCAGTAAAGTCGCCTTTGTTAGTTTCAATACCAACAATCTTGCCATTTTCGGTTGCAAATTTCTGTACCCGAGTTCCTGTCCTTAACTCTACTCTGTTATCGGTCACATACTTCTTCATTGTTGCCGTAACGTCGCGTGCATCTTGTGATTCTGGGAAGGCCCGCTTTCGAGCTTCAACAACAATTGGTAGTCCTTGCGCAACAAAGAAGTCGTGCGAATCTTGCATTCCGTGCTGAGCAAACGCTGAGTGTAGAAACTTTGCGCTGTCACCAAAGTTTGCAAGTAATTTCCGTTGATCTTTCTCTGCATTATATATGTTGCACCGTCCACCTCCTGTAATAGATAGTTTTTTGCCAAGCATCTTGTTTTTCTCCACGAGTAACACACGCCGACCGTTCTCGGCCGCCTTTCCTGCCGCCATCATTCCAGAGGCTCCCCCTCCAATAACGATGACATCATAGTGTTGTGCATTTGACATAAGAACGGAATCATAGCACAATACACCCTCAAATCAAAGGAGTGACTTGAGTATTGAATAATCGCAGTAAACTATTCCAATGTCCTGGATATAGCTTGCTGCCACAGTCTAAAAAACTACTGAAAACCGCTTCTGAATTAGTGCGATTAATCGCACTAATTCAGAAGCAGATTCAATGTGACTAAACTACTCCATTACCACGCACCCCAATAATATGACTGAATTAATACGCATAAACAAATACATCGCAGACCAGGGCTGGGCGAGTCGCCGCGAAGCTGACCAGCTTATTATTGATGGCAAAATTCTCGTCAACGGCAAGAAAGCCGTACTTGGATTGAAGATAACAGAAAAAGACAAGGTTGAACTAAAAGGTAACGTCAAAGAACGTGTGTACCTCGCATACTACAAGGGCCGCGGTATCATCACTCACTCTCCTGGTGAAGGCGAGACGGACATCGCAATGCGCCTGAAAAAAGACTATTCGCTTACAAATGTCTCCCCTGTAGGGCGCCTGGATAAAGACTCAGAGGGTTTGATAATTCTTAGTAACGATGGTCGAGTAACAGGACCTCTGTTGAACCCTGAAGAAGCACACGAAAAAGAATACGAGGTACATGTCGATAAGAAAATCAAAAGTAGTTTTTTAAAGGAAATGGCCAAAGGAGTGGATATCGAAGGATACAAAACCAAAAAAGCAAAGGTTGCGCAACCAAGCAAGAACCCAGACTCCCTTTCATTTCACATAACTCTAACCGAAGGAAAAAAACACCAGATCAGACGTATGTGCGCTGCGCTAGGCTACCAAATCCAAGGTCTGAAGCGTGTTCGTATTGAAAACATCGAACTAGGAAAACTTAAACCAAACCAATACCGAAAGATCGCAAACGACGAACTCAAAGAGTTTTTGAAGATATTGAATATAAAATAGGCACATTAAAAGCCGCATGCAGCTCTTAATGTGCGTGCGGCTTTGCCGCGTGTGCAATTTCCACGTAACTAATCAACGCTTTCCTCCTGGTCTGGCAGTATCAAGCGTACTGCCAAAGCCAACATAACGGGAACATCTACGACCAGAATAAAGAGCCCAATGGCACGGCGGCTCTCATACTCGAGACCTGCAATGATTGCAAGTACGCCGGCAAGCATGAGACCGCAGGTAACAATCTTACACAGCTGAGCACCGCCTGCTTGGTCGAGTCCAGGGCCGGACGTGCCTTTTGGCGAATTCATAACTCCCTCCTAAATACGAAAATGTATGACCATCCTGTTGATGAATCACCCAACCCGGCCACCTTTGACAATCAACAACTTTTCCCACCCATTTGTTCCGCCATGGCGGCAATCTTCACATCGTCACGTTCACCTTCAGTCAACTCGCCCTCATCCACAAACCTATAGCTTGCGAGGATATTTCCCAAAGCATCTTCTTTCGAAAACAAGATCCTTGCGATGCCAAAAGGGAAAAAGCCCACTTGGACGATCTGCACAGCAATCACGTTTTCCTCGACAACATCCAGTATGACGAGTTCTCTTTGAACGAATTCAAAAGAGGCTGGTATCACGTGCCTGCTGTTGGCGCCCGTTCTAGTATCGCAGAGTTCGATGTTGCAGTACCCAGTTTCGGGGTCTATATCTGACTGTACCACGCGCCCTTTAATCCGAATGATTTCGAAAGATGGATCTGTCCCTTTCCATCGTATCACCGAAGAAAGCTTGGTGTGCATCACTTGCTCCATTTGCTAATATTGCTTCCCAACCTTTAAATACAGCCATACAATACAAACCTATGAAAAAGGAAAACAAACGAGAACATCTCTTAAAAGAGGAACGATTCTGTATAGAAAAGATGAA
>JBLHGD010000025.1:0-14885 GCA_047616585.1 Candidatus Azotimanducaceae bacterium
GAATTTTTCGAGTGACTGAAGAGGAGTTTCTCCAACTTTCTTTTCTAAAATCATAAAATCCTGCATATCAGCAAGGATATCACAGGATTGTGTTTGCGGCGGCTCCGATGGAGCCGCACACATTTATATGCTGGATTTGATCAGCGCAATTTCCCGACATATAATGTCAGAAAAAATCGTTTCTACCGCATCTCGATCTGCCCAGACTCCGTCTAGTTTTACTTTATTCTCACCCCAGATGTCGCGAGGTATCTCCTCGTCGGTCTCATTGAGCACGTAACTGATCCCACATTCAGTGTATGAGTGCCCAGTTCCGTCAAGACCGAATTGTTTGATATAGATACCGGTCACTACAGCAAACGTTTTCTCCGGCAGCACAGGGACTGTTAGAGCGGTATAGAACGTGCTGGACATCGATGGATCGAAACCTTCTCGCGCATGTGTTGATGCATGAGGTGCAAGCAAGATGATAAAAAAGAGCGCCACTCTACAGATTTCCCTCATCACAATCGGATCTCCTTTGTTGAGGATAGGTGCATTAGGGCACAAATTTAAGATATGTACAGTGATCTTTCACTTCTGTATTTATGCGTGGATTATTCAGTTTTTTTGCTCTTGGGGATGGTATTATTATATGCATTATGGAAAGAACAATTCCTTTTTTGAATAGTTGCATTTCGTTTGTCGCATTCGTAACCGCCGCGACTCTTGTCTTGTACATGTTGGTAGTAATCGTTACAGGTACGTATGACGTATCAGTTTCTATTTATAAGAGTGTTTTTCTTGAAGCATCAGCTCGAGCAAAGATATTTAATGTCCTTAACGCTGAATTCTTGCATAACGTAGCAGTGCTGCTGATTCTTATGAAGGCGTATCGAATACTCGTTGAGTATATGCGACATCATCATATCGATATCAAGTTTATGGTGGAGATTGCGATTGTCGCCTCCGTGTTAGAGCTGCTATTCAACTTTGCAGCATACACAGAAGAAATGCGATATGTACTACTTGGCTTGGCAGTCACGTTCCTTGGCTTTTATGTCTTTGGATACAAGTCTTTGCAGCAGTCTTCGAAAGATGCTCAAAAGGAGAGTGCGAATTAGGTCTATATAGTCTCAAAAAATGCGATCCTTATTGGGATCGCATTTTTTGTTAGTCTACATCGTCTTCATCCTCGATTTCTTGCTGGATGATTTCTTCGATAATGTCTTCGAGAGTAACAACTCCAATACAGTCTTTCTTTTTATTTTTAACTATTCCGAGGTGTCGATTTTGTTTGAGCATTCGCGCAAGCACAGCATCGAGATGGTCACTTGGATTTACACTTAAATAATCGGTTTCAAATGCTTCTTCAGTCTCTTTGATCGATATAAGGTCGTCCTCTGTTAGAAGGTCTTTTGCAAAGAGGACACCAACAACATTTGTGCGATTTCCACTATAGACTGGGTAGCGGGAAAATCCTTCATCTGTAATTTGTCTAAAAAACTCCTTGGTCAAACGCTGATGTTCATCAAACATCATCACATTCTCCACTTCTGTCATAACTTCGCGCACCCGTAAATGAGAGAAACGCAACGCTCCGTGTATGATTCGTTCCTCGTCTTCATCAATAGGACTGTGTTCAGAGTCTTCATGCTCAGATATGATTTGCATGATCTCACCTTTGGAATACATAGTTGGCATCTCTGCTCCAAGCATGCGGTCAAGCACGTATGCAATAGGATACGCAACAGGATAGAACACAAAGAGAGCTATACGAACTAACGGTGCAGTTTTTGCCCCAAAATACAATGCATGTCGTGAAATCACTGCTTGTGGAATTATTTCCCCAAAAAGGAATATGAGTGTGGTTGCAAGAACTACCGCAACGACTCCACTTACGATTGATCCTAAAAAAATCGAAAGTGTAGTGTTTATCACCACATTACCAAACAAAAGGGTGGTCAAAAGAAGGTTTCCTTTCTTTCGAAGTGGATAGATAGCCTTGGCTTGTGCGTCTCCCAATTTTGCACGACGCTTGAGCGTTTGCGTATCAAGTGAGAGTAGTCCTAGTGTAAGGCCCGAAAATAGCGCTGAGAGTGCTATAAGGGCCGTGATTATCAGGTATTCCATGAAAAGTTAGTCGTAGTAATTAATTGTTTGTAAGGTATCCATTTACCATCAGCAGCAGTATAAAGAGAAGTATTGCTATAAGGATTGGTTTCATATTCGTATATGTACAATATCTATCATACACCATTATCTGTATAACAGGATATGAACAGCCTTCTTCTGTGTATCTAATGGTATTTTCTGTGTATCTAATGGTATTCTATACATACTAAACATACAGAAATGAATATATACGAAAGAATGGCGTTGCCACAAGATTATAAAGCTGCATTTAAAGATGCCGACATTCGTGGTGTCCATCCCACACAGATTGATGAGGCACTGACGTATCGTGTGGCCCGCGCATTTGTATCAGAATACAATTACAAAAAGGTACTTGTAGCGCGTGACATGCGAATCTCTTCTCCAAAATTACATAAGGCATTTGTAGCAGGAGTTACGGATGCTGGAGCTGATGTGGTTGATCTTGGGTTAGTGGGTACTCCAGCGCTGTACTTTGCTTCAGGTACATACAATCTGCCCGGGGTGGTAATTACTGCGTCGCACAATCCAAAAGAATATAACGGATTGAAACTGGTTGAGCCACAAGGTATCCCGCTCACTGAGAAGTTTGGTCTTGGACAGTTACGAAAACGAGTTGAGACGCAAACATATAAGAAAACAAAGCGAAAAGGTGCCGTCAGTAAAAAGAAGATTCTACAAGAGTATAAAAAATACCTGCACACATTTACGGACATCGATACATCCCGGAATGTGAAGATTGTTGTTGATGCTGGTAACGGAATGGGATGTACGCTTGCTCCGATACTTGAAAAGGGCTTGCCAATTGACGTCATACCACTTTTCTTTGAGATGGACGGTACATTTCCAAACCGAGCATCGAATCCAACGCTCGCAAAGAATCAAAAGCCGGTTATTGCAGCAATCAAGAAAGAACGCCCAGATTTTGGAGCTGCCTTTGATGGTGACATAGACCGTGTTGCATTTTTTGACGAGAAAGGGAAGTACATCAATAGTGCAATTATTGGAGCTCTGATTGCAAAGTACCAACTCACTCGAGGTATTGCAAAAAAGTTTATATACACTAACTTCACAAGCAAAAGCTACTATGATGTCATTGTCGATAATGGAGGCAAAGCATATCGGGCCCGAGTTGGACACGCATTCATCAAACGGATGATGCGCGATAAAGATGTTGGGTTTGCATGCGAGCACTCCGCTCATTTCTACTTCCGCAATAATTTCTATACTGATTCAGGTATTATTACACTTCTGCGTGTGTCTGAGATTGTCGCTAATGGAATGAAAGAAGGGAAGACACTCTCTCAACTTATCAAGCCTCTAGACACATATTTCCAAACCGAAGAAATCCTTGTGAAAGTTCCAGACAAGAAGGCGGCGCTACTTGCAGTAGAGAAATACTTTAAAAAGAAGCCTATTTCAAAAGATAATTTCGATGGATTACGAATGGAGTATGAGGATGTCTGGTTTGTCGTCAAAAAAAGCGTCACAGAAGACGCGCTGAAGTTTGTTGTTGAATCACCAAGTAAGAAACGTGCGTTAGAAGTACAAAAAGAAATATTGAAAGTTCTGAGCTAGTGAAGCTCTAACTGACAGAATTTTGAGATTACAATAGCCGGTGACACTAGTTCACCGGCATTTACTACCCCCCCCAACTTTTTTTTAGCTCAGTAGTTGCTTTAGCAATTCGATGTCGAGACCGAATTTTTTTGCAAACGATATGGCTATGCCTACTGCAAAACTTGCGAGCAGCGTGCACGTAATCCATAGCAAGATTTTGCGCAAAAACACATCTGCTTTGGCTTCCCCTGAGATTATTTGTTGTTGTTCGATCATGATTTCTCATGGTCTCCACATTGTGCTTCCCACGATATGGGGTCACGTATTTGGAGTATATACCCAACCTCGGCTCCGTGTCAAAGCTTTTTGGTGTACAGTTTTAGATGCCACAACAAAATAGTTCGATATATCGAACTAATATGAATATGAAATTTTGTCAAAAAAGTCGTATTCAATCAATTAGTACGATGCATCGTACTAATTGAACAAAGTGAACTAGTCAAAATAGTACACTACTTCTTCAAAATCTTGGACGAACCCTTTTTGATTCACGGTAATTCCTTCAAGTTCATAGATCTCTCGACGTCGATCTTCGCACTCCGGAGTCATCCAGACTTTTCCTCCTGAGTACACAATGCGATGAAAGGGAATAGCGGCCTTATTGGGTGCTTTGCTTAAGATGCCAGTGATTGACCGTGCCGCTTGTCCGCCTCCTCCAGCTGCGCGCGCAATAATTCCATAGGTGGTTACACGTCCTTCAGGTATCGAGAGTGCGAGTTCCCATACTCGCTGACTGAATTGTCCAGCTGCCATACATACACCATAGCATGTTGTTATTATCGGAACCTAAATTTCTTTGAGCATGCCCAGTCACGTGTCCCGCGAAGCTCGTAGAGCATAAGAGCATAGCCGAGATTTCCTTCTACAGTTGTAATATCAATATCTGATGCTTGCACGTCTGCATTGTGACGCTTGTTAAAGAGAGAAAGTACTTTAGGGTCAGGGTGCGCGGAGGAAAGGATCTGCGCAATACCAATAGCGCTCGAACCTTCTCTGTTTTGTAAAATTGTGCCATCGGCTTTGTAATGCTTGAACTCAGACTCACATTTGATGATTGGGATCATTTCAGGCGCATTGTTTGTGGTGAAAAAATCTACAACCATTGCTTCTAAGCCGATATTTGGATCAATGTCCATGATGATAGGGTCTTCGTTTGTCTGAGCGATCACAAGATGATAGATCCCAAAGCCAGAAATAGAGATAAGTACTAATGCACCAACAAACACTGAATGAATTCTTTTTCCACCTTTCACACGAATGAGTTTTTTCTTTTTTGAGCGCATGGATACAAATATGTGTGCCAACCTGTGGTGGGAGACAATGAACATTCTTTGTAACTCTTATCACAATAATATCATGCTACAGTCAAGGTTATGTGTGGTATTCACAAATAATGAATGTTAAGCCTTCTTGACAGTAACTGGACGTTCTCTATTATGTCTGTATGAAGAGGAAGGAAGTGATAGAGAATTTTGTACAAGAAATGCGAAAACAAAAGGGGGTGACCCAGCAGGAATTTGCTGAGTCTGTTGGCGTCACGCGTCAGACGGTAATCTCAATTGAGAAAGGAAATTATGTTCCTTCAGTTTTGTTGGCGTTAAAGATTGCTTTGTATTTTGATGTGAGCGTTGAATCAGTATTTAATATTCAAAAATAGTATAGATATGAGTAAAGAATTAATTATTCCTGTAGTTGTCGTCCTGCTCTCTGTTGCTTTTCTTGATCCGTTTATGGTTTTAATGCCGAGTATGTTGGTGTACACACTGTTGGCACTGTTACTCGCTGTATTCGCTGCCTTCGCGCTTTTGGTTTTTAAAGAGGTGGCAGAAGATGAGCGCGAAGACACACACCGTGCATACTCAGGAAGAGTGGCGTATTTTGTAGGAGCAGGAATGTTAGTCCTTGGTATTGGTTATCAAGTCCTATTTTTGCATGAAGTAGACCCGCTACTGGTTGTGGTGCTCACAGGTATGACTATCGCGAAATATGCGAGTTTGGCATACGCAAAGCGATACTTATAAGTTAAGAACTAGCTTTAAGGTCTCGAGCCAATGACTGCAGTATTTCTGCATAGGTCGGGTGGTACCATGTCATTTTTAGTATGTCTTCAAACGTATTGCTGTTTGCAATGATCGGAACGAGTGTTTGAATAAGCTCTCCAGAACTATCAGGACCAAGGATTTGTGAGCCGATTATTTTTCCCGTTGCTTTTTCGGCAACTACTTTCCACATCCCGTATTCTTGCCGCTTGAGGATGCCCAGTCCAATACTGTTGAAATTTCGTGTAGCAGTAATAACTTCCACCCCACGTTTTGTCGCTTCAGTCTCGGTGAGCCCTATCAATGCTGAAGGGAATTGATCAAACGAAACAGCAAGCATGTGCTTGTCGTAGTCCATTGTTTTCATTTGGTCTGGATGCATCGCATTATATCCTGCGATTTTACCCATCGCCGCAGCAAAATGAAGAATTTGGTGGTGTCCAGTGACGTCGCCCGCAATGAAAATGTGTGGGACGCTTGTCTGCATATGGTCGTCATGTACGACATTCTTACGCTCATCAAAGCTGATACCAGCTTCCTGAAGGCCAATGTCCTGTGTGTTTGCGCGCCGACCTGTCGCCACTAGAATCGCATCAAAATATTCCTCGGTTATGGTTTCACCACACGCGATTGAACACAACAGTCCCTCGGGTGTTTCTTTTACTTCATTTAATTCTGCATTAAGGATGATAGGGAAGCTTGCAGCGTCTTTTGAAGCTCGCACCCGCTCGTCTCCAAATTCAGGATCGAAAGGTCCAAGTGCAGTGCCACGCTGTAGTACACGAACCTCCGATCCTATGTCGTGAAAGAAAGTTGAAAGTTCAAGGCCAATTGGGCCTCCTCCGATAGTAAGGATACGTTTTGGAACTTTTTCGAAATGTGCTTTTTTTGAGACAACATCATCACTGATCAGCAGCTTCTCTCCAATGTCAGATAAGCCTGGAATAGGGGGTACAAATGGTGTCGAGCCAGTTGCGATTACAATACTGCTGGCTGTGTAGGTGACGGGACCTTCGGGGGTCTCTACAGTAACAGCATGATCGTCGGTGAGCTTTGCTGTACCAACCACGACCTCAAAGTTTGCGGATTCAAAGCTGTCTGTGAGTGCTTTCAGAAGTCGTACAATATGTTCGTCACGTTCTTTAAGTACTTGTGATAGTGGAAGGTTCTGATGTGCTCCAGCAAGGACGCTTTTGCTCGGCATGCACCCTTCTTCGACGCATGTATTTATCAGATTCTCTGGGTGGACCATAACCACCTTCTTGGCTCCCTCTGCTGCGGCAGCCCTTGCTGCATTACTTCCAGCGGTTCCACTTCCGAGCACCACTACGTCTACAGTTTGTGTTTCCATCCTATTGTGTATATTTACGTTGTTCGAATTAGTAATCTGTCGTGTATTACAAAACTATACCAAATACTACGCCAGAATTTCAGCTTTGTTGCAGTTTTGGTTTATACTGGTGACATGACACGCTTACATTACGCTAATACAGCTGATGGGAACATGCTGTATATGGTAGGTAAAAAAATGCCCGACCCGTTTTTCTTTTTGGTACATGACGGAAAACGCTATGTGTTTCTTTCTGCAACTGATTTTGACGCATACGAGGAACAAAGTAGCGGAGACGTGGAAGCCATTGACGTCGGCCCACTTCTTGCTGAAGCATCCAGACACCAGGGTGATTTGACTGCAAACCTTGCAGTAGTCATCATCGAAAAATATAAAGTGACAAATGAGATTTCTGTACCGCCGAGTTTTCCTGTACAGATTGCGGATATGCTCCGAGCTAATGATATTTCGCTTGTGGTGGATCAACTCTGGGCCCCAGAGCGATTGCTGAAGTCAGAGAAGGAAACTGCAGCAATTACTCAGAATTTCAAAGATACATTACATTCGTATGTGCTACTTGAACAAATTCTCAAAGACTCAGTTATTGTTGGTGATACGCTTATATACGATGGGGCAGTACTCACAAGCGAATTTTTAAAACGAGAAGTTTCAAAAGTACTTCTCAATTATGATTTAGAAAATACTGCTGGAATTATCATCTCCTGTGGCGTGCACGCGTCAATGCCGCACCATGGTGGCGCGGGACCAATTGCGCCACGTCAGACGATTATTGCTGACATCTTTCCACAAAGTTCAAAAAATAATTACTTTGCAGACATGACACGCACGTATGTGAAAGGGGAGCCGAGCGATGAAATAGTAAAGATGTATGAGGCCGTCAGAGAAGCACAAGAAGCTTCGCTTTCTGCGCTCCAGCCCGGCAAATCATGTAAAGAAATATATGAAATTTCAGCAGATATGATTAGAAGTCACGGATTTGACGTGGGAGAGAAGGGGTACATTCATTCACTCGGTCACGGTCTTGGCGTCGATATCCATGAAGCACCAAGAGTCAGTGGAAGTTCAGAAACTATACTTGCGCCCGGACACGTGATTACAATCGAACCTGGATTGTATTACGCAGATATTGGAGGAGTACGTATTGAAGATACTGTCGTGATAACCGAAGAAGGTCACAAAAATCTCACCAATTTTGAAACCAATTGGATTATTCCGTAAATGTTATGTGTCGTATCCGTGTAGGACTTGTTTCACTTTTGAGACAATTTCTTCGAGGGATGCGTGTGACTTTACAATATAATCCTCACTGCCTTTCTCCACTGCGCGCACGACATTTTCAGCGTCACTCATTGAGGATAGAAAGATTACTTTTGCATCTTTACCCCATGGATCGTTTCTTATTTTTTCAAGTGCCTCATGACCATTCATCTTCGGCATCATAATATCTAGCAAGATGACATCAGGGTGTTCGCGCAAAGCAGTCTGATAGCCTTCTTCACCGTCGGATGCCTGTAGGACAGTAAATGATTCAGTTTCAAGTGAAACTGTGATTGCTTCACGTAAGTCTGTTTCATTCTCAATAACTAAAATGGTGACGTTATTCATGCATATAGCATAGCACGAGTATTTTGACATACCCCGACCCTAAGATTTATGCTGTGAGCAACGCTCACGTATAGAAGCGCGATATATCCGTTATTACACTTTAAAATACTACGTTCGCTTGATTTGGAAAGCCAATACTGCAAAAAACTTAGGGTGGGGTATACTGCCACCACTATGGAAATCTCAGGAGTAGTAATACAGGGTGACGGTTACGGGAAGAAACTCGGCTATCCAACTGCTAATATTGACCGTGATCAATATGTGCACGAAAAAATTGATTTAGAATATGGTATTTATGCTGGTTTAGTTACGGTACATAGTTCACAGGAAGAGTATGTGGCGGGTATAGTTATAGGTCCTGACGATGCACAAAAGTTGCCAAAGCTCGAGGCGCATCTGATTGGGTATGCTGGCAACCTATATGGAGAGATGGTAACGTTTCGTATATCCAAGTATCTGCGTCCGTTTAAGGAGTATAGGACCGAGGATGATCTTAAAGCAGATATTAAAGCAGATCTTAACAACATAATGAGTTTGGATGTATGTTCACCGGAATCATAGAAGCGAAAGAGAAAATTCAAAAAAGCGCTGTGCGCGAGAATGTGATGAGTCTTACAATAGGGAAACCATCTGGGTGGGAACTTAAGGAGGGGCAGTCAATTGCTGTAAACGGAGCTTGTCTTACGGTAGTGAGTTTTGATGAGCAGGGGTTCGATGTAGAGCTCGTGTCAGAGACGCTTGAGAAGACTATATTTGGATCAAGTATGCCTGAATTAGTTAATCTCGAAAGGGCAATGCTCTCAACAGACAGGTTTGAAGGTCATATCGTGCAGGGACATATCGAGGGGATTGGAACAGTTACCGATATTCAAACAGATGAACACACAATGGATCTGACTGTTTCATTTGATAGCCTGTATCAGCAGTTATTGGTAGAGAAGGGTTCCGTGACTGTTAATGGAGTAAGTCTTACGATATGTGCTCTGACGGAAAATACATTTTCACTCGCGCTTATACCACACACTATTGCAAATACAACGTTAGGGTTTTGCGCGGTGGGTGATATTGTTAATCTCGAGTTTGATATTATTGGGAAATACCTTACGAAAAATATAAATTGATTTTACATGGCAAACATAGATGATATTGCAAAATTACAGCCGTTTGATGCCAGTTCGTATCGTGTAGGTATGGTCGTTGGATTATTCAATGGTCACATTACAGAACCAATGAAAGAGTTGGCTTTAAAAACTTTGGTTTCGGATTATGGAGTTACAGCAGAACATATCTATGTGGTGGAGGTTGCTGGGGCTGCAGACATGCCTGCTGTTCTGGAAGCTCTTGCAGGGAAAGATAAAATCGACTGCTTGATTTCTATAGCAGCAATTATTCGTGGAGAAACCGCGCACTTTGATTTCGTAGCGCGGATTATCACTGACGCTGTGCGAGAAATTCAAGTAAAACATGCAAAACCAGTAGCGTTCGGCGTCCTGACCGTCAATACACAAGAACAAGCAAAGGCACGCGTTATTGACGCGAAAGGGTACACAGCTGCTGCGCTGCATGCAGCACGAAGCATCAAAGAACTAGGGTAATCAATATTGTATGAAAAATAGTTTTATAACACGATGGCATGAAGTTCGTGAACGGAAACAAAGCAATATCGTTGCTGGACTTGATCCAGCTGTATTTGGTATGGGTAGAGGCGACACCGGACTGCCGGAGGAAGCTGATTTGTTAGAGTGGGCGCTTGCATTTATTGAAGCAGTCGCGCCGTTTGTGTCTATGATTAAACCTAATCAAGCATATTTTCAGGGAGTTGAGCAGCGACAAATACTCAAGACGATTGTGGAAAAAATTCACAGTAAAGATTTACTGGCGCTTTCTGATAACAAAATTGCTGATATCGGCTCCACTAACGCATCATGGATTTTTTATAATAAGGAACTTGGATTTGATGCAATGACGTGTGCTCCGTATGCGGGAAATATCGAAGAAGCAATTAGAGAAGCGCATGCGCAGAATATTGGTATGATGAGCATGGGTCTCATGTCAAACACTGAGTATAAAACTGAAATGAACTATATTGATGCAGACACAGGTGAGCAGCTTTGGAAAAGTAGAGTCAGGCGTGCGTGTGAAGCTAGGGCTGACGCTATTGTAGTAGGTGGGACGTATACAAAGAGTGATCCTGAGTTTATGGAATTTGTGGAGCTGACTAATGAGAGTGAAGCCCTGTATCTTATTCCGGGTATTGGCGCACAAGGTGGCACGGTGGAGAATTTTCTCGCGTCAGGGATTGATCCGAGAAAGTGTATGATTAATTCTGGCAGGAGAGTAATGTTTCCGAATGGTTCGGCCTCAAAGCCAGAGGAACAAGCCATTGCAGCAAAAGCATTACGGGATTCTTTTAATAATAGTGTAAAAAAATAATATGGACTGGGGTAAAAAACTTGAAGAGTTGGGTGTGCTGTGGCGTATGAATTATGATAATCCGTCTGGAGCTCATGCACTGTTTACGTCTGGTATGCACGCAGACGGATACTGCAATTGTGCAAAAATTGTTGTTGACCCTGCGTTCACAAGTCAGGTTGCCGCGGCAATGATAGAAAAAGTTGTTCCTAAATTGAATGGTGTGACACCGGACTTTGTTATCGGTCCCGCATACGGCGCTGTCACTTTTGCGCATGAGGTAGCAAAACAGTTAGGAGTAAAGTTTGCTTTTACTGAGATTGACTATACAGATGAAGGAAAAATGCAGGCACTGAAGCGATTTGATATTCCTGAAGGTGCAAAAGTCCTCGTTATTGAAGATATGAAATCTACGGGAGGCTCTGCGATCAAAACAATCAGTGTATTAGAAGAAGCAGGAATCGAAGTATTGCCAGTAGTCGGACTTGTTGGGAACTGGAGTGGTGACGAGACAATTGGTGATAAAGAGGTCGTTTCACTTTTCAGTGAAAAGCTAAATATTTGGGAAGCTGATGAGTGCCCGTTGTGTAAAAACGGTTCTGAAGCTGTGCGACCGAAAGGGAATTGGGATAAGTTAGCTAGGTAAAGCAAGACGCACAAAAAAGACGGGCGTAGCCCGTCTTTTTTGTGCGTATGATTCGACTTTATAGTATTGCGTGAGCTAGTATCATCACTGCAGCCATGACGAGAATGAAACCTACTTCAGTTCTGATGACGTATGTGCTCTTTTGAGCAAACAGACCATTTGCTTTAATCAGTACTGCTATAGTGAGAGTGATTAATACTGCGGTGAGAAGTGAATCAGTTGCTGCAGTCAGGCTGATAACCCACGCAAAAAGAAATGTCCCGACAAACTGCGCAATCATCGCGTGCATCATTGGGGAATTGTTGTCCAATGAAACTTTTGCGCCTTCTAAGCACTTTGTTCCAAACATCTTCGGTGAGTACCACAGCCACTCGATCATAAATGAAACTACTGTACCGACAATAACCGCGATCCAGTTTACGTCTGTAAGAATTTCTTCCATATTTATTCTGAGTTAACTACTATCTAAAAAGTGCAGCACTCAAATTGCCTCTGTCTAGTATCCAAGTTTTTTATCAACTTCGTTTGGCAGTTTTTCTTCTTTGATAAATGCATCAATATTCAAACACAGTCGATCAATAATTCGATCCATGGCTTTTGTGGTTGCAGATGAGCAATGAGGAGTAATAATGACATTGGGCATGCTCCACAGCGGACTCTCGGGAGGTAGTGGCTCGGGAGTAGTAACGTCAAGTAAGGCTCCTGCTATCGTTTTATTCTCTAGAGCTTCAATAAGATCATCTTGATTAATGATCGTGCCACGTCCAATATTTACAATGACACCACTTTCTTTCATTTGTCCAAACATTTTCGCATCAAACATTCCTTTGGTCTCGGGACTGCCCGGTAGACAAATGACCACATAGTCGCTTACGGCAAGCACCTCTTGCATAGTGTCTGATGTACAAAGACTATCAACATAAGAAGGTGCCTCACGAATCGTCCGCACCACACCGTGTACAGTGCAATCAAACGCTTTAAGTGTCTTCGCAAGTTGACTGCCAATAGCTCCTAGACCCACAATTGTGACGGTTTTTCCGTGCAGTTCACTTGAGTTAACATTCTTCTCCCATTTTTTCACCGCCTGATCACGAAAAATTCTTGGAAATTGTTGATTGTATGAAAGTATCAGTCCAATCACGTGTTCAGTAATCGGAATAGCATGTATGCCAGAAGAATTCGAAACGACTATGTCTTCTCGGGCTTTTACCTCGGGAGTCAGCACGTAGTCAACGCCAGCAGACAATGTATGAATCCAACGTACTTTCATTCCTTCAGTTACTTTAGGGATCCGCACCGGAAACCCTGCAAGTATGTCAGCATCGCGATACTGTTCTTCCGTTGCTTCTCCCAAAGCAACCGCCACTTCTAAGTCAGGGAAAGCAGTTTCAATCTGCTTCACGTGATCATCAGAAAGTGTGTGTCCCCACTCGTTTTCCTCACTCATTGTAATAAGTAGTTTCATAGTATTCAACGTTATGTATAAAATATGTAGTCTATAGTATAAACAAAAATGACACGTTTTCCTCCTCTCTGGGAGGAGGAAAACGTGTCCCTGTCTGTCATTTTTTTTCAGAAAATTTAGAGAGTCGTTTTCTCACCTGGGCGCGCTCTGAGTCGCTAAGCAAATCCAACGCGCGGGCAATTTGAACACCTTCTTCGTCGAGATCTCTAACCTCACTGACTCCACACATTAGCCATTCTTGGCTAACATCGAGTGCTGTAGCTATTTCTGCCAGGTTGCGGGGCCAAGCAATTTTGTTGTTTTCGAGTCTTTGAATCACCCGCATATTGGACCCTGCTGCTTTAGCAAGATCAGATGTTTCTCAGCCTTTTCTCAGTCGAGCTATTTGTACTCGAGCACCAAGGCTACTGTTTTGTTCTGCGGCAGTCATAGGTGTCCACCCCATAACGTGACCTTCTATTTTCCGGCGTGCTTGCCTACCTTTAAATACAGTCATAGAATAAACACCTATGAACAAAGGAAATAAACGCGAACACTTATCAGAGAAGGAAAGATTCTGTATCGAAAAGATGAGAAAAGCCGGGTTCAGTAGTGAAGACGTAGCTCGAGTATTAGGCAGAGGTAAAAGCACCATCGACGAAGATATCAGGAAGAATGGCGGGGTCAGTGCGTATGATCACCAAAAGGCTCACCACAAAGCGTATCTCAAGCAATACAGAAAGAAACGTGCCTGCATGAAGGTTGCGATGCATATTGGTATCAGACAGAACGTTGAATACTATCTCTATGAAAAAGACTGGTCACCCGAAACCATTAGTGCTGAGCTGTGGACCGCACATAAACTGATAGCTTCCGCTAAAGCTATTCGTAAGTATATTGCGAGTCGCTGTATTGAATATCTATTACGACGATACGGACTACGGCCTAAAGGTTCGTATAAACGATCTCACCTAACCGACCGTATCTTCATCACTGATCCTAAGTGTATTCGTGAAGGGTACGGTCACTGGGAGGGTGACTTCATTGTTTCACCTGTTAATACCAGTGTCCTATTGGTACTGGTCGAACGTATCACCAGAGAAACCAAGATTGCGTATCTACCCAATCGGAACAACGATTTAGTGAACCAAACTATCACTAACCTACTGAGTGACCGTACCCTAAGGAGTCTTACGTTAGACAACGATATTGCATTCACGAAACACAAGCTGCTCTCTGGCCAACTCTCGGTACCTATCTACTTCACTAGACCGTACCGCTCTACTGATAAAGCATTAGTTGAGAATACCAATCGGTGGATACGGCAGTACATCCCTAAAGGGACTGACCTCAAGACGGTATCATCTACCCAAATAAAAAAAGCCCTCGAATGGCTCAATGAGAGACCGCGAGAGTGTCTGGGATGGATGCGAGCTTCCCTTTGTGTGAAGCAACAGGAGGAGTTGTTATTATTTAGTTAATTTGGCTGTATTTGGGGGTGGGGATACAGCGAAAATACCAATTGGTTTATACCATACAAAATCGATTACGACAATCTTCGTTCGAAGTGTCACTGATGGCATTGAATCTAACTCAATTTACGGTACAATGCTTGCTACTCGTTATGAAGTAATG
>JBLHGD010000026.1:0-14808 GCA_047616585.1 Candidatus Azotimanducaceae bacterium
CCGGCAGGACCTTTGAGGGGTGGAAAAGCCAGGGGTTGCCGAATATAGCCCTCCCCAACATCGCACCATCAGCTCCAGATTCCCTCACTTTTTCTTCTGCGTCAGCAACCGACAACAAATCTCCATTTCCTAAAATCAAAGTTTCACTATTAAGCTCATTTCGTATCTGGACTCCACGCGCCACACGCTCCCAGCGTGCTGGAACTTTCGACATTTCCTTTCGTGTACGAGCATGCAGCGTAATGGCTGCCGGCTCTTCTTTTAGAAGAGACGGAAGCCAACTTTCTAGCTCATCACTGTTATACCCAATCCTTGTTTTAACTGACACAGGAATTTTTCCCGCTCCCCTTTTTGCAGCGCGAATAATCGCCCGAGCCGACTCAGGATCTTTAATCATTGCAGAGCCGCATCCTTGCTTCTCAATTGATCGATCAGGGCATCCCATATTGATATCAATCCCATCAAACCCAAGCTCCGCACACAAGGCCGAAGCCTGTTCCATGTGTTCTTCATTGGAACTAAATAACTGGGCAATAATTGGTCGCTCCTCTTCAGAGTATATAAGATCCGCCATCAACTTCACCTTCCCCTCGGGAGTTGCCCGAATCAAACCATCAGCCGCAACAAACTCAGTCCACATAATATCCGGACCACCTGTTGAACCATCGCTGCGGGTATGCGCAGAGTACTTAGCAATCAGCCGTCGAAACGGCGCATCGGTTACGTCAGCCAAAGGCGCCAACACAATAATCGGTTTTTTTAATTCCCCCCAAAATCCCTTTTCCATGGCTGGTATTACAACACACTTGTGCAAAATAGACAATGGGTGTAATATAAATTTCGTAAGGTTCTTGTAAGATTCTCAACGGAGTAACACCATTATGAGTTCGATACATGATATTGGAGTTCGGGGAGCTAAAGGGGATGGGCAGACAATCACGCATGATCATTTATGCTTTAATCCAATTGGCCATGAACGCAAAATTGATCACGTTCTCGAAAGAACTGCAGCCGAAGGAATCAGATCAGTTCACGGACAAGGATCTGAAGTGCCCGACGATACTGGTCGTCTTGGTTTTGATCAAGAGTAAGGGGAACAGCACCGTCACAAAGGATAGTGAGCGCGGGAGTCGCTCACATCACTTCGTGGCGGCTTTCTTGTTTATGAGGTACTGCTTGCAGTAGTTGAAGCAGTTTCTAGCGACGGTTCCTCCTCATTTACAAAAATTTTATTTCCATACCGCAAATCAATGTATTGAAAATTTCCGGGTTCAATATGTTCAAATTCTTTTGACGAGAGAATCGTAGCGAGATTATCGAGTGTCTCATCTGTGGTCATACGCTGTGTCACCTTTAACTGCCCTCCTCCAGAGATGTGGTACACGAGTTCATCCTTTGCTGTTTTCTCAACCTGAATAATATTTAAAGCCAACTGGTCATACGCTCGAGTGATAAATTCTTCAGTAGTTTTGATAAACTCACCATCAAACGCAAAGGTAGCAAGTTCTGGAATGGTATCTGTATAACTGAACCGCACAAACGCAGAGCCCTGCAGTTTTGGAGCAGCAGCGAATGAAAATCCATCTCGATCAAGGAACAAACATTCTTTAGAATCCAAGTGTTCGCACCACAAAGCAAACGGCCGATATTCTTCAAACGCAATGGTGATGCTGGTACCAGAAGTCCGCTCTACATGCACATTTTTCATACGCTCGAGACCTGAAATTCGCTCTGTTATCTTTTGTTCTGGATATGTCCATGCAAAACGCCGTGGAACCAATTTATAATATGCACCTTCTAGCTCTTCATACGCAAGACGCAACACTTCTTCATGCGCAATAGTTTCTCCACCGAGCACCTCTACATCCGTAATGGTGAGCGTTGCAACACGTGAGCCGTACCACACACCAGTTCCAAGCAATCCAATACATATAGCAATAGAAAAACCTACCAGTATTTGCAAAACCAATACTTGCTTTGGTGTTCTTTTTGAAATTTCTTTCTTTCTACGCCGTCTTTTGAACAACATCTATTCTATGCTAGCACGTCTTTTCCGAGATATTTCTGGAGAACTTCAGGAACTTTCACTGTACCATCAGCCTGCTGAAAGTTTTCAATGAGTGAGACGAGAATACGCGGTGATGCGATAGCGGTATTATTCAATGAATGCGCATAGCGCATTTTGCCGTCGTCATCCTTGTACCGAATATTAAACCGACGTGTTTGGAAATCATGGAAGTATGAAGATGAGTGTGTCTCACGATACGTACCTTCCTTTGGCACCCAGGCCTCAATGTCGTATTTCTTTACCTGACCTTGCCCGATATCTCCCCCACAGTTTAAAACAACATGGTGTGGTATGCCCAAAGCTTGCATGAACGCTTCTGAGTTCGCCGTAATCTCTTCGTGATGCTTCACACTCTCTTCGTGTGACGCCTCACACAAAACGATCTGCTCGATTTTATAAAACTCATGCACTCGGATTAGCCCCTTCACATCTTTTCCATGGCTTCCTGCTTCGCGACGATAGCACGGTGAGAACGCAAGATGCTTAAGCGGAAACTGACTTTTTTCCAACACTTCATCAGCATAAAATCCCATTGCCGACACTTCGCTTGTACCAATCAGGTAATCATCGTCTTGTGTCTTAAAAATGTCTTCCGCTTCATTTGGCAAATGCCCAGTACCATAGAGATTGTTCTTCCGTACAATCGTCGGAGGGAGCATTGGATTAAATCCTTTTTCTGAAAAGAAATCCTGTGCGTAATTCCAAATCGCCCACGTGAGACGCACGCCATCGCCAAGGAGATAGTACCCGCGAAAACCGTGTACTTTAGTACCGCGTTCAAAATCAACCATCCCAAGCTTTGTCATGATCTCGACATGATCTTTTGGCTCAAAGCTAAATTTCGGTTTGTCTCCCCATGCACGTATCTCAAGATTATCTGCATCAGTCTTTCCGTCCGGGACTGACATGTCAGGAATATTCGGTACCTGCAGCATCAGCTTTTGCCACTCTTCCATAACTGGCTTTAGATCCTCTTCATCCTTTTGTATTTCAGTTTTCAGTGCCTGCATTTCTGCAATGAGTTGTTGCTTAATGGCCGGCTCAGCTGCTTGCGCTATCTGCGTTGACACGGTATTTTGCTCCGCTTTCTTGGATTCAGCTTTCTGCATCAGTTCCCGACGAGAATCATCAACAAACATAAGCCGATCCAGATCGATCTCAATATGCTTCTTTGTAGCTGCCATCTTAACGATGTCCAGATTCTCCCGAATAAATTTAATGTCTAGCATATTTTAGTTCGTAGTCTTTAGCACTTAGTCCTTAGATTCGTAGTACTTAGGATGATACAGATTATACATGAATCTTAATATAAAAAAATCGGAACTGTAACAAAAGGAAAACCGCCGCAGAAGATACGCCAGCTCCTTGGGATCTTGCCTCCCGCTGATGTACTCCCTACGACGGTTGCTACTCAACAAGTTTCAGATGATTCGGACGTTGTGAGCGATCACGAGCATGCTTCAGCAGCATTTTGAGTTGTGGTGTAAATACCTCATTAATGTGACAACTGTCACCTAGCTCCCATCCCCTCGGGGCATACTCACTCTTAAAAAGATCCTGAAATACTTTTTTTGCTTCGGCCTCATCTTCAGCTATCACATCTGCATCGATTGGCCTTTGCACGTTTTCACCATCTACCAATTTCGAGCAGATAGCGGACATTCCATATACTGGCATGGCACAAACCCTCAGCTACGTTGGTGGGTGAAACTGATCATTACAACCATACCTCGACACAACTCAACATGTCAATCGCATGTTAAAATTTTTAGATGTCTTTTCCTATTTGTGAAGTCAGCTCTCACGAATTTCCTCCGCTCTTGCGGGAAATTCCCCAGGTTCCAAAGTCACTTAATTATCGGGGTGTCTTGCCAGATCCTGATTTGAAACTACTTGCTGTAGTTGGGTCTAGGCGTTACACAACCTATGGGAAGCAAGTGATTGATCATTTGATTTCTGGATTATCGGGATACCCGCTTGGGATTGTCTCGGGTCTTGCGCTTGGAGTTGATTCGCTTGCGCACGAAGCTGCGCTTCGAGCACAACTCTACACGATTGCAGTTCCTGGCTCTGGCTTGGATGATTCAGTTATCTACCCAGCAAGCCACAAAGGTCTTGCACGGAAGATTCTTGAATCGGGAGGGGGGATGCTTTCCGAGTTTGAGCCAGACTTCACAGCAACAAAATGGTCGTTTACTCAGAGAAACAGAATTATGGCTGGAATGTGTCATGCCACACTCATCATTGAAGCTGCTGAAAAATCTGGAACGCTTATCACTGCCAGACTAGCAACTGACTACAACCGGGAACTCTTGGTGGTGCCAGGCAATATCTTCTCTGCAAACTCGCAAGGCGTGCATCAATTTCTCAAGCTTGGCGCGACACCTGTTACTACCGCAACTGATATTCTCTATGCGCTTGGTATCAATCCAGAGGAAGCGAAAGAGAAGACTGCGTCTTCTCTTTCGCTTCCTGATCTGAGCTCAAACGAACAAAAAGTATTGGACGCCCTGCGCGAACCCACCGACCGCGACACACTCATCCGCGCACTGGACATCCCTCCACACGAAGCAAATGCTTTGTTAATGCAAATGGAAATGACTGGTCATATCGCTTCAGAACAGAATCTCTACAGAGCTGTGATTTGACATATTCCAAGAAACCTAGTATTTGTGTGTGCATAACCTATATATGAATACACTCGTAATCGTGGAGTCACCTGCAAAAGCAAAAACTATCGAGAAATATCTTGGTAAGGGTTTTTCTGTAAAATCGTCTGTTGGACATGTTCGCGACTTACCAAAAAGTAACAAGGACGCTGTGGATATCGAGGGCGGCTTTGTGCCGAGATATATCAATTCTCCTGGAAAAGATAAGGTGATCAAGGACCTACAAGAGGCTGCGAAAAAAGCAGATAACGTACTTCTTGCATCTGACCCCGACCGTGAAGGTGAGGCAATCGCATGGCATGTTGCAGAGCTGATCAAAAAAGAGAACAAGAATCTCAAGCGTATCGTCTTCCATGAAATCACCGAGCCTGCTGTGAAAGAAGCCCTGAAGCATCCACGCAAAATTGATACCGATCTTAAGGAGGCACAAGAAGCGCGACGAGTACTTGATCGACTTGTTGGGTATGACCTTTCTGGTCTTATCTGGAAGAAAGTTCGGTATGGACTTTCTGCAGGGCGCGTTCAGTCTCCTGCACTTCGCATCATTATGGAACGGGAGCGAGAAATACGTGCGTTTATTCCTGAAGATTATTTTGTCTTGACCTCGCACACACAAATGAAGGGACAAAAAGACCTTATTCCATTTATCTGTGTTGAAGAACCAAAGGAACAAAAAGAAGCTGATCGGATCAAAAAAGTTGGTGAAAAAAATAGTTGGCACGTAAAAGAAATCAAAGAAACTGAAGCAAAGCGATCGCCAAAACCCCCGTTTACAACGTCTACGTTGCAGCAGGCAGCGTCAACCAGACTTGGCTTCTCACCGAGCAGAACCATGGGTGCTGCACAAAAGCTCTATGAGGCAGGTCACATTACCTATATGCGAACTGACTCAACAAACATGAGTGCGATTGCACAAAAACAAATTCTTACACTCATCACAAAAGAGTACGGGAAAGAGTACGTACAATCTCGTGTCTACAAGACAAAAAGCAAATCCGCACAAGAAGCCCACGAGGCAGTCCGCCCAAGTAACTTCAGTAAACAATCTGCTGGTACTACGGTCGATCAGAAGGAACTATATCAACTCATCTGGTCACGTGCTGTTGCCTCCCAAATGGCAGACGCTAGTATGAAGCGCACAAAAGTCATCACAAACCTCACAGACTCGAAAGATACTATTCCTGATTTCGCAGTCAATGGCTCACGGGTCATTTTTGAAGGATGGCTTAAAGCAGACCCCAGAGCTCGCGGCGAAGATACTGAAGTGCCGAAGCTTGCTCAAGGTGATGCTGTCACTGTGAAAGAGGTTGCTATTGAAGCGAAGCAAACAGCGCCTCCCAACCGGTACTCTGAAGCAGGCCTTATTAAAGAACTTGAGAAGCGTGGTATTGGACGACCTTCAACCTATGCATCGATCATGCGGACCATCATTGACCGAGGCTACGTAGAAAAAGAAGGACGCACACTCATCCCTACTGACACAGGTGACGTCGTCTCATCATTTCTTGAAGAACACTTTGCAGACTATATTGGCGACGATTTCACCAGTGACATGGAAGACCAACTCGACCAAATTGCTGACGGAACACGAACCTATAAAAAAACACTTACTGATTTTTATAAACCCTTCGCGAAGGCAGTTGCTGCGAAGGAAGACATCGAGAAGCTTACAAACCTTGGCCCTGGACCAAAGGAATTCCCCTGCCCTGATTGCGGCAAACCCATGGTTATCAAACTCGGACGTGGTGGTAAATTTCTATCCTGCGGAACATTCCCTGACTGCTCGGGTGCTCGAATGATTGATGGAAAGGAACTCAAGCCGGATGCACCGGTTGGCAAACATCCTGAAACAGGCGAGCCGGTGTACGTTCTTACTGGACGATTCGGTCCGTATGTACAAATGGGTGAAACTCCAGACAAGAAGGACAAGAAGGCCCCGAAGCCCCGGCGTGCTGCGATCCCAGAAGGACAATTACCTGAAGACGTGACATTAGACAATGCAGTGAAATATCTGCTATTACCCCGAGAGCTTGGTGAGCACCCAACAACTTCCGAACCAGTTGTGGCAAACACCGGGCGCTTCGGGCCATACATCGTGCACGCTGGAGACTACCGGTCACTCAAAGGCAAAGACAATCCATACGACATCACATACAAGCGCGCGATGGCACTCTTAAGTGAGCCCAAGCAAGGACGCAAGGGTGAGAAATTAGTTAAGGAGCTAGGATTAAACCAAAAGACAAAGAAACTCATCAATGTGTACGAGTCTAAATCAGGTCAGTACTTGCGAAAAGGGTTTAAACGAATATCGCTTCCAGACGGTACCAAACTTGCAAAGTTCACTATTGAAGACGCAATTGAACTTTTGAAGTAAGACAGATATGCAGAATACAGGGCCAAAGCAACAGATGTATACTTCTGTTGCTTTGGCCCTATTGCCAAGCCTTCATTTACTCTCTAGAATGCAGTAATGTTTACGGCACAAGATATCATAAAGGAAATCGGAGACCCGACAGCAGCTGATAAAACGCTTATTGAGAAAGCATATAATTTCTCTGAAAAAGCACACTCAGGGCAGAAAAGAAAATCTGGCGAACCGTACATGTCACACCTTGCTTTTGTCGGTCACCGACTAGCACAAATGGGAATGGGGCCGCGCACAATCGCCTCAGGCCTATTACATGACACCATAGAGGACACTGACGTTTCTGCGGAAGACATTCGAGAGGGATTTGGAGACGAAATACTCTTTCTAGTTGACGGCGTCACCAAATTAGGTTCAGTTCGATATTACGGAAGTAACCGTCACAATGAGAGTCTGCGAAAACTGTTTGTTGCCACAAGTCAGGACATCCGTGTGTTGATCATTAAACTTATTGATCGTTTGCATAACATGCAGACACTAGAACATATTGATGCTGAAAAGCAGGTGCGTATAGCCCGCGAGACGCTCGAAATCTATGTCCCTGTTGCGCACCGACTGGGTATCGGTCGACTGCGTAAAGATCTAGAGGACCTAGCCTTCCCATATGCATTTCCAGAAGAATTCAAGCGAGTTACTGCGCTTGTAAAAATAAAAAAATCTGAAGAGATACTAGAGCGTGAACGAAAAACGCTACAGAAACGACTTGCAGATAATAATCTACGCGACTTTCATACTTCATTTAGAGTAAAAGGTTTATTTAGTTTGTTCCACAAACTAAAACACAAAGAGTGGGACATCGATAAAATTTATGACCTGCTTGCATTGCGCGTTGTTGTATCAAGCGTTGAGGAATGCTATCAAGTACTCGGTATTATCCACGAAATGTGGCGTCCATTACCCAAAAGAATCAAAGACTACATTTCATTTCCAAAACCAAATGGATATCAGTCGATACACACGACAATCACGACTCCAAATGGGGTCATTCTTGAAATCCAAATTCGCACTGAGAAAATGCACCACGAAGCCGAATATGGTGTTGCTTCTCACATCATATACAAACAAAAGAATGAGCCCAGCAACGGCAACGGGCCGTCTCGCTTTAGCAACCTAATCCCCTCTCTATTCAAACCGTTTACAAAACGTGAAAGATTAGTTGATGCTGATCAGATCACAAAAGACCTCGCTGACAAAGAAAAAATTCCATTATGGATTCATCATATTGGAGAAATGTATACAACTGAAATGAGTTCCGGACAAGAGTTTGTGGATGATATGCGAAAGGATTTTTTTACAAACCGAATCTTTGTCTTTACACCACAGGGTGATGTTGTCGACTTACCTATTGGAGCAACACCAATTGATTTTGCATATGCTATCCACTCGCACGTTGGTGATCGTACATCAGGTGCAAAAGTGAACAAAAAACTTGTTGGACTAGATACAGCCCTTCATAACGGTGATATCGTAGAAATAGAAACTCGGAAAAGTGCCAAACCAACACAGAAATGGCTTGAAGCTGCGAAAACATCACTCGCAAAACGGCAAATCAGGTCTTCACTTGCTGAAGAGTACGGATAACATAAAAGAACGGAAGCAGAGCTTCCGTTCTTTTATGTCAGACTCCAAAATTCTTGATGGTATACAAACCACTATCGTCATCCTCTTCATTCTCTACGTTATGTTCAATAGGATCTGACGAGAGATCTTCTTGAGTAGTTTCATGTTGTGCAACTGTTTCAGTTTGGGGCAGTGTATTAAACACCTCAGTTTGTGGTACGTCATTCGGATCAGCAACTGCTGGATATGTAGCACCGTTAGTCAGTTCATCCACGCGTGCATTATCAAAAGATGCAACTGGACTCACAAGAGCAGGATCAGGGGTGATACTTTCTGAATGATCCTCTGGAACAGATTCTGTAGCTTCCGGAGATTCCATACGAGTACCTTCAAGTACAGTTCCTTGTGAAAGACGCTCTAAAATTTCTCGCTCTTCAGCATTAATATCTTCCATTTCATCTGACACAGCGACAAACGCTGCGGCGCTCACAGCAGCAGCATTTGTACGCTCCTTTTTAAGACGCGTAAGCAACTCACCTAAGTCCTCATCCGAAAAGTAATCAATAGTAATTTTTCCGCCATAATCAGTCTTAGCAATCTGTACACGTGTGCCAAGTGATTCAGTAAACTTTTTCTCCATCTCGATCAAAGCAGGGTCCGTGTCCGCCCACACTTTCTTTCGTACTTTATCTTGTGCAATCTTTCGTGCAATCCGCTCAACTTCACGAACAGACAGTTTTTTCAATAGAATCTCACGATACACCGTATCTAACTCCTCAGGGCGGCTATTGAGCATCAGAAGCGTCCGCGCATGCCCTTCACTCATGTCTCCGACCTTTACTGAGCTGAGCATATAATCAGGCAAGAGCAATAGTCGTAGTGTATTAGAAACATACTCACGACTCCGGCCAACTTTCTGAGCAACCTGCGCGTGCGAAAGCGTAAACACATCTGCAAGCTGTCGGAATGCAAGCGCTCGGTCTACTGCATTAAGATCCTCTCTCTGCAGGTTTTCAATAATCGCCAACTCAAGTTTTTCTTGCTCACTATTCTCTCCTTCTCGAATAATGACTGGCACTTGCGCGAGACCAGCAAGTCTACTCGCGCGGAGTCTTCGCTCTCCTGCGATAAGTTCGTACTCAGAGTAAAACGCACCATCCTCACGCTGGATTTCTTTTCTGGTTACCGTAAGTGGCTGCAAGATACCGTACATGCGAACCGACTCAGACAATTCTTTTAGTTTCGCTTCATCAAATTCCCGCCGTGGTTGAAACGGATTAGGTACAATTTTTTCTACCTCCACCCAAAAGATGGAATCTCCTTGAAAAGCCATAGTTAAAATACAAATTACCGTCGCAAAATATCTCCGATATTTTACGACCCTATCCAACGTTCATTCGTTGATTCCCTTACATTTTAGCACATAGTAAATACTGATGGTGTTTATAACTTTTCGATAATCTGGTACACTCGTGTAAATCAATTGTGTTTAGTGTGCCGCGGTGGCGGAATCGGTAGACGCTGCGGACTCAAAATCCGTTTCCTTCGGGAGTGAGAGTTCAAGTCTCTCCCGCGGCACAGTACACGCAATTTGTTGATATAATTGTCAGATGGAGAAAGATAAATCCATTGTTCTTGCATACATTGTGGGTGTTGCTCTAGGTGACGGCAATCTCTCTAACCCCAACGGACGCGCCACTCGGTTACGGGTCACCTGCGATGCGAACTACCCTAAAATGGCACTCGAAATTCAAGATGCGCTTTCTAAACTATTCCCTGATAACAAAGTCTCAATACAGCCCGGACCAAAAACATCTTATTTCAACATCAGCATTTACTCAAACAAACTGAATGACTATATACCTTGGCAAGTGAACAAAGGGCCTAAGACAAAACAAAAACCTCATGTACCTGATTGGATATTGGCTGATGCTACGTACACAAAGGCATGTTTACGTGGATTAATTCAGACTGACGGAAGTATATATACAGATAGAGGATACCGTATGGTTAATTTCACAAATAACATAAAAGCCCTCGCTGAGGATGTACTCAACACGATTACAGAATTAGGATACTCTCCTCATATGTATCAGACCATGCAGAAAAGTGGAAACATCAAATACACAGTACGACTCTCAAAAGAAGTAGACCGGTTTATATCTGAGATAGAACTATCTAAAAAGTAATATGGACTTGATGCAGTAATTGTGATCTACTGTAAAAGTCATATCCATTAATTTTGAGGTGGCAAAGATGGATACTGAGTTCAAGCTCGTTAGAATTCATGACAGAACATGCATACAAGTTCGTGAATACGAAAATGTACCACCAAGCACCTATGAAAAAAGGGGCCGGGGTCAGTTTGGAAGAGTAGGAGGTTGTAAAATTTCTGACACCTCCTTTCGTAAACTGCACTGGGAGTGGGATCGTTTAAATCAACCCCGGGTAGCGCCAAATCACGCTGAAATTAAACGGCGGCCGAAACAAGGTGACCTGTTTCATTAACCTCCGGGCTAGGATACCGGACACAAAAACCAAACAGGGCGATCGCTAGCTATGCGATCGCCCTAGATTTTTTTACTTTAGACTTTCAGCTTTAAACTTAAGACTTTTAGCTTTTGGCTTAAAATTTCAAAATTTTTTAACTCGCTGCCTTCCAATTTCTATATCATCAATGATATAGAAAACGATCAGTGTAATACCTGATTTTTATATCATTGATGATATAAAAATGATAAAGAAGAATCATGAGTTAGGAGGAAAGAAAAACCGCAGGTTTCTCCCGTATATAACAAAGCACTACGTACAAAGTACTACTTTGAAACTTGCTACTTTCTAACTAATTATATCTTCCCAACCAAATCAACACCTGGAGTCAATGTATCATCGCCTTCATTCCAGCTTGCAGGACATACATTTGCTGGGTTTGCACTCACGTACTTCCCTGCTTTAAATTTCCGCATTGTCTCTTTAGCGTTGCGTCCAATTGAATCATGATTCATTTCAAGCGTTTTGATCACACCGTCAGGTGAAATGATGAATGTTGCTCGATGAGTCACTCCTTCGTCCTCAATTAAAACACCAAACAAATCCGAAATCAGGTGTGACGGATCAGACCCCATAGGATACTTGATGGACTTAATAGTGTCAGACGTGTCATGCCATGCTTTATGTACGAAAGCTGTGTCGGTAGACATAGAAACAACTTCTGCACCTTCCTTTTGAAATTCTTCATACATCGCTGCCATCTCTCCAAGCTCAGTTGGACAAACAAATGTAAAATCCGCTGGGTAAAAGAAAAGTATTGTCCACTTGCCACGAAGCTCTGCGAAGGTTAGCTTCGATACTTTATCATTATGATACACCTCAAATTCAAGCTCTTCAGGTACGGTGTCACCAATTGATAGTGGTGCGAAATAAGGTTCGTATTGTAGTTCATCCATACTGTTTGTAGTTAGCTTCTATTAATGATCGTGTATGATACCATGCAATCCAATGGAGTCACAAAAACCAAAAATAGTCGTCCTCGTGGGTCCGACTGCCTCCGGCAAGACAGCCCTCGCAATAGAACTCGCCAAGCAATGCAGTGGCGAAGTGATTTCCGCTGATTCACGGCAAGTGTATAAAAAACTTGATATTGGAACAGAGAAAATTACAAAAGATGAGATGGACGGAGTCCCGCATCACCTTATAGATATCGTAGATACACAAACGACATACTCAGCTTCCGATTTTAAACGAGACGCTGCAAGTGCAATTGAAGAAATAACCAGTCGAGGGAAACTACCAATCATCGCTGGAGGCACTTTTTTCTATATCAATGTGTTGCTTGAAAAAATAGTCTCCCCCGAAGTCCCGCCAAACCAAGAGCTCCGAGCAGAGCTTGAAGAAAAAAGCGCTTCTGATCTCTTCGCTGCACTACAAAACATCGATCCCCGTAGAGCAGCGGATGTCGACCCTGAAAACAAACGGAGACTCATTCGAGCACTTGAGATCGTGCGTGCACTCGGGAAAGTACCTGAAGCAGCCGAAAAAGAATGTCCTTATGACGTTATAATGATCGGCATTGAAACTGATCGCACAATCCTTCGTGAACGCATCGCAAAACGCTCAAAAGAAGCCCTCTCGCGAGGTCTCGCGACCGAAACAAAAGAACTATTAGAATCTAGGATATCAAAGGAAAGATTATCGGAAATCGGCCTCGAATACAGAATCGTACTTGAGCACCTCGATGGACTACTGACAGAGGAAGCCCTCATTAAAAAACTAGAAGAAAAAGTCTGGCAATACGCCAAACGCCAACTCACCTGGCTCAAGCGAGAAGAAACCGTACACTGGTTTCAACGAACGCAAACCTCCGAAATAAAATCAAGCGTTGAATTATTCTTACAAAAGTAGTTTGACCTTCCGCCACCTTTCCCCTACTATGTACGACACCGATAGAGTTGTATTAAAGGGCTTGCCCCGTTAGAGATCTCACAGATTGTGACTAATCTCTACACTACACACCTCTAACGGGGCCTATAGTTTAGAGGTAGAATTCTGGTCTCCAAAACCAGAGGCCGTGGTTCGATTCCACGTGGGCCCGCAGCAGCAAAAGAAAAACCAATGCATTCGCATTGGTTTTTCTTTTAGAAAGCAAACTGCTTTGCTTTCGGCTGCTGCGGGAGACGGAAGCATGTTTTTCATTCGTTCCTAGAATGAAAAAAGCTGAGTCGTGACAACGAGTACTTAGAATTTCTGGAGCGTAGCGAACAGAAATACTTAGTAACTCGCAGTCGCACTTTACAGAACAATCATAGATAATATTATGGCCACCTAACAGTCTAGCTAACTCCAAATTCTCTTGGAAATCATCCCCTAAACCACCCTACACTGGTGACCTTTCCTACGGCATTCATAATAGTATGTGCAAAGATGGGGTGTTTGAGTTGACATATGCACAACGTCGCATATAATATAAACATCACGACGAAAAGGGGGACCGAACGGAGAGATACCTAAGGCCCCTTTTTCATTTCCCAATCTTTTTGCGAGTATTAGACTCAGACAAATCGGCTTTAAACCACTCTCCTAGTCGCTTATAGAGTGATGAAGCATATTGTTGTTTTGGAAACAAAATCTTATCAAACTTTTTTTGTTCTATCAGAAAATCTACCAGCTGCTTATAATCTCCATCTCCAGAAACGAGTACCACTTTATTGAAATCTTCTTGCAGATAAAGTCGCTTCATAATTGAAAAGATAATATCAGAGTCAACGTTTCCCTTCTTAGTTCCTTTCATTGCAGAATTGTGCTCGCGAAATACTAAATGAAACCCAGCGTCTTGCACATCATCATATAGCTTTTGATAATTACTACCATCTTGCACATAACCAAGATAATAATACGCTTTCTTTACCTGGTATTTTTCTTCAAGAAACACTCGAAAGCGTGTAAGGTTCACTTCCCACTCAGGATCACGCTTCGTGGTACCGAGATATAGATTTTGGCCGTCGATGTACGCAATGTTGTTAGGAGTCTTTTTCATATCAACTTAATAATACCAAACTTTACATTACTGCAATACTCGTCGTACATACCCTCCCCTCCCACAGTTCTGAAATCTAGTTCACAAGTACAGCAGATCTAATTCACCACCTTACAGTCCCAATGGTCAGGGTTGAATTCTTGCACGCAGAATATTCCATCATCTAATCTTCCACTTCTATTTCCAACGGCAGCTTCACTCCAACTATTGATATGGGTGTCGATAGTTGTGTTATTTCGCAAATCAAATTTATCACCGCCGCCGTGAGTGCCTTCCGCTGTGCCGCCACTGTGACCAACTTCAGTACCTCCGGTAATTATCATGCTAGTCCCACAGTTACAATCAGCTGCAATTGTGTTTACTGCTTGTATTGCATCTGTATCCATACCATCAAGCGACGTACAATTACGCTGTGTTCTGTCGGCACAGTTGCCACTTGCCGACACAGTTACGCCGGGAGCTAACGCGTTAAGATTTGCATTGTGGTCTCCCCCTCCCCCTACACTAACTCGTCCGGCAGGGGTATTTGGATTCACGTTACCTGGAACTGGAG
>JBLHGD010000027.1:0-14566 GCA_047616585.1 Candidatus Azotimanducaceae bacterium
AGCCCATGAATATGTCACTATTGTTCCGTCAGTATCAGTACCTGATCCTGAGAGTGTCACTGACTCTGATCCATTTCGATTTGTGTCGGTTACTGTTTGCGCGCTTCCTGCTTCTACTGTCGGTGATACGTTTGCAGGGGCATTAACAGTTATCACGATGCCGTCACTTCCAGTCCCTCCATCGTTGTCAGTAACCGTCAGTGTAAGCGTATGCGAACCTACATCGAGTGTAAGTGTTGGATTTTGTGAAGTAGAAAGCACAGTTGAGCCTTCCTTCCATTCGTATGAAGCAATTGAACCGTCAGAATCGCTTCCAGAACCACTGAGTGTCACTGACTCTGATCCATTTCGATTTGTGTCGGTTACTGTTTGCGCGCTTCCTGCATTTGCGCTTGGAGTTATATTTTCAAGTGGTGTGACAGTAACACTTACTATATCACTTCCTGTTGCGCCTTCGTTGTCTGTGACAGTTACTAGCACTGTATGCACACCAACGCTGAAGTTCACATTACGAGGTGATACACCTGTTGCAATCTCTATTCCTTTTTCAGTCCATACGTACGAAGCTATTGAGCCATCAGTGTCGGTCGATGCTGCAGCAGTAAGATTGACGTTTTCATTTCCGTTTCGATTTGTATCAATAACACTCTCATCTGACCCCGCATCCGCTATTGGCGCCGTGTTTGGTCCATCAACAACGGTGACGACTACCGTATCGTTGTCGGTTGCGCCTTCGTTGTCTGTGATGGTTAGGGTAAGTGTGTGTACGCCTTGATCGAGTGTAAGTGTTGGGTTTTGTGTTGTAGATAATACCTTTCTGCTTTCTGTCCACGAATATGACACGATTTTACCGTCAGTATCTGAGCCTGAGCCTCTGAGTGTCACTGCTTGGCTATCATCACGATCAGTATCTGTGACTGTTTGGGCGCTTCCCGCTTCAGCTACTGGTGCAGCGTTTGGTCCGTCAACAACTGTCAGGACAACCGTGTCAGTATCAGTACCCCCATCGTTGTCTGTCACAGTCAACGTGAGCGTGTGAACCCCTTGTGCAAAAATTAGATTCGGATTTTGTACAGTTGAGAAGACGCCCTTATTTTCAGTCCACACGTACGAAGCAATGGTTCCGTCTGTGTCAGCCCCACTACCTGACAGTACTACTGCGTGGCTACCATTTCGATCAGTGTCGATTACTGTTTGATCTAAACCGGCATCTGCACTTGGATCTGTATTTGGTCCGTCAACAACAGTAATCACCACAGTATCAGTATTCGTTGCGCCTTCGTCATCCGTGACAGTCAACACAAGTACATGCGCACCATGATTAAGCGTCAACGTTGGACTCTGTTCAGTTGAAAGTATTGCTGACCCTTCTGCCCATGCATATGACGCAATTGAGCCATCGCTATCACGTGATGCTGAGCCATCAAGTGACACCACTTCTGTGTAATCCCGATCGGTGTCTGTGATCGTTTGTGCCTTCCCTGCGTTTGCACTTGGTGCAGTATTAACACGCTTGGCAACAACAATACTCACTGTATCAGTGTCACTTGCACCTTCGTCATCTGTGACAGTGAGGGTGAGTACGTGCTCGCCCAAAGCAAATTCAACATTGCGTGGATTTTCGCCTGTCGCAATTTCTTTTTTGTCTTCATCGGTCCAGACGTGTGACTTGACCGAACCGTCAACATCATCTGACGCTGAAGCATCAAGATTGATATTTTCAACTCCATTTTTATTGTTGTCGATCGCGCTTACATCAACTCCCGCATCTGCAATAGGAGATATATTGCCGGTTGGGATTCTATCAATAACAGTACCAACTGCTACTGGTTTTTCAATCCTAATTTTTTCTCCTCGAGGGTTTGCAAGCGTGACAGTAAATGTCTCATCTGTTTCTGTATCAAGATCATCTCGCACATCAACTGCAAAAGTTGCAGTTGTCTCACCATTATTAAATGTGACTGTTTCAGTTTTGTTTTTAAAATCAACTCCGTTTGCTGTGTCACCTGTTGCTATCGAAACAACGACGTCCACCTTGTCAGTTCCTTTTGTGTTCCCTGTTCGTGTAAGTGTAAAAATTACTTTTCCGCCTTCTGTACCTTTTGCGTCAGAAATAGAAATGATTGACTCCGTAGACATCACTTGTGTAACAACTGACGAGCTACCTCCCCCGCCTCTTCTTTTTTTCGTAGTGGTTTCAGAATCTGCTACTTGCGTATCTGTGCTCACGGTGCCACCAGCTGTTGACGTGTCCCCAACCACTGTGTTGGTTTGAGCACCAGAAAATGAGCCCCCTGTTGCCGCTACCGCACGCTTTGACAATTTCTCAACAGTTCTTACTGCAATCTGCACTCGAGACGCGATACCAATAGAACCAGTATTTGAAATGTTATTCGCTTGTTGCCATCGCGCGACAGCCGCTTTCGTAACCGGGCCATAGTATCCGGTTGCTCCACCGGGATATGTATAGAAACCTTCTTCTATGAGAAATTTCTGTGTACACTCAACGTCTTCACCACGTGAACCGATATTCAACGATTTTTTTACCGTACATACTGAACCTGTGTCTGATAGCGCACCTGATCCAGTTATGCCAGTTCCACCTTGAGTTGCTGTGTTTTGAGTTGCAACACTTGGAGTGATTGGTGTTGTTTGTGTATTTACAACAGCAGATCCTCCCCCGCCTCCAGATCGAGCTTTGGTAAGCTTTGCAAGTGTTTTTGTCAAAATCGTCACTCGAGACGCTGTACCAACAAAACCAGTATTAGAAATATTGTTTGCCGCCTGCCACCTTGCAACCGCAGCTTTGGTAACCGGGCCATAGTATCCGGTTGCTCCGCCTGGGTATGTGTAGAAACCTTCTTCTATAAGTAAATTTTGTAAACACGTAACATTTGTCCCACGTGATCCCAAATTAAGTGCTTGTGATACAGTACATATAGATGACGCACTCGTACTAACATTTGTTGAGCCCGATCCACCACCACTTTGTGTGCCAGTGCTCACTATTCCCGCACTTGAACCTGTAGGTGTCGTTTGTGTTTCTTGAACAGCTGAACCTCCTCCACCTCCAGAACTACTCCCACTATTATTCAAAGGAGTTGTTTGCGCGGTTCGAGCATAAGCGGCTCGTGACTGCGGACCAAACAAACCATAATCTGCACTAAGCCCCAATCCTACTGACCGTTGCCACGCTCCAACTGCCTCAGCCGTTGTTTGGCCAAAATAACCCGTTGGTCCATCAAAATATATATAGTATCCCGTTGCCTGCAAAAATCGCTGGAGGCAGAGTACATCATCGCCACGCTTTCCAATATCCAGACCTCGTGTAAAAGTACAAATCTGGACAGAAGTCTGAACAGGTAGAACAGATACAGTATCAAAAAGTGTATCTATTGTCGCTTGCGCCAACACTTTTGGTGCTGATGGAACAGTAGCTGGTGCTGCTTGCGCAAGTACTTGAGTACCCTGAGCTCCACTCTCAAGATTACTTTTTGTACTGACATCAGAAGTACTTACTGCACTCAATACTTGTGCATCTAGAAACTTACCAACAACAACTTCGCCGTGTAAAAAGAGAGAAACAAACAGAAAGGTTGAGAAGATTGAAAGTCCTACAGTTGTGTTATGTGGAGACATGATTTACTAAATAATTATTACCAATACAAGAAACCGGACGCAGCGCGCCCACCAAAGTAGTATAAAGGACATATTAATTTTGTAAAAGACACTATCCCCACCTGCTCGAGTTTACACTGTAAAATAAAAGACACTCTTTCAGATATGCTACTCTGCAACAACTTTCTCAATGTGTTCAACCGTAGCATACTTCCCGCTCAGCGTCATATGAATAGCGATGACATCAATCTGATACTCCCCTTTGTATGCATTCTCTGAGATCCACGTCCGTAGAGCCTTTCCAATCTGGTGCAGCTTGAACTGATGCACCATCTCTTCTGGTCGCCATGAATCAGTTGCTAGTGAGCGCTCTAACTTCCCCCTTGTTTCATATGAAAAGGTTTTCACTTCAACAAAATGAACCACATCCTTGTTTCTAGCCACGATATCGAGTTCTCCCCACCTTTTAAGGTACTTTGTCTCTAATACAGAAAAGCCCTTGTTTACTAGGTACTTTATAGCTATTTCCTCACCAATATCCCCAGTTTTGGTTGTATTCTTCTTTTCAGTCATATAAATATACTTAGAGCCATATTTTTCACATGCACTGCTTGAATGATATGTGCCACGTGAAACGTTCGTAATATACGACTTATTCGCTTATTTCAGTGGTATAGTCATGTTTATAAGCATATTGTATGGGACGTAGAATACGTTCATACTGTCCTTTATCCACCTATCAACCTAGTTATCCCCATTTCTGCTACAAAGCACCTAAATTCTGTAGTTGAAGCGTTCCACGTGTAGCTAGTAGGTTTATTATAGTATACTTTCACTATGTCTATCCGCGGAACTGTGCTTATAGGAGAGCTTGTTCTACGTGAAACAGCTTCGCCTGTTACCGATTTCACAAGTACCTATAAAAAGCAGTTGATTGAGGACTTGATCGATACTATGCGAAGCAATGATCTGGTTGGTATGGCTGCACCCCAGATAGGTGAGTCTACAGCGATTTTTGTAAGCGAAATTCGTGAAACAGAGTATCGATCTGACGATACTCAAGCATTGCAGGTCTATGTAAACCCTTCAATTGTGGCTGTTTCACGCGAAACATCTCTTAATTGGGAAGGTTGCGGTTCAATTCCAGGTATATTTGGTCAAGTAGAGCGTTCTAAAGAGGTGACTGTTGAATTTTTTGATGAAAACGGCATGAAACAGAGTAGAAAGTGCATTGGGTTGCTCGCAGTGATTGTCCAGCATGAAATTGGCCATTTAAATGGCCAATTATTTACAGACCTGGCTGATCCAAGGACATTTGTAAGTACGGAATACTATTTGAGGGCTGTTAAGGGTGTAAAGTAAGGAAGTTACACGTGAAACGCCCAATATCTATGATATTGAGCGTTTCACGTGTAACAAAACACTGATTTGAATTTAAAAATTGTATGAATCTCTGTCATCAAGGCGGAAAAGGCCTTCGTCTATCCGCTTTTGATCAAGATAATTCCCGACAAATCCAGCAGAGCGGGGGATGAGAAACAGAGAATTGAAGAATTCGATATCAATAAGCTCCTGTATTTGAGAGGTTGTGAAACCTTCTTTTTCGTGTAAAAAGTCCATAAATAAGGCTGAAACTGCTCCATCCACGTTCAAAATCAGGTTTGCACGCTTTTTAGAGGTTAACGCTTCAATTTGTAGTGCGAAATCAAGATGTGATGTTTCACGTAGAACACTTTTTCCGTGCTCAACTAAGGCAGCGACACGAGGATCCGGCTTATATACTGAGTATTTCTTATGTCCTATACCCAAAATGTACTCGCGCCGTTTACTATAATCATTGACCACATCCTCGGGTGTTGTTCCATGTGAAACAGCTGTATGCAAGATTGATGCCGCACCATTAATTGCACCGCCAAATCTGTCTCCAACGGTAAGTACGCCTGTTGCTAGCGCCGAACTCATGTCGCGCCCCGCTCGTGCGGTCACCATAGCATTAACGGCGCCTGACACATGCGGGCCATGATCAATGAGCTGTGCAAACACCATATCTGTAAAGGACACGAGCTCAGGAGATACTTTTTCACGATTCAAAATACGCAGCAGGATGCCTTCCGTGAAGCTCTGTGCAACAGTGTCTCGGTATGCTGGAGCTGAATAGTTTGTAAGTTTCGCGCGCTGATCACGCTGTGTCCATTCTCGTGCTGCATCTACGCTTGATGTTTCACGTGACAGCCCTTCAAAGGCTTTCATAAAATCATTGAATTTTTCACTCACGTGTACACCCACATCACTTAGGGCTTTCATTTTTGCAGCTGCTGTTTCTTCCTCTGCTTTAGCTAATGCCTTTGCGTGCCCGAACTGAATATTTTCATCCTTGCTTTCGTATCGTCCTGCGATGTACGCGTAGACTGGCTTTGAGATTTGTCCGTCTTTAATTGCGTCACGAAGAATATATTCGTCGTTACCGCCCAATTCCCCAAAGAAAACAATTTCTTTGCTCTGCGGATCATTTTGAGCCTCTAGCATCCATTGTAGTGGGGAGGTAGTGGGGAAACGATCTCCTCCATAGCAAGCTGCAAAACTAATGCCCGCGCCTGAAGCAACAACCTGATACATCAATTCATTGACCATTCCGCCTGAGCTACACACAACAGCAGTGTGTCCTGTAGTCTTTCCAAGCTCCGCAACCCGCGCGCCTAAAATCCCTCCAATAGCTCCGAGCTTCAATGATCCAGGAACGCAAAGACCTACTCCCGAAGGGCCTGCAATTAATTTGTCACTACCGTATTTCTCAATAAGCGAAAGTGCATCTCGCTCGGAAACTCCTTCAGCAAACAAATGTGCCCCTTTCGCATCAGGAAACGCACCGAAAAACGCCTCAACAGCGCTGGGAGTGCTTGAGGCAGAGGTAATACAAAAGAGAAAATCTGGCTCTAAACCTAGGTTTTTTACCCCATCCAGGTCTGCACACACCGGTATGAGAATCTCGCCATCTCCCCAAAAAAACTTTTGTGCTTTTCTGCCTGCAGAAATAATCGCAATGACGCTTGGAGACTCCTTACCAGACGCATAATCAAAATCCAAAATCGACTGAATAATCCCCGTATGGTTACCAGCTACTAATAGTTTTGGTGCACTGCTTCGAATATCATTGATCATAATATATGTTTCTTTACAAGATTACCTACTTCACCGAGCGAAAGGGAAGGATCGTGGACATCGTTTGGAATACTGTGTTCGTTGAGGAAATCACGTAGGTGTGCAAGGCCGTTTTCTTGATTTGGACCACCTCGACGGACGCATACATATACTTCCTGTTTTTTCAGTGTATCGAGATTGTCTGTAAATGCTGCAACAATGCCCTGGAAGGTTGCCATTACGTCAGTAAAGTTCGCAACGCCTCCAGCTATTAAAATAACTTTCTTTTGCGCTTTTGATGCAAACAAGACTTCCAAAAGGGTATTTACATACACATGTGTCTCATCGCGCGTTGGTGCTCCGCTGTATTCGCTGTAGTTGATTACTTGATTAGACAAGCCTGCAGTCACAAGCGAATCAAGCCCCACAAGACTCGCGCCACCGCCAGAAAGAAGGGTTAGGATCGATCCATCAGGATTCAGGGTATGTAAATTAAGTGCCGCTTGTGTTCGTGCATCCTGCTCAAGAACTGCTGCTTCTTGGGGACTCGCTGCTTTTTTATGAAAAATGTGATCTGCAACCCACTTTGGCAACTTACTTTCTTTAGTAGAATCAATTTCAACCGCCATATCAAGTGCAGTGAAACCATCAGACGTTACAATATAAGGATTTATTTCAAGAAAAGAGAAGTGGTACTCCTGCATTTTTTGTAGCAGGGCAGGAAGCGGTACACCTGAAACGGAAGTTTCGGGTGTGTCGCGTAACACTTCACTTCGACTTAATATAGTACGGTTAACCGTACTACTATCTGCTGATTCGATCTCAACTCCACCGCTATCTGACTGCAGGAACAGCGCTCCCTCACGGGTCAGATCAATACTCAAATACTTCTCATCAGATTCTTCGTGAAGAACCATTTCTTCGACAATACATCGGCCGTGCCCCAGATCAAACAACTCTGCTGCCGCTTTGCCCACCTCGCTTGCTGGTACATTTACCCTTACAAGCCCTTGCTTTCCGCGCTTTTTGATCCCCACATCGATTTTCACAATGTAGTTTCCGACAGTAAGATCCTTCAGTTGTTCAGTTACAGTCTCAGGAGTCACAGAAATACCCCTATATTCCTCAACAAATACAAGCTTCTTCGCTGCATATTCACTTATTGCGACTCGTGCCATATTATGTAATTACTATAATACCAGATCTCCAAACTTAGTTACGAATATAGCACATCTGCTATATTGTACAAGTAATCTTCTACGTGCCCTTAACTTCTATCGTATGGGTCAGACGGATTGAATCTTGAGAAGATGACTTAAATGGGTTGGTGTAAATTCTATTCATGCCAAAACTGTTGATTATTCGTGCCATTTTGGCATGAATAATAAGTAAAACAGATTTTTTTAGTAGTATTTGTTTTCAACTGAGCCTTATTCTTCCCTAGGCTAGTAACATACCCACACCTCGAAGCACTGTTACTCGCTGGCGCGTTAGTGCTTGTAGCGTTTGGAGCGGGGGAGTTTGGGGTTGGTGGGGTTTTGTAAAGACTACGATATTGCTTATGAAGGTGTATATGGTATAAATCAAATGCCACTTGGGGTAAAAAAAAGGGGATTCAGATGCACTTGATCACACTACAAAGAGGGGAGGAACGGCTGGCAGCAAAGAAACTGCCTGTCGCTCGCGTGGGGAATTGCAAGCAAGCCAATCAACAAGGCTCAGGGGGACAAGTAGCCCAGTCTGCAACCGTTAAATCTAATCCCCACTATGGAGGTGGCGGGTGCCGAGTAGGAATGGGGAAGGGGGCGCAAATCACGCGCCGTTCCTAAAACGTTCTATTCATTGGAGTCATCATGGATGATGTACTACCACAAGAGGCCAAACACCGTGCGTGTTTGGCCTTTGATAATTTTAGATATGAAGAGTGGAAAAAGAGATGGTTTGAAGTTTGCGGTAATGTCTTGGCCCATATGGCGCAAGTTACTAATTCACTACGTTCACAAGTACTTAGCTGCCCCGACTCAGTTGTTTTGGCATTAGGAAAGCCAAAACATGCTTCTCTTACAGAGACTGTCTACTCAATGGATTTTCTTAAAGCAAAAAATCTCAGTGAGTCTTGCGAAGTGACATTGAGTCACTTCTCACGTCTCACAAACCAGCACGTAAGCAAAGAAATTTGCTTACTAAAACTAAAACACATCATTCTTTAGAATGATGTGTTTTAGTTTTACTGGTTTGTGCGGCCAGGGAGAATCGAACTCCCGACCTATGCTTGGCAAGCATATGTTATACCACTTAACCATGGCCGCATTTTATTTGTTCGCTTCGGGGTCTATATTTAATACCATTTGGGGGAGTTGGTCAATCCAGACGAGCATTTTCTTTTTTAAGTATGTGTTTGCTATCAATACAGTACACGTTCCGTACGGTAATCTCTTGGTCTTGTGTCTGCTTGGAAGGATCATAGTCTTATGAAAATGAACAAGACCTGTTTGATCTGACCAATACCTTTTACATTCATACTCATCAAGATTCGGGTAGATATAAAGCGCCCCTTTTATCTTTTCAGGAGGCGCCTTGCAGATCCTGGTTAAAAATAGCATAAACAGTTTAATCATCGCTGGGTCAGTGTTCGCAAGACGAACCAGGCCGGTAGTTACCTTATCTCCTTCACCCCAATACGCAACAATAGCGCTAATAAACAATGGATCATTTTTGTATCTATCCAGTTCAGAAACTGCCTCACGTTTTGCCTGTTCATATAAAGCAGCTAACGAATCACCCCTTATTTTGTTGAGTTTTCTCAACCTGACACTACTGACTGCAATTGCTTCATTGGTGAGACTTTTTTTGATTGCTTCTGAAAAATCCTGTCCATGGAACCAATTTGAAAGGGTGCTCACAGACATACCAAGCGATGAATGGATCTCTTTGTAGCTTTTGCCAGAACGGCGTAGTGCGAACGCCTGTTCTTTATCTGTTCTCATGATACCTATTGTAGCATATCTCGACAGTTCATATTTACGTGAGTCTATAACTCTTTTGATGCAAGTTCAATCCATCGAATCAATTTTTTCTTTAATACAATACTTCCAATAATCGTATTTCCAGCACCATGATGCAATGTTTTACCTGTTTTCTTTTCTGGTAAATACTGTGTTTTTCCAAATTGGCTTGCAGATAGTCCGATTTTTCCTGTCCACCACTTCTTCACAGCGGTTTCTTTCATATTTGGATACAGCGCAAGCCAAAAATCAATGTCACACGATGGCACGCCCAAAAATTCTTTTGCAAACTTGATAAAAATTCGATGTTGCGTGGCATTCGTGCTGCTCATACGAATCCGTGAAAGGTCTGTCTGATCCCCATCCGCCATATAGAGCATCAATCCAGCTATAAACAATGGGGAATTCTTGTAGTGTTTGTATTCTGTTTCTGCAGAGCGGATTGCTTCTGTGTATAAAACTGTGCGCTCAGCCTTTCTGCTTTTATTCAGAAGCGACATACGCTTACTGTTATCGCGCGCTGCCTTCTGCGCGTTTTCTTTTGCGATACGCTTCGAGAAACGCTTTTTAGATACCCACGCGCTTACCGTACTTACTGAAACACCCACAATCTTCGCGATCTCCGAATATGTGAAGCCCCGCTTGCGGAACTGCAGTGCCTGCATATATTTTTCCTCATCTCGTACCATAGAATATGTATAGTATATACTATTACAACTATTCAGAATAGGTGCCGTGTGTACAAAAACAGGCGGACACTACGTGTCCGCCTGTTTTTGCTACGTACTAATTTCTAACAGCTGCCTACTATCTATGTAATAGACGCTTGGTAGATTGATTCGATAGTTGCATCGAGGGTTGTGTTGAACTCCTCTTCAGATTGTTGAGCAGAGAGTCCTTCAGAAAGGGCGCGGGAGAAACTCGCGATCACGCCATTATTCTCAGTAAGTCGTTTGTTTGCTTCGTCGCGTGGATATCCACCTGAAAGCGCTACTACACGCACCATGTTTTTGTGTGTAATGCATTCGCTGTAGAAATTCGCTTCTTCGGGGAGCGTTAGTTTAAACATCACCATCTGATTCTCTTCAAGAGTATCAAGATGCGCCAAAAGCTCACGCTTGAGGATTGCTTCTGCTTCGGCTTTTTCTTCGCTATGAATATCTACTTCCGGCTCAATGATAGGGACCAAGCCTGCTGCCATAATCTGGCGCGCTACCTCAAATTGCTGCGCGACAATTGCTTTAATACCTTCTTCATTTGCTAACGCAATTCTGGATCGCATCTTTGTGCCAAAGACTGGTTGATCTGTTGCTTTTTTTAGGAGCGCATCCAAGTCCGGCATTGGCTTCAGGAGCTGCACGCCATTCTCTTCATCAGCAAGACCTTTATCAATTTTAAGAAAAGGAACTACGTTTTTCTCTTCCCAAAGGAATTCTGCAGATGATTTGCCTTCAATATCCCGATCGAGTGTGTTTTCAAAAAGAATCGCCCCGACAATACGCTCTCCGGTAAATGCTGGGCTTGTGATAATGCGTGTGCGCATCTCATGCACCGTTGCAAACATCTCATCTTCGCCATTATATGCATCTTCACTTACACCATATGCTAAGAGTGCTTTTGGAGTACTCCCTCCACTTTGATCAAGTGCCGCAATAAACCCCGGGGCTGATTTCATTTTTGTAAGCTGGTCATCAAACGTAGACATAGGTTTAAAAATAAGTTGGATAAATAAATATACTGAATAATCGTACCATACACGTACCAGCTATGCGTCTACCGAATTTTTAATTGTATTTTATGTGTATGACCATGCTGTAGCATTCCTAAGTACGATTGAACTGTAGGTGAATCTGTTGGAAAATCTTTTACATTTTTCAACATTCTTCGCTTTGTGACCGTTCGCAAAACACGATGGTGAGGAAAATGCACCCAGCCTAGAAAATCCACACCTGATGCAAAGGTTTTAATTTCGACTTTCTTGGGGTGAAGTGTGAGTGCGAGTTCAATATCAAGAAAACGGGCAGCACGTGGCATCAGTGACAGAAGCCACGTTTTGTCACGTGAGAGAAAAACGAAATCATCTGCATAGCGAATATAGTATTTTGCTTTGAGTGTATGTTTTGCAAATTGATCAAATTCGTTCATATACACATTCACCAAAAGCTGACTGGTTAGATTACCTAATGGTAGACCCTTACCTAGCTCAGTATGGAAACTGGCAACAACTTGATTTAGTAGCCACAAAACACCCTCATCAGAAATATATTTTTCAAGTACTCTAAACAGAATCCTGTGATCAATTGATGCAAAGAACTTTCTGATATCGCACTTGAGTACCCAACACGTTTTGGTATGATTCTTTGAAACTACATAGGCATAATTACGAAAACGATCTACCGCTTTATGAGTACCTTTACCTTTCCGACACGAGTATGACTCTGCTATGAATTTTTTATCAAAATACGGGTAGAGTTTCCGGTAGATGGCGTGATGAAGCAATCGGTCACGGACACTGGCTTTGTGGATGTTGCGCGGCTTTGGATCAGAAATATTAAAAGCATGATAGGAGCCATGAAAGTATGTTTTGTTTTTCAAATCTCTATGCAAAGCAAGTACGTTGTCCATTAAAGCATGCCCAAACTCCTGCACATCGTGCCTTTTTCGTTTGCCGCGTAGAAACTCACGCCACGCTTGCAGTAAATTCTCTACCGAAATGATATCCTGATAATTATGAGTGAAAGAATCAACCAAGTCACCCCCCCCCCCGCAAAAAGCTGCTCCCCGTCTTGGAGCGAGTCAAACAAGCCTATTTGCTTTGGCATACATACCATGCTGAATTACCAAAGCTCCACCGATACTCACTCGGTGCCAGAATAGACACTTTGTTTATTGAAATCATGGAATTTATATCAGCTGCTGCGTTTCTTTCACGTGAAGAAAAATTGCCATATGTACGCATAGCAACAAGAAAAGTTGATACGTTGAAATTATTATTCATGATCTTATGGGAAACAAAGTCGCTTGATACGAAAAAGTATATCGCAGTTTCTGAAGTGTTGGATGAAGTAGGAAAAATGCTCGGTGGCTGGAACGGGCAACTTACCAAAAACTCAACCCTGCCGAAGCAGGGTGAGAAATAAAAAGAGTTGCAGGGACGAGGAACGCAAACGCCCCATTGTCATTCCACTGATTGTCAAGGTTGTCCCAATTCGCATTGACCCACTGACCATCGTCGTTCCGGTTCACGTTGAGCACGTTCGGGTTGCCGTCAGAATTGTACGAAACGCCGTCTATACCACTGCCCATTGAATACTCTCCGAGCTGTATCGAATCTGGCATCTTAAATGCCTTAGCGTATCGCACCAAGTATTTTTTATTTTTGAGTCTGTATATAACACGCTGCACCAAGCCGTGGCCGAGAACATTCTGGTATATATAAAAACTGGATTCGGTAGCAAGAAGCCGTAACCGCTCACATATTCACCTAGTACCATCTGTATTTTAGCAAAAAAATTTTGGCTCCGCACATGTGTGCGGAGCCAAGGGCAAAGTAATCAAGGACAAGTACCAAGATCAAATTGCAAAGTTCAACTTGCAGGGACGAGGAACGCAAACGCCCCATCGCCATGCCACTGACGGCCAAGGCTGCCCCAACGCGCACTGACCCACTGACCACCGCCGTCCCGGTCCACGCGGAGCACGAGCGGGCGGCCGTCAGAATCGGTGATAGGGTCATGGAGTGCGGCGATGTACCAGAACCCCATTTCCTCCATCATTTCATCGGAAACGGTCTCGCGGATCCGCGGAACGCCACCAGCCAACAGTCGCCCATAGCCGAACGAGGTGCCGTACTCACGAGCATGTGCAGTGGTGCGGTTTCCGCCGACGTCCTTTGTCGGAACGAGCGCGATCTTGTATTCACGCCCGTCCTCCAGCCTGTGGCACTTGTCGTAGCCGTCCTGCTTTGTGGATGTGAGGCACGACTTCGCCAAGTCACTGATGCGGAATCCTGCGTCGGTCAGCCGCTCGATGTCCTGCTGGCCGGCCAGACTGAGGCCGGTGATTGTAAACAGGATGTGACCGTGTTTGTTGCGCTCGAATTGCGGAGCAGGGGGCCCCTCATTGCGCACACGATCATAGTGTGCGAACCAGTCGTCCCCATGCGCGTTATCGTTCGCAAGATCGCTTGCGATTCGCGCCAGCAACTCCATGCGTCCCTGAGGGACGCTCACGGCGGCTCGGATAACCGAGCCAAGCATATCTTTCGACATTTTCTTTCTCCTAAGGAGCACGCTTTAGCCTTCCCGAATTGGGTGCGCCGTAGCAGAAAAAGTCTGAAAATCAGGCACTTTCTGCTACGGCACACAAGTTTTAAAAACAACCGATACAACAATACTACAGCTTTTTATAGGTGTCAAGGTCAGAAAATGCTGCTTATGGTTGGGCCCCACAGGTCGGTCATGTGAGGTTTTGTATCAGTATATGGGGTTTGTATATCATTAATGATATAGGTACCTGTATGAATTAAAATTTTGATATCATTGATGATATCAAACATAGCGGTTGCTTTTAATGTCTCTTTGTCTTGCGAAGCTGAAACAACTTGGGGAATTGTCTCAGCGTAAGTCACTTCTCCTCTTACAGAGGCTGTACACTTTGTCGATATTTTTTGCAAAATATCAGGCAAAGTCTTGCGAAGTGACATTGAGTCACTTCTCACCAATTATATAAATCACTCCTTCGGGACCAACCACGGCTGAATGCTTCGTGTTTGCGGGTATATCGATACGATTTCCTGCCGCAAC
>JBLHGD010000028.1:0-13959 GCA_047616585.1 Candidatus Azotimanducaceae bacterium
GAAATGGGGACAGTGGAAATGGGGACAGTCACCATTGTTTTGAGAAAAGTGTGGTGTAGTAAAACACAAAACTACCCTAACGGGTGGCTGTGTTTTAAAGAGTGGAATACTTTGTACCAAGTTAGAATCTCTTTGATTGAAATGGAGTGTGCTAACTTCTTGAAGATTGTTGATACTTGGTAGCGGACTCTAATTAAACTGGAGTGAACCTCCTTTGATTAATTCAAAAGCTTTTTTAAGCGCTTGAATTTCAGGATCATCACCACGCTTGTTTTCAGTCATTACTTTTTCAAGTTCGTCCTCACTGAACCATCCATATTCTGAGTGGTCGTCTGGATGTAGCTCAATATCCTCGATAGGGGAGGTGAATCTAGCGAAGTAAATAACTTCTACCGAATGGGAACCTTTTACTTCATTAGCGTACGTGAACGAAGCAAACGGGTCTCCAACGGAAATGTCTGCTCCAAACTCTTCTTTAATCTCACGTTTTAAACCAACAACGATGTCTTCTCCGAAATCTATATGTCCGCCAGGTATTTCATATACGCTAGGAAGAAACTTCTTTGTGTCTGCTCGTTTGGGAAGGAAAATCTTTTTAACACCATCAAAATCTTTATGAATAAGAGCACAGGCCGTGATTACTTGCTGTCCGTGCGCTGCCACTTCGCTGTCATGTGAAATTTTTGTGTCCATAGTGAATGTAGTATACCAAAATAAAGAAGCTTACCCAGTGATGAGTAAGCTTCCATATTCTTCTACATACTTCTATATTTTGTGGAGAAGTTAATGTTCAGACCACGTCCTTTTCGTTAACGGGAACAGATGGAGTCTCAGCTTTAACGCTCTCGGGTATTTTTTCAAACCAAGGTTCTCCGCTTCCATCCAGAGAGTCCAGGCCGATGCGCGGCACCTTCAGTTTGTATTTACCAGCAACCAGTACTGTGTACCGCACTGTTATCGTGATGCTCTGATGACGGTACTGTCCCGTTATCGATGCAGACGATATTTGATAGTTTGGTTTACCACAGTCTAATTCCTCAGGCGGTACTTCTAGCAGGTCTTTGTTGTAGAGCTTGTATGGCGTTTGTGTCAAAAGTATATATACAGCACTGGTCTGTATCTCCAGACTAAGTTTGAACAGTATGTCGCCTCGATTGCTCAGTTCAGCCGTCGCACCGGTTACAGTGTACGTTGTGTCCGGAGCGGTGTCCTGCGCTGAAAGACTAGAGCTACACAAGGTTACCATTAAGGTAACCACTTGAAATGTAGAGTTTCGCACGGTGTCCTCCTTTCGGTTACCGTATATGACCTTCATACTCCTGCTACGAGGTAAGTCAATGATAGTTTGACAACAAGCTGGAGGTGTTAGTTCTGGCCATGTCGCATGCATTTTGCATACTAATCAAAGATTTTAATGAGGTACTCATCAATTTCTCTCTGGTCTAGATCATAGAATGATTTATTATCATCGCGCAAATCGTCTGCGAGGTCCTCTCCTACAAATCTCCAGTGCCATGGCTCAAATATATAGAATCCGTTGTTCTCGGGATATGAAAGGATAAATCCAAATTTATGGGCATGTTTAAGTAGCCACTCGTACGCTTCTGTCTGCGCAAAACTCGTGTATGTGCCAGCGGTTGTTGGGTCAGTGAGGTCAAGGGTGGTACCCAGTTGGTGTTCTGAGTAGCCTTGATCAGCTGAGAATGTATTTGCGCCACTACCATAGACTTGTGTGTATTGGCCTTTGAGATCTTGTTGTGCATCAAAAGAACGAAATGCAGAGACTACTTTAAGTGTCACGTCGTCATCTTTTGCCTCATCGATCATATCTTCAAGATATCGTAACGCGTCACCATGGAAGAACTGGGGGTCCTTGCCAGCAAGTATGTAGTCCTCATCAATTTGCTTTATATTGGACGGGGTATAGTTTTCATTAAGGAAATATACTTTTGAATATTTTTGAAGCAATTCTTTGTCTGTTTTTGAGAGTTTATCGAGAGTGCCTACTGTGCCAGCAATTTCATTAATCTGATCTTCGAAGTCATCGTTTTTTCGCTTTTCCTTTCGGTAATCGTCTTCAAGTTCATCAAGTTCTTCTGAGGTTAGATCAAGCTGGGATGCCAGCTCGTCAATTGTGCCGTTCGCCAAGTCTAGCGCGTCAGACGCTTCTGCTGCTTCAGATAGTAGTACTTGTATCCTTGCTTTGAGTTCAGTTATGTGAGCTGCTTGTTTTTCAGACCTGTCCCAGTAAGTATATGTTGCGAATAGAAACACACCAAGGAGTATCCCCAGAGCGCTGAGTGTGTAGATATATTTTTTGGAACCCCGTTGCATTGAGGAATTGTAGCACGCTTTTTGTATCGGGAGATCTATTGAAAATAGGCGATATTTGTGGTAGCGTAGCGTCGTTATAAGGTTTAATGTCAATATACATGGCAGAAACAAAAATGCCAGCAGCCGAAGCGGTTGTAGAAGCTTCTCTCCCGGGTGAGAAAAGTAGCTACGAATTCGCTTTCCACGTACTTCCAACGGTTGCTGAAGGGGAAGTCCAAAGTGTCTTTGAAGGACTCAAAGACATCATTACAAAAGATGGAGGGGAACTCTTCGATGAAGAAGCTCCCGAACGATTTGATCTTGCGTACGATATCGTACAGCACATGGAGGGGAAGAATCGTAAGTTTAGTAGCGCATATTTTGGATGGGTTCGTTTTACCGCGACACCAGATAAAATTACTACAATCAATGTAGAAATGGATCATCGTACTGATCTCTTGCGACACCTACTGATCAAGCTCACAAAAGCAGAAGAGGCACAGCCATTTCTGTTCCATGAAGCACTTGGTGACCAGAAGATGGTGACAACTGTAGATGAATCAAAAGTAGTCCCAGAGACAAAAACTGAGACTAAGACGGAGGAACCAGCAGAAGCTGTAGAGACTACGGAAGTAAAAGAAGAGACAACAGAAGCTGCTGAAAAGAAGGAATCATAGCCTACAACGTTAGGAAATAATCGGGTATACTAAACTAGATAAAAGTAAAAAGACAAAAGTTAAAAGATCCCAAAGGGGAGCGTCGTTCCCACTTTCAACTTTCAACTTTATACACTTCCAACTTACATCAGCTAACAACTAACTATATGTACCTCAACAAAGCAATGATTTATGGGAATCTCACACGAGATCCCGAATTAAAGTCACTTCCAAGTGGAGTAAACGTGTGTTCATTCTCACTTGCAACAAATCGCGTATACAACGATAGAGATGGTAAGCGTCAGGAAAATGTCGACTACCACAACATTACGGTATTCGGTAATCAGGCAGAGAATTGCGCAAAATATCTCACAAAGGGAAGTAGCGCATATGTGGAAGGGAGGTTACAAACGCGAAGTTGGGAAGCTGATGGCACCAAGCAGTACCGAACAGAGGTTATTGCAGACCGAGTACAGTTTGGACCACGTCCAGGTGGGGCTGCGGCGCCAGCAGCTGCAGCAGCTCCTGCAGCAGCAAGTACTGGTTCTACAGGGGAGGATACGAGGAAGCCGGCGACGCCGGATTACCCCGAAGAAGAGATCAACCCCGAAGACATCCCCTTTTAGAGTCTCAGATCTACCCCACCTACTTCGTTGCAGTTCGGTAAAATAGTAGTTCACGGTAGCAATCTACCGCTCATACTATTTTCCTCCCGCGCCTCGTATCTGGGGCAGCTTGAAACTCTAAAAGAAACGGAGCACCTATCCCTCTAAAAGGATTGTGTGCACGAACACGACAAAACTACAGACTACTAACTACTTACTACGAACTAAATTAACTACGAACTAATCCATGTCAGAAGAAAAAGAAACAACAAAAAACGAACTATCACACATCGACTACAAAGACATCACACGTCTTACTGCTCTTGTGAACCCACACTCACGAATGCTCGGTCGCAAGCGCACAGGCCTTTCAGCCCGACAACAGCGAGACTTCGCACGAGCAACAAAGCGAGCGCGATTTATGGCTTTGATGCCGTACGTAAGCTATTAAGACTTTTCGAAGTCGAAAAAACAAAAGGCCCGCAGCATAGCTGCCGGCCTTTTGTTTGTAAGTAATGAGTGAACTACGATATGGTACTGATAAGTTGGTGTTTTTCATTGAACGTTTCAGCAGCGGATCGTAAATCCTTGTCGTCAGAGAGCAGAGCCGCACTTAGGAGTTCAATTGCACCCCGCTCACTTTTTTGGTCGTGGGATCGTTTAATGATGCCTGCCGCAAGATGAAATAAAACAGGCAGCTCTCTCCATCCCTGGTTTATAATTTTTTCCAAATCTGTCACTTGGTCTGGAGTAAGATTGTCCGTTTCACATACTTCGGCAACTGATGCAGCTAGATCCTGTATGTCTAGGTGCTGATCTTCGAGACCAACAAACACCCATTCGATTACTTTCGGATCAGATACTAGTTTTTTACCGTCTTCAGCAATAATTGTATCGATGGCTTTCCAAGTGGCATTATTCCATCGTTCCTCACCAGGGGGTATGACTTCGGCAAATACCTCAGGTATTGTGGGTAACGCTAGACCACTTTCGTGTGAATTTTCCATTTAGTTAGTTTAATACAATAAACGCACAGTGCAAGTAAACCATGGCTTTTCCTAAGCGGCTTTTTACATGGAGTTTTAAGCTTTTAGCTTTGGACTAACTTACGCCTTGGTCACGCGTTCAGAGTACAGTCCGCTGTCGGTGTTTATGGAGACGGTGTCGCCTTGGTTGATGAATTGGGGGACTTGGATTAGTAGGCCGGTTTCTAGGGTGGCTTCTTTGGTAGCGCCCGATGAGGTGTTTCCTTTTACCGCTTCGGAAGCTTCGGTAACTTTCAGTTCTACTTTAATAGGGGTGAGGATACTCATGACGGCGTCGTTAAACATCAGTGATTCCACTATCGTGTTTTCGGTGACGTATTTTCCCATGTCCCCAACAACTTCAGAGCTTAAACTAAATCGTTCGCTTGGATTACTGGGAGGACAGAAGAAATACTCACCGCGGTTGTTGTAGAGGTATTTAACGTCTCGCTTCTCAATATCAGCTTCTTGCAGTACGTCAGCCTGGTGAAATGTTTTATCAACCACGCCTCCGGTACGGAGGTTCTTCATCTTAACTGCGTTACTAGCTTTCTGACGATCCTTTTTAGAGATGGATGAACTGAGTACTATAAATGGATCGTTGTCCATAATAACTGTCTTTTTGGGGAGTATTTGGTTGTATTCAACTTTCGCCACGGTATTTGAGGCATATTTATAACAGAATCGGACACGAAAGGCAAAAGTAGACAACTGTATATAATTTTTTAGAGTGGTATAGTGGGAGCCTATGCTAGGACTTACAACCACAGACTATGCAAAAGGGCTCTCTGATGAGGAGATTTTAGCGCGTAGTCAAAAAGAGCCGTGGATTTTCGTGGTTTTGCTCGAACGACACCAAGACGCGTTTTTGCGTAAGGCGCGCGGTATTATACGAAATGAAGAGGATGCTGAAGAGATTGTGCAAGATGCATTTACAAAAATTTACCTGAATGCTGATAAGTTTGAAGTGCGGGAAGGTGCCAAGTTTACTTCATGGGCGTATCGAATACTTATCAATACTGCATTTACTCGATATCAAAAACGTGTGAAGGATGGTCAGCGGGTCATGAATCTCGATCCTGAGTTTGAACAGATGCTGGGAGATAAAAGTGAACACTCAGGTTTTGAAGAAAAGCGAGATGGTATCGATCGTGTGCTCGTACGTATGCCAGAACATTTTGTGTATGTATTAAAATTGCACTACCTCGAACGTTGGAGTCATCAGGATATTGCGAATGAGACAGGGGAGTCAGTTGGGACTATTAAAGCGCGTATTCATCGTGCAAAAGCTGCATTTAAAAAAGAAGCTGGTGATGAGGAGGCGGAACTACTTCTGCAATAATGTAACCTTTTGCTTGTGGTGTATGTATTAAAGGATACATACTCTACGTGCGATGTCTGGCAGGTGACTCACCTTACATACTGCATGTAGTAAATGAACATATTTGTATAATTTTATTACTATGGCAACACACAGCAATCAACTACAAAAACAAATCATGCGTCGCGTGTATTATGCGTTCGCAAGACGCACTGTGACGCATACACTCACACTCCAACTTTCGCTTTTTTGTTTAGCATTGTTTGTCTTTGCGAAGATGGTACACGTAAGTAGTGTCATTGATAACATGCTTGCGACAAATCTTGCGAATTTACCACAGTTTGTTATAGGTGCTGTCTTCCAAGGAGAGGTACTGACGCTTATGGCAATTGGAGCGCTCACGTTCACACTTCTTTTTGTGCCGATGCAGGTGCGTGCACTGTTTGTGCCGCACATGCAAGCTGTGTAAAAAAGGGAGGGGAGAGCAGATACAAAAAGAGGCGGGCCAAACTGGCCCGCCTCTTTTTGTATCTGCTCTCCTAAGCGTCTTCTTTCAGAGCTTTTCTGATGTTCTTCAAGATCTCACTGGCGAGTTTCTTGTCTCCCTTGAGTGTAGTTCGTGCCGCGTCATATCCGCGCCCGAGTTTCACAATTGTAGACTCATCTCCTCCTGGGGGAGTATATGAGTATGAGGATCCTGCCTTGGCTACCATATTGTACTTCTCCCCAAGCGCCAAGAGTTCGCCTTCACGACTAATTCCTTCGCCATAGATGAGGTCAAATTCTGTAGTTCGAAATGGTGCAGCAACCTTGTTTTTCACCACTTTCACTCTATGTCGCCCTCCGACAACCTCGTCACCCTTTTTGATCTGCGCAATACGTCGGATATCGAGTCGTACTGAGGTGTAGAATTTCAAGGCTTTACCACCTGGAGTTGTTTCAGGGTTACCAAACATAACTCCGATTTGCATACGGATTTGGTTGATAAAAATTACAGAAGTTTTTGATTTAGCCACAATCGCCGTGAGTTTACGAAGTGCCTGACTCATAAGCCGCGCTTGCTTTCCAACATGATGTGCACCCATTTCACCCTCGATTTCGTCGCGGGGCGTAAGCGCTGCAACCGAGTCGATGACAATGACATCAATTTTTCCACTGCGAACCAGTGACTCAACGATCTCAAGAGCTTGTTCACCTGTGTCAGGTTGCGAGATCAACAGTTCATCGAGTTTGACTCCAAGGTTTTTTGCGTACTCTGGATCCATTGCATGCTCAGCATCAATAAACGCGCATATCCCACCTGTTTTCTGTGCTTCAGCAACAGCATGTAATGCAAGGGTTGTTTTTCCTGATGATTCCGGGCCGTAAATCTCAATAATTCGTCCGCGGGGAAGGCCGCCAATACCAAGTGCGTCATCAAGGCCAATTGATCCTGTAGGAACCACATCGATGTCTACTTTCTTAGTGTCTCCGAGCATCATGATGGACTCGTCACCGAATTTTGTTTTAATACTGCGCAACGTTTCGCTTATGTCTACTGAGGTCTTTGCTTCAGATGCCGGAGAATCTGATTTTTTCTCAATGGTCTTGCTTTCAACTTTCTTTGTTTTCTTTGTTGCCATATGTATTAAATTAATTTGGTAATAATGAAAGGGGAGTGTACACAAATTCATGCTCAACTTTTGTCCCTCTCCCGTATCGGTCACTCGCATCGATACGTATTATAGTATACCCGTTTTGCAGCACAATGGTCTCATTGAAGTGACCGCTCTCATTGGTCACAATTGGTCGCCCATTAAGTGCTATTTCAGTTATGTTCTCGGCAGATCCACTTACTGTGACAGTGCGTTCGGTTTGTATCGTTTGAGGGATTGAATCAAGAGTAATTTGGGGCCCTGCTATGAGAAGACGCGCTTGGAAGATGATATACGAGAATAGAAGCAATACCACAATACCAATAAATACATAAGTAAGTATATGTGAAGGCCAAACTGAATCTGTACGAATAGGGGACATAGCTATTATTTTTCTGCCCCATCCTCCTCATCCATGTCCTCGTCCTCATCATTTCCCATAAGTACTTCACGTGCTTTTGCCCCGTCCGCGGCTCCAATAACACCGCGTTCTTCAAGGATATCCATTAAACGTGCTGCTCGTGAATACCCAATACGGAATTTCCGCTGGAGCCATGAGGTTGATGCTTTTCCAGCTTCAACGACCGCGTCTCGAGCTTCTTCGTATAGGTCGTCATCGTCATCATTTCCTGCCATGGACTCAAAGAAAGCGTCAGGATTGCTGTCTTTGTTGTCGTCGAAGCTGATTGAATCGAGTTCCTGGGCACCTGATTGATTTTTGAGGTAGTCGACCACTCGCTTTGTTTCTTCCTCGGTAATATATGCCGCCATGACACGTATTGAGTCTGGACTATCAGAAGAATGATAGAGCATATCTCCTTTGCCAAGCAGCTTTTCAGCCCCGACCTTGTCGAGGATCGTTCGCGAGTCAATCTGTGAGTTCACTTTAAGTGCAATACGGAAGGGAACATTGGCCTTAATGAGCCCCGTGATGACTTTCACTTCCGGACGCTGCGTTGCGAGAATAAGGTGAATCCCGACAGCACGACTCATCTGTGCGAGCCGGACGATAGAGCTCTCTAATTCTCGAGGGTATGCCTGCATGAGATCTGAAAGTTCATCGATGAAGATGACAATGTAGGGCATTGGTTCTGGCAGATTGTCCTTCTCTTCCTCGGGTGACCCGTCTTTCCCCCACTCATCCTTCGCAGGATCGTAAATATTTTTGTGGTATGAGCCAATGTCACGCACTTTTTCAGTCTGCAGCACATCGTACCGCCGCTCCATTTCTTTGATTGCCCATTTCAGTGCCAAGAGTGCTTTCTTCGCTTCGGTAATGACAGGTGTAAGAAGATGGGGGATTCCGTCATAGAACGTCAATTCAACTCGCTTTGGATCGATCATGATGAATCGAAGCTGTTCAGGAGAGTTGCGGAACAGAAGAGAGACGATGAGGTTATGGATCGTGACTGATTTACCAGCACCAGTAGTTCCCGCAATCAGACCATGCGGCATTCGCGCAACATTTTGGAATACAGGCTTGCCAGTAATATCTTTCCCGAGTGCTACCAGTAATGGCTGAGGTGAGTCAGTGTATTCAGGTGACGCAAGAAGGGAGGCGAGACCAATAGAAGGTTTCGTGATGTTTGGTACCTCAATACCAACAAGTGACTTTCCGGGGATTGGAGCTTCGATACGAATAGTTCCAGAAGCAAGGTTCAACTCAAGTTCTTTCTGGAGACCAACTATTTTAGAGATGCGTACTCCTTCAGCAGGCTTCAAGGCATATCGAGTGATTGCCGGTCCAATTTGCACCTCATCCATCTCAACTTCGATATTGAACTTTTTAAGTGTGCGTTTGATGATGTTTGAGTTTGCCTTCACATCACCGCTTTTCGCTTTGCCTTTGTCTTTATGTAGAAGCGAAAGTGGAGGAGGGGCATATGGGCCTGAAAAACTAGAAACGGCAAAATCGGCACTCTTAGATAGTCCAAGGCGTTCCTTAACAGATTTTTTAGTTGGGACCTCTTCTTCCTCGACCTCTTCGTCTTCTTCAAGTTCCTCGTCTTCTTCCTCGGCCTCTTCGTACTCGTCTTCTTCTTCAAGTTCCTCAACTTCTTGTTTTGCGAATGGATTGTGAATACCAATATTGAATGTCAAAAACAAACTCACTAAAACCGTAGCTCCAAGCACAATACCAGTTGCAAGCGGTGCCATTAGGTAGGCAAGAGGGAATTCAATAAGCCAGCCAACCCATCCGCCCATATCTACTTTGTACAGTTCCAAAAGACCTAAAAGAGACACAAAGAGAAGTGCGATACCAATGATTTTTGAGGTGCTTACTTCTTGGTCCTCTCGTGGATTGAGAAGTGCGTATACATAAAATACACATACAAATGGAGCAAGGTAGGCGCCGCCGCCGAATAATGTGTCGAGCGCTATGCGTATCCATCTGCCTAAGTCACCAGCAAAGTCGAACAAGGAAAGCGTAAAAAATATCCCCAAAACAACAAACGCAACAGCGCCAATTGCTTGTTTTGCATGCGGTGACAGGTCGTCAAAAAATGGTTTTCGGTCTGACTTCTTCTTTCTTCGTGCCATGGTAATTGCTACTAAAATTTAATGTACATACAATAATACCATGTACATTTCCATATAGGCCCTTAAATCATAGATAAAAGATTAAAAAGACAGTTTCAAGGGACTTGCAAGATTCTATGACTCATATATAGTGTGTCTTAGACATAAGGTACTACACTATATAAGACACATAAACATATTATAATGGACACAAGAGACATATTAAAGGCCACTGAATCAGCAAAGAGACTGATACAAGATGAGTCATACTATAAGTATATATTTAAAAAGACAGAAAGAATTGTGTCTGTTGTCTTTTATATACTCAATAGTGTTGAAAATAACTCTAAGACACAGTCTCATATTGAGGACATACAGCACGCAGCGCGGTCCGTGCACGACGCGATTCTACAGTCATTGGAGAGCCGCGTATACGCTGCAGAAGATATTGTGCGCGCGGTAGCGCATGCCCTGATTTCGCTTGAGAGCAAACTCACGGTCGCACAGGTTGCGGGGGTAGTCTCACCACAGGTTTTGACAGTATTTAAAAATGAAATTGATGCAGTGTTACGCGGCATGAATAAGTATACAAGTGAGGATTCTGACTCATTAGTGTTTGGAGACTCACCACAGCGTGAGGTTAATGCACCTTCAAAACCAGTACGCTCACAGGTACAAACATCTCCAAAAGAGAAGCTGTCAATCCCAATGCAGTCAGACCGAAGAGAACGTATTAAGACAATACTTGAAGCTAAAGGCGACGCGTCCATTAAGGACATATCTGACATTGTAAGCGACGTTAGTGAAAAAACGATCCAGCGTGAACTGAACGGTATGATAGAGGACAATATTGTTAAAAGACATGGTGAGCGACGCTGGTCAAAATATTCCTTGTTTTAAACTGATATTTACACGGTCTAACTTTGCGTTGTCCTATAGTTCTAAAGTCCTTATATAGGACGCATGTGTTTTGTATTTCGGCACTGCGGGTAATGCAATAGTCAGTGTTTTGAGTTGGTATACTCAATCTTTCGCATGGATATTGTGCTTTTGTAAACGTATTATGTAATGTCTTGCGCTAGGTAAGAATTCGTATGTTGAGTCGTCATATTCAGTAGTTGCGGACTTATTTTGCATTTTATTGCACCAAAAGATGAGTACCGCATAAAGTTTGATTGTCTTGTGAGTTATTGAGCATATCACTATCCACATACAAATAGGCTTGATTTACCCGTAGTTTTATATACTATAGGGGAGTGCTCAGCACGCTTTTTTATTGAAGAGCGTTCGGGTGTTATGTTCGTTGATAATTGAATATATAATCAACAATTTTTCCCACGAAAGGTTCGTGGTTTCTGTATATCCTTTTCCCGTCCATGGTTGCCTATGATTGAATGACAGACCGATTTTGCAGCTGGCTTATACATATTATATGTATAAGGTGGTGTAGATTGTGATACGCGTACGTTTTAACGTAACGAACGTCGTATCGCAAATAAGAATTAATTCTTATTATTAGCTTACGTTAAAAGTAATTCTCTAACGAGAAAAAAATTAATTAAATTATGACACTTGCAAATTCAGTGTTTATGAAAGCTTCAGTAGCTTTTGTAGCACTTGCAACTGCATTTGTACTTGCAGCACCAGCTCAAGCACAAATGACAGAAAGTGAAATGGAAGCGAAAATTGCAGAGCTTACAGCTCTTATTGCAACGCTTACAGGATCACTAAATGATGATGACTCAACAATGAGTTCATCATCAGCATGTCCTTACACTTGGACACGTTCACTTTTAAGTGGCGATACAGGTGCGGACGTGATGAAGCTTCAGCAGTTCCTAAACTCAAGCAGCGACACTCGTGTTGCAGCTTCAGGTGCAGGTTCAGTAGGAGCGGAAACAGATTACTACGGTCCAGCTACAGCTGCTGCAGTATCTAGTCTCCAGACAAAGTACCGAACAGATATCCTTTCACCAGCAGGGCTTGTGAATCCAACAGGATACTTCGGTCCGTCAACAATGGCTAAGGCAAATATGCTTTGTGCATCTGCGCCAGTTATGAATGACGACGTTGCAGTTGATGATTCATCTGACGATGATGACTCATCATCTAGCAACAGTGACGGTCTTAGTGGCGGTGAAACAGATGTAAACTCTCTGCAAGGCCGTGACGAAGAAGACGAAGTTGCTGAAGGAGAAGAAGACGTAGCAGTACACCGAGTTGAATTCGACGTAGAAGATGGTGACGCTATGCTTAAGCGAGTGGATCTTACTTTTGACAATTCAGCTATCGGTGCTACCGGAGAAGCAGATCCTTGGGATGTCTTCGACGAAATCTCTATCTGGGTTGATGGAGACAAGATTGCTTCAGAGGATGCAACTGACGAAGGTGACTGGGACGAGTCTGGAAATATCTTCGACTTCCGTATCACTGGTCTAGACACTATCTTCGAAGAAGATACAACTGGTGAAATTGTGTTCGCTGTATCTATTGTGAGCGGTGTTGACGTTAGTGGTGTTGCTACCGAAGATGATTGGGACGTATACACAAAGGCTGACGGACTTCGCTTCACAGATAGTGAAGACATTGACACTGAAGTTGGAACTGGTGCAGCCGACGCATCTACTTTCGAAATTATCGAAGAAGGTGATAACGACGACCTGGACCTAGAATCTTCTGACGAAGATCCTGACGGTACTACACTTGCAGTAGACGAGGACGACAAAGTAGAGGCAGTGATCTTCGCTGTTGACCTTTCTGCTGAGGATAGTGACAATGACATCGAACTTGATGACATTACTTTCCACGTAGTAGTTGGTGGTACTGACGGTACAAGCGTAAATGCATTTGTTGATGACTTCCGTCTAGAAATAGGTGGAGAATCATTTGGTGCTGATACGTATGTTGGTACTGGTTTGTCAGCAGATATCTTCTTCGATATTGACGGAGACGTTACTATCGACGCTGATGATCTTGCGACAGCAGTTCTCTACGCTGAGTTTGAGGATGTAGCTAGTGTATTCGTAGACGCTACTATCATCGCTTCAACTTCAGCTTCTGATGTTGACGCTGATGGTGCTGACGACGTAGTTGTAACTGGTGGTACTAAGACTGGTAACACACACACAGTACGACTTGAAGGTCTTACTATGTCTGCAGAACCGTCTGATGGTAAAGATACATCTGACTCAGTTCACGAAGTATCAGGTGTTGCTGTTGACTCTAACTACGGAACAATGTTCCTAGAGTTTGAAGTAACTGCATTCGGTGACGACCTATGGGTTGCTGCTGCGAGTAGCACACGAGGTGCTGCAACTGTTGGTACTGGTGTTGCTTACCAAATCCTTGATAGTGGTACTGCTACTACAGGAGGTGCTGTAAGTATCGATTACGACATCGAAGGTGCTGACGAAGATAACGGCTTCTTCGAACTCGAAGAAGGCGAGACGTACACAATGGTTGTGACTATTGAGTCTTACAACCCAACAGACGAAGGCACGTACAGTTTCCGTTTGAATTCAATTGGATTCAGCGATACTGAAGATGCAATTGCTGACGCTACAGCTGTCCCTGACGATACTACTGAGTATGTATCTGATTCGACACTTATACAGTCATAGTCCAATTAGCGTAATTGCTTAATTAGACGCGCAGTTTCTGGATGACACGAAAGTGTGATCAAACAAAAAACTCCCTTCGGGGAGTTTTTTGTTTGTCCAATATTTGTATGAGAAAAAAGGTACGACGCCTTAGGCGCCACGCCTTTTGTGTATACGACTATGCTAAAATATTCTAACGAGAATGAAACTATTAACACACTACAGAGGCCGGACCTATGTGTTCACATACACACTACAGAGGCCGGACCTATGTGTTCACATAGGT